>JBPCOQ010000220.1:0-27206 GCA_051000095.1 Bryobacteraceae bacterium | reverse complement strand
GGGCCGAGCGCGGTGCTGCTTACGCCTCTCTTCCCAAGTGGCGACGAAACGCCAGGCGGCCCTCGTGCCTGGATCTGATCACCCTACTGCGCACTGAAATGGCGCAACACAAGCAACTACTCGCGCCGTTCGGCTTCAAAATCACTGAAGAAGCTCTAATCAAGGCGGCTGCTGCTTGATAAATATGTAGAAGCTCCAGACACAGACAAGAATGTCTGTGCCACAGGGCCGCCGACAGTGGCTCACGGGCATTCTTGCCTGTGTTGTACTTAGACGGTCTCCCTCAAAGAACCACACAGGCTCGAAAGCCTGTGCCACACTGATCAGTTGAAGCGTCCCCGCCTGTTCCTCATCGATTCGTACGGCTTCATTTTCCGCGCCTATCATGCGCGCGCGCGTAGCTCGGCGCCACCTATGCGGACCACCACCGGGCTCTCTACCGAAGCCGTCTACATTTTCCATAACATGATCCGGAAGCTAACCACATCTTACAAGCCGGAGTACATCGCCGCGGTGTTCGAGAGTGGGCGCACGTTCCGTGAAGAGACCTATGCGGAGTATAAGGCAAACCGGGCCGAGATGCCTCCGGATTTGGGCGATCAGATCCCGTATATCCGCCGGCTGCTCGAAGCGCTGCGGATTCCGATTCTCGAGTTTGAGGGATTTGAAGCGGACGACATGATCGGGGCAATTGCCAAGCGGGCTTCCGATTCGATCGACGTCGTGATTGTATCGAGCGATAAGGACATGCTGCAACTGGTGAACGAGCGCGTCCACATGTACAACCCGGTAAAGGAAAACATCTGGTACGACCCGGAAGAAGCCGAGCAGTTTATGGGAGTCAAACCAAGCCAGGTGGCCGACATGCTCGCGTTGATGGGCGATTCGATCGACAACATTCCCGGAGCGCCCGGGATCGGAGAGAAGGGCGCCAAGGACCTGATCACGCGCTTCGGCAGCGTGGAGGCGGCGATTGAACGCGCCAACGAGGTGGAGCGCAAGACGTACCGCGAGAGCCTGCTAAACAATCGTGAGCAGATCCTGCTAAGCAAGCGGCTGGCGACGATCGACACGTCCGCGCCGGTGGAGTGGACGCTGGACTACTGCGCTATTCAGGAGGCCGACATTCCAGCGCTCAAGCCGATTTACAAGGAGCTGGAATTTTACAGCCTGCTGAAGGAGCTTGGGCCAACAGACGACAGCCATGCTCGTGACTACAGGACGCTCGAAACCCGCGAGGCGCTGGCCGAGTATGTGGTGGCGTTGACCGAACGGAACCGCCCAATCGCCCTCGCCATTCAAACATCACCGCCTGGGGATCTGCCACTCACCATGCTTGGCATCACCGATCAGGCGGGTGAGGCGCGGGCCACATCGATCGAATATCTCGATTCATTGGCGCCGCTATTGGAGGATGCCTCGCGTCCGAAGATCGCGCATGACATCAAATCCATGTTGGTGGCTCTGCGGGCGCGAGGGATCGAACCGGCGGGGTTTGAGCATGACGTGATGCTGTATGCGTTCCTGCTGAATGCCGATCCGTCGGGCTGCTCGCCGGAAGTGCTCGCGGAAAAATATCTGGATCGAAAATTGAGCGCGGCCGCGGAACAGCAGGCCGACTGCTCACTCACGCTCGCGGAACGGATGATCCCTGAGATCGATACCCAAGGATTGCGCAAGATCTACAACGAGATCGATCTGCCGCTGACGGCGGTGCTGGCGCGTATGGAGCGGAACGGCATCCGGATCGAGCCGGCGCAATTGAAATTGCTATCGGAGCGCATGGATAGCGAACTGCAGCGGCTGTCCTCGGAGATATACGCGCTGGCGGGCAAGGCGTTCAACATCAACTCGCCGCAGCAGCTCGGCAACGTGCTGTTTGTGGATTTGAACCTGCCCGCTCCGGTGAAGTATGGAAAGGGCAAGACGATTTCGACGGCCGCCGATGTTCTCGAAACGCTGGCTGCCGAGCATGAGATCGCGCGCAAGGTGCTGGATTATCGCCAACTTTCAAAGCTCAAAGGCACCTACGTGGATGCTTTGCCACTGCTGATTGAGCCCAACACAGGACGGCTGCATACCACCTTCAACCAGTCGGGCGCGGCGACCGGAAGGCTCTCGTCCTCGAATCCAAATCTGCAGAACATCCCGATCCGTACGGAACTGGGCCGCGAGATTCGCGCCGCGTTTGTGCCGCGGGAAGGTTGGAAACTGGTGGTGGCCGATTATTCACAAATCGAGCTGCGGCTGCTGGCGCATTTCTCACAGGATCCCGTGCTGCTCGCAGCCTTCCGCAACGGCGAAGACATCCACACGCGCACGGCCGCGGAAGTGTTCCGCACTCCGCCTCCGATGGTAACGCCGGCGATGCGGCGGGCCGCCAAGGCTGTGAATTTCGGGATTGTGTATGGACAGACCCCGTTCGGCCTCGCAGCCGCCATCAATATTGACCGAAAGGAAGCCGAAGAATACATTCGCGCTTACTTTGAGCTCTACGCCGGAGTGAAGAAGTGGATTCAGGCTACCATCGCGGAAGTTCGGCAATCCGGCGTTACGGTAACGCTGTTTGGGCGGCGGCGCCCGATTCCCGACATGCACACTCGCAATCCGAACGCCCGCTCCTTTGCCGAAAGGACCGCGGTCAACACGCCTCTGCAGGGGACCGCGGCGGATTTGATCAAGTTGGCGATGATCCGCATCGATCGGGAGTTGAGCAATCGAAGGTTGACGAGCAAGATGCTACTGCAGGTACATGACGAACTGCTGTTCGAAGCCCCGCCTGAGGAAGCTGAAGACCTCGCCAGGGTGGTGAAGCACGAGATGCAGAGCGTGTACCGGTTGGATGTTCCGCTCGTGGTGGACGCCGGGATCGGCGAAAATTGGCGGGACGCTAAATAAAACGGCTCGGCAACTCAATATCCGCGAATTTGGAAGAAATTGGCGGCTCCATTCGGCGTCTACTAGCTGAAGGAGTTTTCCTATGACGAACACTAGCCGCGATACTATTGTGGGCTTATTTGAGGATCAGCGATCCGCCGAGGCGGTCGTTGACGAACTGATTCAGGACGGCTTCAGCAGGGATCAAGTGCATCTTGACTCCGGTGCAAACTACGGTGGCGAGGCCGCCTCCGGAGGCTCCGGCCTGACGGGCCGCGCACCGGCACAACATCACGGCGGCTTCACGGGTTGGCTGCACTCACTTTTCAGCACGGATGAGTATGCCGAGGATAGAGGCCGCTACGCCGAAGCGATCCAGCGAGGGAGCTATGTGGTAGCTGTCGACACCGAGGAAGGTACCAGAGATCAAGCTGTCGACATCATGAACGACCATGGAGCGATAGACATCGACCAACACGCGGCCAAGCACGGGTATGGCGCCATCGACCGGACTGCTGCGGCCAGCGACCAGGCAACGGGCTCGATTCCTGTGGTGCAAGAGGAGCTGCAGGTAGGCAAGCGAACCGTGCAGCGCGGTGGAGTGCGGGTCTACTCGCGTGTTATCGACCAGCCAGTGGAGCAAGACGTTCAGCTACGCGAAGAAAAAGTAACGGTCGAGCGCCGGCCGGTGGACCGCCCACTTACGGACGCGGACCGGGCTGGCTTACGCGATCAAACGGTTGAAGTAAAGGAGATGGCCGAAGAGGCCGTTATCAGCAAGCAGGCGCGAGTGGTCGAAGAGGTGCGAATCGGCAAGGAATCCACCGAGAGAACGCAGAAGGTGCGCGATACTGTGCGCCGGACCGAGGTGCAAACCGAGAACCTCGGAACCGCCGCAGCCACCAGCTATGGCGACGATTTCCGTAAGGATTTTCAAACTCGCTACGGCTCATCCGGCGCGGCGTATGACGAGTATGCTCCTGCCTATGATTTCGGATATCGGATGGCCGGCGATTCCCGCTACAAGGACCGCAATTGGAGCGATGTGGAATCTACGTTAAAGACGGATTATCTCCGCAATAATCCGAATAGCACCTGGGATCAAGTCAAGGGTGCAGTTCGGTATGGCTGGGAAAAAGTAACAGGCCAGCGCTAGAGGATTCAAAACCTATCAGCCATGCAGGACAGCAAAGCGACAAAGTTCATGGACCCCGAGGAAGTTGTTGTGCCCGTAGTCGCTGAGGACTTGGTCATCGAGAAGCGCCAGGTTGCAACCGGCGGATTTCGCGTCCACAAGCTCGTCCAGGAACATGACGAAATAATCGCCATGCCGCTGCTGAAGGAGCACGTTGACATACGGCGCGTAATCGTGGACCGCGACGTCGATGGTCCAATGCCTATTCGGCAGAAAGGGGACGTAACCATCATACCGGTTGTTGAAGAAGTCATCGTGGTTGAGAAGCGAATGCGCCTGAAGGAAGAATTCCACATCACACGGCGTACAACGCAAGAGCACGCGGAACAAACAGTGACATTGCAGCGTGAAACAGCCGTTGTCGAACGGCTGGACGCAGAAGGCCGCACTACGCGTGAGGAAGTTCCAGCGCAGCCGCAGGCCGATGTTGTGCGCCCGAAAACCCGTTCATTGCGCCGCAATCGCGTCATTCTGGAGGAATAACCGGTCCCGCCGATAAAAAACTGATCATTGTCTGTGCAGCGGCCGCTATGTGCGGCTGCTCATCCGGTCCGACCAAGAGTTCGGGATCGTCCACCTTTGCCGACTGCCCAGCCATGTACAGTCATCAATGATCGCTGCTGATTGGTATGGACGCCCTCCTCCGGGTACAGGTAAAGCGGAAACACATTAGAGCCGTCCCTGATTTCCACATACACCGCTGGGGTCGGACAGTTCGATACTACTGCGTAGTGCCAATCCGGCATTTCCGTCTGCCTCATCGTGTTGAGACACAGAGCCGCTCGTTGGCGTAACCCCAGCGGAAGGTTTCCTAATCACATCCCGGATAATGTGAGTGAGCCTGGCCATCCTTTCGGCCCAACTCTCGGGCACTCGATAACGGCTCAGGGCGTATGGGCCAAAAACTCGCTCAGCGCCGCAACCGCCTCATCCGCAGTCGGTGCCACTGTGAGCTTGCTGCCCTCGCCTGGGCCAAAAGCACAATCTTCCTCCGCTCGCCATTGACGTACCAGCGGAATTCGAGATAGTCAGTCAGAATCAGGTTCGGCAGTGAGCGGAGATAGCGCTTCAGCTGATCAGAGCGTTCGGCCTCGTCCAGCGATTTTCCGATGTCCTTGGTCTCCAAGTAGCCGACCGTGATCGAACCGGCCTTCGTGATCACGTAATCCGGAGCCCCACATTGCTCCCGGCCTGGCTAATTCGTGGCTAGCACCTCGCCCAATGATTCGACGAATGCCTTCAAGACCGGCCTGTGCGTGTGTTCCGTGTCTTTCCGTGCGCCAGTTCGCGCTCAAGCGCCTGGAGGTACTGCTTGATCCGATCGTCCATCATCTGCAAATAATAAGGAAGTCTACCACTGCGCCACGGTTGGTTTTTAATTGGTGTGCACATGTGTAGATCTTCAGCACCGGAGAACCCGAAGCTTCCGTCGGATATGGCGGCTGGTTTGGTGCGATAGTGGCAAATCAGGCGGGGTCGCGGGGTGGGTCAGCACAATCGGTGCGAAGCAGGGCAGCTGTGGTAAACAGGCGGCGGAATTAGTTGATTTTGCACGGTTACCCGCAGCAAGTTGTAGCTTGCTGCAATCTACTGGTTACCCGCCGTTCCGCAGCACTAGCGCCGAATTCTTGCTGCCGAACGCGATGCAATTCGCAACCGCATATTCGATCGACAACTTGCGGCCTGGTTCCGGCACGTAGTCGAGATCGCATTCCGGATCGGGCACATCGATATTGATCGTCGGTGGAAGCACCGAATCGCGCATGGCCAGGAGCGTGGCCGCTATCCCCGCCGCTCCGCACGCGCCTTGCGGATGCCCGATCATGCTCTTCAATGACGAGCCGGCCAGCTTGGCAGCGTACTTTTCAAACGCCAGCTTGATCGCCCGCGTCTCGATCCGGTCGTTCAGCTCCGTGGAGGTGCCGTGGTAACTCACGTAATCCACCTGCTCGGGACCGATTTCCGCTTCGGCAATAGCCAACCGTATGGCGCGGGCCGGCTCTTCGCCGCACTCTTCCAGGCGAACCCGATGGAATGCTTCGCAGGTGGAACCGTAGCCGCCAATCTCGCCGTAAATCGTGGCGCCACGGGCCAGCGCTTGCTGCCGCTCTTCCAGGATGAAGAACCAGGCGCCCTCTCCGAGCACAAACCCGCCGCGGTCGCGCGAGAACGGACGAGAAGCCAGCTCCGGGGAGCTGTTCCACTGTGATGCCAGAATTCGCATCAAAATAAATCCGCGCAAAATCAGGGGAGCGATAGGGGCGTCCACTCCGCCCGCCACGATCGTGCTCAACACACCCGCCTGAATCTGCCGGTAAGCGTACCCAATCGCGTCGGTGGAAGAGGTACAGCCGGTCGAGATCACGTGGCTGAATCCTCGCAGGCCGAACCGCATCGAGATCTCGCTCGCCAGCGTGCCGATCGTGGACGTCGGAATCACGTACACGCTGCACTGCTTCTGCTTACCTGCGTAGTAGAGCCGATACTGCTCTTCTGTGAACTCCTGGCTACCGCCGCCCGAGCCCACGATGACTCCGATCTGGCGTAAATCGTCGCGACTCATCCCCGCTGGATCGAGGCGGGAATCGGCCAATGCCTCTTCCACGGCGGCGATTGCAAGGGGCGTGACGCGCGAAACATGCGGGCGGTCTTTCGGGCTGACATAGCGGTCCCCATCGAAGCCGCTGATCTCGCCCGCAACCTGGACCGTGAATTGCGATGGATCAAAATGAGTGATGCGCCGGACGCCGCTAGTTCCGCTTTTGGTAGCTTGCCAGAAAGCCTCGCGCCCGATGCCGTTGGGGCTGACCGCTCCTATGCCTGTGACGACGACGCGGCGCTTCATTAGTTTGCGGAGAGACATGCTCAGTATAAGAGATGTATTTCGCGCCTACGTAGATGGTGAATTTGGGGCACACCTGTGATGCGTCGCAGCCACCCCACCCTGCTCGTAGCTTCCGTTAGAATAAAGACTTCAGCTATACGTCCAGTGACCTGCTCTGAAACCGAGCCGTGTAGCCGGACGTCTGGACAGAATTAGCAGAGTGGAAAGGAACCCGTTTTAGATGATGTTTTCCAGGCCTGAGCGCCTGCCGATGTTCTTGGTTTGTCTGTTCGCGGCGCTGGCGGTGATGGACCTGCAAGCGGGCCAGCCACAGCAACAACCTCCGCCACCGCGGAGGCCGAATCCTTTTGAGACTGTCCCCACCGCGCCCGCGCAGCAGCAGCCCAAAGCGCAACCGCCCGCTAACAGGCCGGCTCCCATCGAGCAGGTGAAGCCCGCGCAACCTCCCGGGCAACCAGGAGCCCTACCTACCGACGACGTGGTGGAAGCGATCGAGTTCCGCGGGTCGCGCCGTGTTCCACAAGATACTCTTCGGGCGCTGATCTACACCAAGAAAGGCGACCGCTACGACGAGGAGCGATTGCGCCGCGATTTCACCGCGCTCTGGAATACCGGCCGGTTCGACGACATCCGGCTCGAGCGTGAACCGGGCACCACAGGCTGGATTCTGCGATTCGTCGTGACGGAGCGCCCCGTTGTACGGTCCATCAAGTACGAGGGAAACAAGTCGGTTACAGTGTCGGAAATTCTGGATCGATACAAAGAAAAAAAAGTCGGCCTGGTCGTCGAGCAGCAGTACGACCCGAACAAGGTGCAACGCGCGAAGAATGCGCTGCTCGACCTGCTCTCCGAGCGCGGCCACCAGTACGCCAAAGTGAACGACGAGATCCATCGCGTGCCGCCGTCTTCGCTCGAGATCGTTTTCAAAGTGGATGAAGGCCCCAAGGTCAAGGTGGGCAAAATCACCATTCAGGGCAACACCGTCTTTAGCCAGCAAGCCGTGATCCGGGCCATGCACAATCTGAAGCCGATCGGGCTTCCACACTCCATACTGTTTGAGAATCTCTTCGCCCGGACCTTCGATGCCAGCAAGCTCGAAGAGGACAAGCAGCGCATCCAGAGTTTCTATCAGGACCATGGCTACTTTGTGGCCCGTGTCAACGATTCCAAGGTAACGATGCGCAAGACCGAGCCCGGTGGTCTGTACATCCCGCTGATTCACGCCAAGAAACCCGGAAACGTAGCCGACATCAACATCGCTGTCGAGGAGGGCCGGCAGTATCATCTGCAAAAGATCAGCTTCACCGGCGTCAAGTTCTTCCGCACGCCCGAAGCGCTGATGCGTCCGCTTTTCCAGATGTCCGAAGGAGATATCTTCTCCACCGCCAAGCTACGCAAAGGCCTGGAAAACATGCGCAAGCTCTACGGCGAATTCGGGTTCATCGATTTCGTAGCCGAGCCTTCCTTTGATCCGCAGCCCAACAGCGACAAGATCGACATGGCGCTGGCAGTTGACGAGGGCAAGCAGTTCTTCGTCCGCCGAATCGATTTTTCCGGCAACACCACCACGCGCGACAAAGTGATTCGTCGTGAGATGTTTATCGACGAAGGTGACATGTACAACACCAGACTGTGGGAGCTCAGCGTTCTGCGGCTGAATCAGCTCGGGTATTTTGAACCGTTGAAGCCGGAAGAAGCGGCGGACCTGAAGCGCGATACGCGGACCAACACGGTGGACCTTACCGTGAAAGTGAAGGAGCGAGGAAAAAATTCGATTCAGTTGAACGGCGGCGTCTCCGGCATTTCAGGCAGCTTTGTCGGGTTCTCGTACTCCACCAACAACTTCCTGGGACTGGGCGAAACTCTCAGCCTCTCGTCTCAACTGGGTACACGCCTGCGTAGCGTGCAGTTCGGCTTTACCGAGCCATACCTGTTCGACAAGCCGATTCAAACTGGCTTCACTCTGTATACGCAGCGGTTCAGCTACGATCAGGGCCGCGAAGCCTCCATCCTCAGCGGGCAAAATCTGATTCCGCTGTATAATTCGCTTGGCCAGAACAATCTACTCAATTATGTTTCGAACGGATACGGCGGCACCGTTTTCCTTTCTTATCCGTTGAAGCGCAACTTTGCCCGTTTTGCCGTCAGCTACGGTTACGATATTTCGAATATCACGACGCTGACCACTGCTTCGAGCCAGTACTTCAATTTTCTCGATTTCCAGGGTGTGGGCGGACCGAACTCGTTGAGCGGGATTCGGACCAGCAAGATCACTCCGTCCTACACCTACAACACAGTCAACCATCCGATCACGCCGACCGCCGGCAAGTCGCTATTCTTGTCGGCTGGCTTTGCAGGCGCGGGAGGAAACGTCAATACGATCGAGCCCACCCTGGACGCGAAGTATTTTCGTAGCGGCTTCAAGAAAGGCCATGTGATCGGGATGCACATGCTCGGCCGGTTCCTGACAGGCTACGGGGGAAAGGTGGCGCCTCCGTTCAACCGCTACTACACCGGCGGCGAGAACGATATCCGCGGCTTCGATATCTGGGGCATCAGTCCGATCGCTTTCATTCCCAGCCAGGCATCGGTGAATGTGCTAAATCCGGACGGATCGCCGCGCCAGCAGAAGAGCATCGTGAACGGTGTACCGACTTTCTCCAATGTCACCATGCAGATTCCGATCTACCAGTTGGTCTTCCCGGGCGGCGATACCAATGTCGTGACGAATTTCGAGTACCGGATTCCTATTTTTGGTCCGGTCACGCTGGCTGCCTTCATAGACGCCGGTATCGACAAGCTCTCAGTACCATCGCAGTTGAAATTGAATCCGGGCCGCGTGGACCAACTGAACGGCACATTTCCGCAGGCTGGTTTTTCGGGGCGCGCCGTTATCGCGCCGGGGACCCAGAAGATCCGCTCTTCGACCGGGCTCGAGTTGCAGGTCCTGATGCCTGTCGTCAACGCGCCGTTCCGGCTATACTGGGCTTACAATCCGACGTTGTATCGTGGATATCTGCAGCCCCCGATTGTAGCGGACCGCTCGTTCTTCCCAAATCAGGCCACCTTCAACGGCGCAGTTTCCAGCTTCGGCAACCCGATTCCGTTTTTTGAGAAGCATTCGACGTTCCGGTTCTCTATCGGCCGGACGTTCTAGTGCGTTCTAGTGGGACACGCTTTAGCCTGTCCCACCAGATAGATTAGAATAGAAAGAAAAGTTCAGGAGTTTTTACCGTGACAAGAAACGTAATTGCGCCATTCATTTTGGCGCTTGCAGCAACCGTCCTCGCCAACGCGCAGGCCGCCACCGGTAAGGTTGGCGTAATCAACATTCAACAGGCGATCGTCGCCACCAAAGACGGCCAAAAAGCGGCTGCCGAGCTCGATTCGAAAGCTGCGCCCAAGCGGAAGACTCTCGAGGGCAAGCAAAATGAGATCAACGGCTTGAAGGATCAGCTCCAGAAGGGGTCGAACGCGCTGAGCGAGGCCGCCAAGCAGGAGATCGTCAGGAACATCGACGCCAAGACCAAGAGTTTCAATCGCGACATGGAAGATGCGCAAGCCGAAGTGGAGCAGGACCAACAGAAAGTCCTGCAGGACCTGGGCGGGCGGATGATGGCCGTGATCGACAAATATGCGAAAGACAACGGCTTCGTCTTGATTCTGGATGTCAGTTCGCCGCAGACCCCGGTGTTGTTTGCTTCGAACACGATCGAGGTCACCAAGGACATCATCGATCTATACGATAAGGCAGCGGCCAGCGGCATACCGGCAACGTCTGCGACCCCCAGGCCCGGTACGACGACAACTCCACGGACTCAGCCGGGAACAATCACCAAGCCCCCAGTGACAACGAGCCCCTCCAGGCCGCCAGTGACAACGAGCCCCTCGTCTAAGCCGAAGCCCCAGTGACACAGGCTTTCGAGCCTGCCTGCCCGCAAGCGGGTGTTGCACGAGACCCAACACAGCCCTATGGCTTAACCGGCTTTTCCTTCTCTTCCGGCAGCAGTTCCGGCGTATCAAATTTGATAACCGTGTCGGCGCCAAACCTGCGGTACGCCCGAAACTCCACATCGTTCTTCGAACTGAAGCGTCTCAGGCGCGAAGTAACTACTACTTTCTGAGGCACTAAGAACACGCTCTCGCCGATCTTCTCATAATCGTAATCGAGCACCGACTTAACCTGCTGAACCGGATAGGCAGGCGGAAGCTCGTAAGGCACCAGCGTAATGCGCAGCACCACGTTGGTTTCTTTATCGACATAGAGCAGGCCATGATAAGCGGGGACGTAATCCTCGGCGCCCTGGACTTTGATCTGGTACTTGGAATGGGCCTGATCGATATCGTAAGAGAATACGTACACTCGTTTGCCGCGCAACGTGGCCCAGTGGTCCCACCCGAAACGAGCCTTCGAATCCGGGACAAAGATCTCGTCCATCATGCTCCCGAACTCACCGGCGGTAACAGTGCCGCCCAGCTTCTCCATCGTCGCGTCTGTCGTCACCGGCTTGTCGTTGACTAGAACCACTTTGTACTCTTCTTTGTGTTCGTTGTAGCTCACGCGGGTCGTGATCTTGTCCTCCCCATGCCAGGAGTCTCCACCCGCGGGATCATAGTACCGTTGCGTTACTTGAAGGCAAATGAAATTCGGCAACTGCTTTGTATAATTCAGTGCATACTGCCGTACTTTGTCGATGATCTTAGCCTGTTCGATCGAATCGGGGCCAGGAATTGGCGCTACGATGACCTTGGGAGGTGGCGCTGGCGGCGCGGATAAAGTGGCCGATTCATTGCCCAGTTGCTTAAGAGCGGAGACTGTCTTAGAACCCGCTCCCAGACCTTGCAACGTCTCGATCGTCTGATCGTCCAGCTTGTTCGTTAGCTTCACGTGCTTCAGATACTCGGCCACTTGCCGGTCCGTGTGCTTCATGGTAACGGACGACTTGATAAACGCAACCAGTTGGTCAACCGTCATCCGCATGTCGGATCCAAGCGACAAGCCCAAACCCAACAGGAGCGAAGCCGAGGTACGAAGCAAAGATCTGCGCATGAGCAAGAATTTACAGTCCGGTTTCGGACTGCTTCATAAATAGACGGCGCTTTCGCTGCTTCTGTTGCACCGGAGATTGCGACACTGTGCGGCTGATCGCGGACAGCGCTAAGGGCGCCATAACCCGGTAACCGCTGCTGTTCGGGTGCAGGCCGTCGTTTGCCAGGTCCGGCTTCATGAATCCGGAGGAGTCCACCATTCCCGAATAATAATCGAGGAATGTGTAATTGCGCTGGGCGCAGAAGGTCTGCATCCACTGATTGATCGCGCGGATCAGCTCGGGCGGACGCAGGCGCGTCATCTCATAAGCCGGATTCTCATTCTTGTGGTAATCGCTCACTGGCAATACCGTTGAAAGGATCACCTTGATGCGGTGGTGGTCGGCGAGGTCGCAGATCGCGGTCAGATTGGATTCAATCGTGCTGACCTGTATTCCGCGCGCGAGATCGTTCGTGCCCGCCAGAATCACGACCGCCACCGGATGCAGCTCCGTCACGTCCGGCTTCATGCGTCCCAGCATCTGGCCGGTGATCTGGCCGCTGATGCCGCGGTTGATAAAATCGCGGTCCGGGAAGTATTCATTCAGGCGCCACGAGTCGGTGATGGAATCCCCCAAGAATACAACCCGTGGTTTCAATGCCTGCGGCGGCCCCACGCGGGCGTCCAACTCCGCATAACGGGCCAGGTTGTCCGGATCGGGGTTGCGCAGTTGGCGTTCCTTCTGCTCGATCTGAGCGCGGAAGTGTGACTCGATTCGAGTCGCCGCATCGCGCAGTTCATTGAACTGCTTCTGGCCTTCCTCCGGAAAAGGGAACGGCTTTGACACGGAGTCGGAAAGCGCCAGGTAGGCGCGCAGATTGAGCAGAAAATTGTAGGTGTATAGCGCGCTACCTGGGTTGGCTCGAATGTTTGTCACGCCCTGGCGTGCGTTTTCGAGCAATGGCGCACCGGCGCGCTGCAGCTCCGGCACGGCGAACATGGTTGACTCAATCAGTTGTACGCCGCGCGAGTACAGCGTCAAAGCCTGCCGATTATCGAGCAGCGGCTGCGGAGCGGCGGGGGCCTGCGCGGACATCCATCGCGCAATCAGCAAAAAGGGAAGCAAATATTTCATGAATGCTCTTCCTTATCCAACTGGAACGTGATGGAGCCGATCGGGAATGCCATGCGCGCGCGCAGTTGCACCGGCATTTTCCGGCTGTCATCGGTAAGCCACAACAGCATTCGCCCACTCTTCTTGAACAACACGCCGTTGAAAATAAATACCTCGTAACGGATTGTCTTAAACGCGCCGGCTTTGGTCTGGATCTGCTCGCGCTCTTGCGCCTCCACCCGCGCCGAAACCGATTTCTTGCCATCGCTCACCGGGAGTTGAGCATTCTGCCCCGGCTCCAGGTGAAACGTTCTCAGCTTGTAGAGGCCTCCCACGATGTCGCTCACGCAGGGGGGAATGTCCGTCTCGGCCCGGTGGATTACCGCATTCTTCACCAGGTCCCGTTCCAGATAGGTCGCCTTGTGGGTATTCCGGTCGAAGTTGATCACGGTTTCGTGATGCCGCTTGCCCTCAATCGCATCCAATACGCTGCCGGTGGCACAGAACTGGTCGTGCATTTCGACCCGATAATTGTCGTCGAGCTTAAAGAGCTTCGAGACCAGTCCGCTGGATTCAAGATGGAGCTTGGATTCCCATTGCGAATTGCGGTCCTGGCGAGGGCTGATGCTGATGCGAGCGCCCCCGGCGTTGATCAGACGCCATTCAACCGAGTAAGACAATGTTTCGGAGGCCGGGATACTTTGCGGGGACAGCGCCGACGGTACAAGCCAAACGAGACCAGCCAGAGCAAAGCGGCGCGTTGAAGCGAAAACTGCCATGAATCTCAAGTCTGGCATAGTGGAACAGGCGGTTTCGCCCAATGTCACTTACTTTGTGAGATCCGGCTTATTGTCAGCAACTTGCGAATTTCCAGAGTGGAGCAGGCGGTTTCGCCTGGTGTGTTTTTTTTGGAGAACAGGCGAAAGCGCCTATTCCACTCTGCCTTCCAGAGGGTGCGACTAAGCGCCTCTTCGATCAGAATCAATGACTTCCGGCGATACAGAAAAGTAAGTGGCATTGGCGGTTTCGTCTGTCCCCAAATGAAATATTACGAGCCTGGGGCGGCGTCCCGCGGATCCGGTTCACTCGATTCCAGGCTGTCAAGCGCCTCTTCGTTCCGGCTGTAGCGTTTGAGAACCCGGATCGAGTTCCCGGCGGAAAATCCTGCGTACCGTAGCCGGCGGAAGGCCGAGGCAAGGTTCTTCTCCTCCGCCAGGAACGCGGGCAGCGGACGGGTGCGGTATTTGCGTTCCAAAAATGCCTGGATCAACTCGGTTTCATCCGTCTCGCGGAAGGTACGATCCACCACCTGCTCTGCGACCGCCGGCGCGACACGCCGCTGCCGCAGATCGCGCAGCACTCGCATCTTGCCGAAGCCCTCGTTCTCAAGACGCGCCGTCGCGAAGTTCTCGGCGTAGCGCCGGTCGTCGAGATAGCCCGATTCTTTCAGCTTCCCCAGCACTCCATCCAGATCCGTCGCGCTTTCCGACCGGCGGCGCAATTTCTCACGAAGCTCACCAGCGCTATACGCCCGGCCAGACAGGCATCGAAGGGCGTACTCCATCAACTTGCCTGCATCCAGCCGTTTTGGCGCGGAGCTTCTCACACTGGCTCACACACGGCGCGCAAAACTTCGATGGCGCGCTCGCAGTCAGCGCGAGACACATTCAAATGCGTCAGCATACGGACGCAGGCCGGATTCGCCGTACTCACTCGCAGGCCTTGGTTCGCGCATTGCGTGGAAAAATCGGTGGAGGACAGTCCCGTGCCGGTGACGTCGAAGATGACAATGTTGGTCCGAACTCTTGCCGGATCCAGGCGCACGCCGGGCAAGACCGCCACTGCTGCCGCCAGCAGCCGCGCGTTGGCGTGATCTTCGGCGAGCCGTTTCGGCATCTCTTCCAGCGCAATCAGACCGGCTGCCGCGAGAACGCCGGCCTGCCGCATGGCGCCGCCCAGCCGCTTGCGATACAGGCGCCCGCGTGCGATTGCTTCCTCAGTTCCGGCCAGCATGGAACCAACCGGGGCGCCCAGACCTTTCGACAGGCAGAACATCACGGTGTCTGCCTTGGCGGTGATGTCGCTCACCGGCTTGTTCAAATAGCAAGCCGCATTGAACACGCGAGCGCCATCCATGTGTACCCGTATCCCCAGCGCATGCGCCTCATCGCAGATCTCGTTGATGACATCAATCGGGTACACCGCTCCACCAGCCATGTTGTGCGTGTTCTCGATTTCGATCAGTCCGGTGGGCGCCCGATGCGCGCTGGCGCGTTTCACCGATTTCCTGATCTCACTCCATCGCAGAATGCCGTCTTCGGAATGAATGGTGCGCGCGATGCACCCGGAGAACCAGGCCATCATCGCCAATTCCCAATCGAGGATATGCGCTCGCGCTTCGCAGATCACCTCCTGGCCATGCTCGGTGTGCAGCTTGATTGCGATGTTGTTGCCCATGGTGCCCGATGGGACGAACAGGGCTGCTTCTTTGCCCGCGATCTCGGCAGCGCGCCGTTCCAGCCGGTTGACGGTGGGGTCTTCGCCGTAAACATCGTCGCCCACCTCGGCCTCCGCCATGGCTCGCCGCATCGCGGGCGTAGGGACGGTCACCGTGTCGCTGCGCATGTCGATCATGCAATAAACTCCGCGAAAACCTCGTTCGAGAGCAACACGCCGCGATCGGTCAGGCGTAGCCGGTTTCCACTGGTCTCAAGCAGGCCGTCTGAAAGAAAGCGCTGGATCGGCGCGCCCCAGCGGTCCCACTCGTCCCCGCCCGGCTCGACGCCTTCGGACAAACGCAGTCCCACGAAAAATCTTTCTTCGCCCGGGTCCGTGGCTGTTTGCGCGAGACGCGGCGATTCACTCCGGCGCCATCGCTCGACGTAATCCGAAGCGGACTCCACATTCTGATACCGCATTACGCCATCAAACGAATGGGCATCCGCGCCAAACCCGGCATATGGTTCCAGGCGCCAGTATTTCAGATTGTGCAACGATTCAAAGCCTGGCCGGGCGAAGTTAGAGATTTCATAACGCTCCAGACCAGACTGCCGCAGCCTTGCAACCGCCGTCTCGTACAACTCGGCGATGGCATCGTCACCCGGAACGTCCGGGGCTCCGAATCGCTTCCCGTTGAGAAGGACCTCCTGCCCCAACCGGCTGTCTTCGTCGATCTCCAGCATGTAGACAGAGACGTGCGGAGCCTCGAGCCTTTCAATCCACTCGAGCGACTCGGCCCAGGACGCTCGTGTCTGTCCGGGCAGTCCGGCAATCAGATCGATATTGATGTTCGAAATACCCGCGTCCCGTAGCATGGCAACCTCTTGCGCTACGATCTCCGCCGTATGTTTGCGGCCCGTCCTCGATAGCTCGCGCGGGACGAAAGATTGCACGCCGAAGCTCACTCGGTTCATTCCGGCCTCTACCCAGGCGCGGCACTTGTCAGGCGTAAGCGTCCCCGGCGCAGCCTCCAAAGCCGCTTCGCGCCAGGGCCGCCCGGGAATGCTTCTCAGCAAGGCTGCGAGCGCCTCAGGATTCATCTGACTGGGCGTGCCGCCCCCGAGATAAACCGTATCGGCCGGCCCATGCCAGTGATGCGATGCAATTTCGCAACTCAGCGCCTGGATGTAATCGCGCTCCAATTCACGCGGGAACACGCCTGAGGCGAAGTTGCAGTAAGTGCATTTCTGCGCGCAAAACGGATACGAGATGTAAACGCCGGTCCGCATCTAAAGCGCGATCTCTTCTCCCAACTCCTGGCTGATCGATTGCCGGATCAGATCGGTGAGCGTCTGCCCGGTATCCGGCAAAACGAAAGTGTCCCGCGCGGCATCCCAATCGAGCTTGAAACTCCTGGAGTGGGCCGACACCCAGATCTGCCGAACCGGAGCGTTGGGACTAATCACGAATTTTGCGCGTGAATTCTCGAATTCAATCGCCAGCGCCCCGGCGCTGAAATCCGCCTCGAAATCGGCATTGTCCCCCGCCGCCGAGAGGCGCTTATAGAGCGCTGTCAACGCTCGGTCTGCTTCCCGCTTGAATTCCTGTTCGTCCATTTAGTCTGTTGGGGCCTAATCTGATTGGAACAGGATTCGCTATTTCCAGCAACTTACAGCGGCGGCGGTTCATCTGATACCCTTTGGACTGCAATGGAATCCGGCTGTCTTCGCTATAGTGACATCCCGCACACCTCGAAGCTGTTTCTGGATTTCCAATATCATTTTGATCGGGTAGCCGGCTTCTATGCGCATTGTCCGATGGACCCGCGCTGTTACGCCGATGCAGCCCGGCAGGTCAATTTTCCACCGGAGCGCCGGACCGCGCTAGTTTCCGCGCTGCGGGCCGCCAATGGCGAAAGCGCTGCTTTGGACCTGCTCGAAAAAGACGGCACTCTGGCCGTGGTTACAGGCCAGCAGGTCGGGCTTTTCTCCGGACCTGCGTACACGATCTACAAGGCTCTCACGGCCGCGCGGCTGGCGGAGAAACTGCGGAGCGAGGGCATCCCGGCCGTTCCGGTCTTCTGGCTCGCTACCGAGGATCACGACTTCGCCGAAGTGAATCATGCGTTCGTATTCGACCGGGCGCATCAGCCGGTCAGGCTGCAAGTGGACGGCTCTGGCGAGTCGCAGCAGCCGGTCGGAACCATCGCAGTCGAAGGCCCCCCGATCGAAGCGCTTCGCGACGCCTTTGCAGGGTTTCCATTCGCCGAAGAAGTGATTGCGGCGGTTGCAGATGCGTACCAGCCGGGAGTGTCTTTGGGAGCGGCGTTCCAGCGCCTACTTCGGCAAGTGCTCGGAAAATGGGGACTGCTGTTCATCGATCCACTGGATGTTGCCATCCGGAAGATAGCCGCCCCGTTGCTCGCAAATGCCCTCGACAGAGCCTCGGAGCTGAAGGACCGTCTGCTTGAAAGAAATCGGGCGCTCACGGAGGCTGGATACCATGCGCAGGTCAACGTCGAGCCGCAGATTTCTCTGTTCTTCCTGCTGGATGGCAACCGGCGTATCACTCTGCGCAGGCAAGACGCCGATTACGCTGCAAAGGACCGCCGCTATTCCGTCCAAGAGCTCGCCGACCGCGCCGAACAACTATCGCCGAACGCGCTGCTGCGGCCCGTAATGCAGGACTATATTCTGCCTACGGTGGCGTATGTGGGTGGACCGGCGGAGTTGGCCTATCTGGCGCAATCCCAGGTGCTGTATCAATCCCTGTTAGGCCGCATGCCGGTGACGCTGGCTCGCGGCAGTTTCACGCTGCTGGATCAGCGCTCGGCGAAAGTGATGGACCGGTATCATATCGCTCTGCCCAACCTGTTCCATGGCTTGGATGAAGTACGGGAAGCGATCGCGCGCAGGTTGGTACCCCAGGCGCTTACCGATAACATCACGAGCGTGCAACAATCCACCACGAATTCACTCAAACGGCTACGCTCGGACCTGACCGGATTCGATCCGACGCTGGCCTCCGCACTCGATAAGAGTACGGCGAAGATCGCGTATCAAGTTTCGAAAATCGGCCGCAAGATCGCACGGGAAACGCTGCGTAGAGACGAGCGGGCAACGCGAGACGCAGGCTCCCTCTCCGGCCTGGTCTTTCCGCAGAAGCGTTTGCAGGAGCGCTTCTATTCAATCCTTCCGTTTCTTGCCACGCACGGGGACGGGTTGCTGGATACGCTCTACGGCAACATTCATCTCGACTGTCCCGATCACAAGATTCTGGTTGTCTGATCCCTCCTCTTCATGAAAATCAATCGCGTAAAGAAAGCTCTTTCCGAAGGGAAAGTGCAGCTAGGCTGCGGATTCGCGCAACTCCGCTCGCAGGATGTAGTTCGCATCCTGGCAGCAGCCGGTTTCGACTGGGCTTTTCTCGATACCGAGCACGGCGGCTTCGATCTCGAAACCATTCAGGACCTCTGCCGCATCGCCCCTTATGCCGGGCTGTCCCCGATTATCCGGGTACCGGACCTGCAATATCCCTTGATTGCGAGGGCTTTGGACTGCGGCGCCGAAGGCATCATCTTCCCGCGCGTGGAATCGCCGGAATTGCTCGAAAAGGCCGTAAGCTGGATCAAGTTTCCGCCCATGGGAGTGCGCGGTTTCGGGTTGACTCCGTTGCAGGTGGACCATGAGAAGGTAGGCATCGCGCAGATCATCGAGCATATGAATGCGAACAGCATGGTGGTGCTGCAGATCGAAACCCGGCGCGCGGTAGATGCTCGCGATGAGTTGCTGTCGGTGGCCGGCATTGACGCGGTAATGGTAGGCCCGGTCGACCTGTCGATTTCGCTCGGCGTGCCGGGGGACTTCCAGCATCCGCTCATGGTGGAGGCGATGGAAAAGATCCGGGACAGTTGCATCGCGCACGGCGTCACGCCGGGCACCCAGGCCCGCACGCTGGCCCTGGCGAAGTTCTGGAAAGAGCGTGGCATGCGTTTCCTCGGCTGCGGCAGTGAAACGGGTATGCTGTTCGAGAAAGCGTCCGAAATCGTCCGCGAACTGGCTTGAGCCGCGCTGGTATACTCAATTCGAGACTGCTTCGCGCTGGAGTGGCGGAACTGGCAGACGCACGGGACTCAAAATCCCGCATCCTTCACTGGGTATGAGGGTTCGACTCCCTCCTCCAGCACCATCGGTTTTGAAGCAGTCACAGAAACGCATACGTAAATGTTAATAGTTGCAAGCCATTCATTCCACGAGAGATAAAGCGCATCGATTCCAAAAATAGCAAGCCCCCTGATCGCGCGCCTGGCGGAACTGCGCTCTTGAATTGTTATCCTATAAGCAAACCAGCAGGTTGCCGATAAATAGAGCAGCGGCCCGAAACCGCTGAAACTACAGCATCCTTGGGTTCATCCAACAAAGTGGAACGACAAGATGAAATCCCTTTTAGGGTGGCAAATCGAGCACAAACGTGCTAGATTGTTTGTGGTAAGGTAAACGGAGTTGATAATGCAAGATACAATGTGGGACTGAAAACAGTTTAGTGCGCAGGAGGGTTCATTTGAGCCCTCCCGCGCGACCCAGCTACCCCTTCCGAGTTGTCCTTCCATCGTTCCACCAATTTCAGATACTCTCTAAAAGCCCTCGGGCTCTTCTTTTGCCTTTCTCTTATCCAGGGCGTAAACACCACTGCGCTCTGCAAAACTGGTTCCTGGAAGAACCTCGTCAGCATCAGCTCTTGCGCTTCCCCCATCTGGACTGATATCGACATTTCCTCGAAAAAATTCAGGACCGCTGTGACGTGGCCCATGTCTATATCCGTAATGTTTTTTTCGCCTCGAATGACTTGGCCTATGTCAAGGCGCCTCTCTGTAAATTGAACATCGTTCCAGCGCTCGGCAAACCTCGCCGCCGATGAAGCCCTCTTGCTCTGTATAGTCAGGAGAACCGTATACACGATACCGGCTCCGCTGATAATAGCGGCCCCAAAATCCACATCTTTCTTGCCATTCTCATCAAGAACAACATGCAGGGCGATGGTAGCCGCTACGGCCAAAAGAATGAGTACAACAATCCACGGCCGTAGCAGGTCGTCAATGATGTGGGTTTTACGCATTCGTCGATCATAGCAATGCATCTAGCCCGGCGGTTTGAAACCCACTGCGCGCCATAATGGCTTGGGATCGTACAGCGTTCCGTTCGCAACCACCCAGCGAAGACTCCGAATGTTGTGAATATCGTCGAGAGGGTTACTGTCCAAAATATCGAAATCCGCTCGCTTTCCCGTCTCGACGCTTCCGCTATCGGAATCAACCTTCATCACCCGCGCGGGAACGATGGTGGCCGCCTGCAAAGCTTCGAGCGGCGTAAAACCCGCCTCCACGTAGATCTCGATCTCGCGGTAAACCGAATAGCCCGGCACGGCTTGGTCGGTCCCCGCTACAAACCGAATACCTGCCCGGTGGAGCGCGCCCATAATCTCCAGCGTCTTACTCCATCGGAGTTTTACAAGCGCCAGCCTCTCGGCGGGAACGCCGCCGTTCTTGAATTGTTCCTGAAGTTCGGGCGCCACGTTCGCGATTCCGGGCTCCATGGCCGTCGCCGGCTGATCGGCAGCCCGTGTACCCAGCTCGAAAAGAGCGGCGGTGTCATCAATCACGGTCCCGTGGTCCTTCAGAACCGCGATTACCCGTTGGGCCGCCTCGGAACTCGGGTCGATCGATTTGAGCGCGTTCATTCTCTCCGATGGGCTGGCCTTACGCATATCGAAGTTCTTCGGCATAAACGCCTCGGTGACATAACTGATGTGATTCACCTGATCCATGCCCGCCGCGACGCCGTCGAGTAAGGACATTCCACGCGGGATGTGCCCCGTGACGGTCATGCCCAGGGCATGCGCGTCTTCGCAAACCGTCTTCACCACCTCCGGCTTCACTGAGCTATAAATCTTCATTTGCTGGAAGCCGGCATCGTGGTATCTCTTGACCCAGGCAGCCGCATCCCCCGCTGAGTTGACGCGTTGCATACCCAAGGCCGCCGGTCCATCGCCATCCACAAGGCCGGCCAGCAGCAGCCGCGGCCCGAGTCCCGATCCAGAGTTGTTCGCATCTCGAATGGCTGTGATGAAGACAAATTCGTTCCCCACGTCCCGCACCGTGGTGATCCCGGCCGCGAGATAGATCGCGCCCCACTCTACTTGTTCGTAATGTGCATGCATGTCCCACAAACCGGGAATAATGTATTTGCCGGTCGCGTCAATACGTTTGGCATCGCCGGGAATCGCTACCGAGCCTCCCGGCCCCGCCGCGACGATTCTCCCGTCGCGAGTAACGACCGTCGCCGGACTGATCGGCGCTCCTCCTACCCCGTCGATGAGAGTCGCCCCCGTGATCGCGAGCGCTCCCGTTTGCCGCCCCGCCAGCTCTTTGTTGAGCTGGGCCAGGTTGGCGATTTCATCGCGCGCGCCGGCGGAGATAAAACCAGCCAGCGCCGGTTCGTAGCCCTCGCGCACCGCTTCGAAATGATCGAACTCCGCGTCCCGCGTAACCACCGCCGCCAGCCCGTCGCTGTCGTCCATCCATAGCGTCTCGAGCCCCCAGACCAGCCCGCGCACGCTATACCGCCGGAAACGAACGCGCTCGCCTCCGATTGTGAATATGTCTCTACCGCGAGCTGCAATCTCCACCGTCCCGGACGGAAGAATCGCGAGCTGCGCCGGCTTTCCATGCTTCTGCCAATACCGAACCAGCGCTTCCTGCAGCGCGGCGGGAGCGTACCCCGCGATGGTGAAAAATCGCTGTGGAACAGCGGCCTCGCGTGAGGACTTCCCATCTCGCAGCTTGGCCGAATGGCCCGTAACAGCAATGCCTACATCAAGGGTGGACATACGGGAAGTTGAACCGGAAATAGTAAAGGACGAGGGCGTATAGTCGTGCGAGCAGCGTAGCGTTGCCTTCAGCGGAACTTTCGTGCCGCGGTCCGTGAATTCGAAAGCGGATTCGATTTGGAGCGTCCCGCCCGCATTTGAGATTGAATCCGTTTCAACGCCGATCGGCTGCTCGAACTTATGAAGGCGGAATCTGTATGAGTCCGGTCCTCCGAATCCGGAGCGGGAACAGAGTGGACCCAGAACGATCAGGATGGTCAGGAGACAACGCAATAGCGAATTCATGCCATCTCATCTTCGTATATTCGCCGATAGGACTATGCGATCCGCGTTTGCGGCGCCTACGGCGCGGGCAGGCGACAAGATCGCCTGCCCCACGGTCAATGCGAGACAAACTCGAAACGGACTGCATCGGCAATCACCCGTCCGTTGGCTTGGTTGCTTAAGACCACCGCGAGCGGATCCACGACGGTTGCCAGCACCTGCCAAATACCGATGTTATGGGTTTGATCGATCTGAAAAGAGTAATCGCCGCCGCGGGTCCTTACCGTCACCGGAGCATTCGTCGCGATTTTGTCAGTGTCGATACTTCCGTAGTAGATGGAGATCCTGTAGGTACCGAACATCAGGTTATTCGTGCGCCACAAAGCCGTCCGAACCGCCTGGTCCGGGGCAGCCGCTTCGGTCCAATAGGCGTTGCCGGCATAGTCATCATCCCGGTCGGCCACATTCCACCCATCGCCGGTGAGCTGCAAGTTGGCGCCCGAGGTCACGTTGTCGATCAACTCCGCCGGGCCCGGAGAGGGGAGCAACATTTTCCAGCGGCTTACCGTCGCATCCGGAGTTTCATTGGCTTGCCGCCATTCTTGAAGAGCTGTGCTCAAACGAGCGAGGGTCTGGGGGTAAGATGCCGACAAATTCATCGACTCAGCCGGGTCGTTAACTGTGTCAAACAACTGCTTGCGGCCGGTCAATATATTGAGAATTAACTTGTACCGCTTATCGCGAACAGACCGTAGCTGCTCCGTAAGGTCCTGCTCGTGAAAGATGTACTGATGAATTGACACGCTTGCGTCGCCGTCGATCAACGGAACCAGGCTCATACCCTGGACTTGGGATACTGGCAACCCTGGAGCACCGGCCAAATCCAGCAATGTCGGAGCAAGATCGATATTCGAGGCGAGAGCACTCACCTTTTTGTCCGCTGGAATTCCCTTGCCGAATAAGATAGCCGGCACGTGCAACGCCGGATCGTATAACGATCGGTGGTCGGAAGTGAGGTAGTCTTCCGGATGCGAATAGAGAAGCTCGCCGTGATCGGACGTGATAACGAAGATAGTGTTGTCATAGAGCCCGCGGCGCTTGAACTCATCGACGAGCTGTCCGATATAGAAGTCAATGTAGTGGATGAATCCATCGTAGAGCTGGACGATTCTGGCACGCGCCTTGAGATCACCCAGATTGGCCCATCGAATCAGACTCAACTCGGCGGGATTGGAGTTATTCAGGTTGAATCCCACGGTGGTCTGTTCCGGATAGGCGTCGCTCTTGAATAAGTCATGCTTGGCGGTAGGCGTATATGGGTTGTGAGGCTCCCAGTAATCGAGATACAGGAAGAATGGTTTGGCCTGATTCTTGTCGAGCCATTGGAAAATCCTCGCGTTCGTAGCGTCGGCTTTGCTCTCCGGGGTAAGGGCAGCTCCATTTCGCAGGTCAAATTCATCGAATCCACCGCCGATCAGATAGGGGCCCGCAACCGGATTGTTGACGAACGCGCCGGTATGGTATCCCGCTTTCTGAAAGGCTTGAGCAAGAGTGACGGTGTTGGTGGTAAAGACTGGAGGCGAAGTCCTGATCGTCAACAGAGTCTCGCCATGGCGTGACGGAAATTCGGAAGTAGCGATGGTCGCATGGGAGGGCGCGCTCCAAGGCGCGACTGAATAGAAGCGATCGAACTGTACTCCAGCCGACGCGAGTTTATCGATGTTCGGGCTGGTGGGCCGGGCATTACCGTAAGCATGCAGCCGGTCCGCTTGCATCTGGTCCGCCAGAATCACCACCACGTTGGGCGGCGGGCTCGCGCCTAACAAAGTTAGGGCCGGCAAAAATACTGCTGCGCTCAGTCTCACTACATTCATCTGATTGTCAACACACCTCCGTTTCAAGAGTTTTGTTTTCGCGAGCTTTGGGCTTTGCAATTGAGAATTGTTGACTTGCAGTCCGCGGGTTCGAGAGTATGGATGCCAAATGGAAAATCGCAGAGAGTTTCTAAAGGCAAGCTCGGGCGCCGCGCTGGGCTGCGCTTTGTCACAGGTGGCCGCGGCAGTACCGGGCAAGATGATCGGTCTGCAGCTTGGGGCGGTGTCGTTCGTCGATGAAGGCGTCGAGCGCGTGCTCGATATTCTCCAGGAGCGCGCGCAGGTGAACACGCTCTTTCTGGCCACCTTCACCTATGGCCGGGGAATCGCTGGGCGGCAGGTGCCGGGCCAACCGTTGCCCGATCATGGCAAACAAGTACACGATACGGATTTTCACGGCGGCAGCTATACCAAGATCCATCCGCAGTATTATCAGGGGACTTCGCTCCAAGAGTTCCGTGCCCCCGAGTTGGGCGATTTCGATCTGCTCGAAGCCGTGGTACCCGCGGCGAAGAAGCGGGGCATGAAATCCGTCTGTTGGTTCGAGGATGTGTTCCGGACAGACACTCCGGGCGTTCAGAATCTGCAGGAGAAGGATTTGCACGGGCGTGCGCCCGGTACGCTCTGCTTCAACAATCCCGAGTATCGGAATTGGCTGCTGGGCGTCGTCGAGGATTACGCGCGTTCGCACCCGATCGACGGGATTATGTGGGGCTCGGAGCGGCAAGGGGCATTTTCAAATGCGATCGGAGCCAGACACGGTGGACGCTCGAGCGACCCCGGCCGAGTCACTTGCTTTTGCGAATTCTGCCAGAGCAAGGGCAAAGAACGCGGAATCAATTTCGACCGGACCCGTGAAGGTTACCTGGCGCTGGAGCAATTCGTGCGCGATAGCCGCGGACATAAGCGTCCAGTGGATGGCTATTATGTCACGCTCTGGCGATTGATGCTGCGCTATCCCGAATTGCTCGCGTGGGAAATGCTGTGGACGGACAGCCTGCGCGAAACGTATCAGGCCATGCGCCAGAAGGCGAAGTCGATTCACTCCAACATTGGCGTGGGCTGGCATATCTGGCACAACAATTCCTTCAACCCCATCTACCGGGCTGAACAAGACCTGCGGGAGATATCGAAATACTCCGATTTTCTTAAGATCGTCATCTATCACAATTGCGGTGGAGAGCGGATGGCCAGCTACATCGATAGCGTGGGCGATACGATCTTCGGCGATGTTCCCAAGCAGGAATTATTGGACTTTCACTACCGTGTCCTGAACTATCAGGAGAAGCCGTACAGTGAAATCTCAAAAGCAGGATTTTCGGCGGACTACGTGTATCGTGAAACGCTGCGGGCGCGGGAAGGTCTGAAAGGCGCTATGACGCTGCTTTGGCCGGGGATCGATATCGATATTCCAACCGCGGCGTCGAGCGGCAAATCGACGCCAGAGGGCACGAAGGAGGCTGTCTTGGCCGCATTTCGTGGCGGAGCCGATGGCGTTCTTTTATCACGGAAATACTCTGAGATGCGGCTTGCGAACCTGAGCGGAGCCGGGGCGGCGGTGAAGCAGGTTGGGAAGGCGTGAGTTGGCCTGACGATGGCGAATATTTACTCCGATTTCGGCTTCGGAGTCAGGAAGACAATCCGCGTGGGCTTGGCAGGCGGCTGCACCTTTACCACTTTGCAAACCAATTGAATGGAATCCACCGGGGAGACGATACGGGTGATGTTCTGATTGAGATCGATACCGGTGAGCACGAAAACTTGCCATGACGGCACGTAAATCTCCAACACCCGAAGCTGTTCAAGGCCTGCGTTGAGCCCCACCACCAATTCCTGATCCTCTTTGAGCGCCTTCTGCATGGCTTGGATCTGGCCGAGAATTGTGGCGCCGAGGCTTTCGGGCTTGGATGGAGCTGGCGGCTTGTCCAGCACATTTTCAAGCGAGTTGCCGAGGGCTTGCGCCGCGAGTTGCTTGGTCAGATTGCCGAGAGCCATGGCGTGGATCTTAGCATATGGATTTTATGCCTTCGGCACCTATGCGATTTTGCGGACCAGGCGGACCGGCAAGGTTAGCAATGCCCAGATGAACTCCAGGATGCCGCCTACCGCTATTCCTACGATCCGGAAGGGTAGCAAGATCAGCCAGACGATCGGATAGAGCACCAGCGCGGCTAATGCCAGCGGCCAGCATACGATGAGCAGCAGACACCACAGAAGAAACGCGATCATGTCAGGATTTACGAGTGGGGGAGGGGAAAGGTTCCAGAATGGAGCGGGAGACGGGATTCGAACCCGCGACATCAACCTTGGCAATATAGCTGTCTATTGACAATTATACACTTATGAGTCAACGGCGGTGAGTTTTGGCAAAGACGACCATTCAGTTTCAATACGTTACGGGTGGGTCGCCGTTAAAGTAGTAATCGTAGTAACGGCGATAGCAACAACTTGTAGCCGCAAACCGACTCCATTTCCTCGCCTCCTAGCGCTCTGAATAGTGGCGGCATGGCGAGGTAAGAATTTGATCAAGAAGCAGGCACCCGGACTGATTCCGGTGTCAACAAAAGCGGGCTCGATGGAAGCCGCTGGGGCAATCTTGCGCGAGCACCATCGGCACCTACTCGTATCCAAGCGAACAATTGAAAAGGCGAGAGGAATCGAGCTCGTTCGAACAAGTAGGCAGC
>JBPCOQ010000161.1:0-6930 GCA_051000095.1 Bryobacteraceae bacterium | reverse complement strand
CCTCGACCGCTCATCCAGCAGAGCCGCTATGGCTGCGAAGCGCTGCTTGACTCCATCAATGCTCTCCACTGCCTTCAAGGTAGCGCAAAACATTCCAATATGGAAATGTTATTTCCTAACAAGCCCTAACAACCCCGACGCCGCAGCGATTCCGCATCCAAGTTTTCTAGCCGGCGCAAAACAGTTGATTCGACAGTTGTTTTCAACGTTCCCGGATCGATGAGTAGATTCGGATTGCGTTTTTCCTCTGGATTTTGACCGTCGGCTTATATATGCAAGAATGCCTTACGGCCGAAATCGCGCCAAACTCTCCGCCTCCGACCGCAATTTCCGCTTCCGGATTGCTCAATTGGCATCCAGCCAGTGGTTTCTCTTCGCGGCACTCTATCAGAACGCTCCGGCAAATGCGGCAAACCGGCTTGCCATTGCGCTAAGGGCGACCTTCACAAATCCTTGTACCTGGTTCAAAGTCACGGCGGCAAGCCTCGCCAGATCTGCTCCCACACGCCTGGCAGCAAGGCATCCGTCAAGCCGTGAACGATTACCAGCAGATGCAAAAGCTCATCGAAGAATTTCCGAACTGGAGTGGAGACGTCTCCGGGATAAGAAGGAGTAAGGCCGTTCTTCGCCGCCTGCTGGGCTACGCGGAAAAAGTCTTCGCCCTGTCCTTGCGCGTGATTGATCCGGTCTCGGACCGACGACCGGAGCCGCGCATCGCTACGGTTCTGGTGGTGAAAGCTTGTTTCATTAACATTCTCGGGGGCCGCTGTATACTTGTAAACCCTATATAGCCTCGCTTGTCGCCAAGAAGAAAGGCAACCAGCTGTACTACTATGTCGTCGCAAGCGCCCGCGTCGATGCGCCTGCGCACGTAGCGTGGCCGGCCGCGCATCGTCCATCAAGCCTATTTCGGTACCGCTGAGAAGGTCGCGGCGCTCGTCAAAGACCGTACCGTCCCGGTACCCGTTTCCACCTCGGCGCGGGACTTCGGATTGCCTGGCGCTCTCTGGCTCGCGGCCCGTCAAGCTGGCCTCTTTGCCTTGACTCGAGTCGCTCTGGCCCGCGCCTCGCTCCGGGCCCTCGCCGGCCGATTATCTGTTGCTGGCGGCGGTCCACCGAATCTGTCAGCCGGGACCCAAGACCGAGGTGGCCGATTGGTATCGCAACACGATTCTGGAATCCTGTCAGCGCCGGTGCAAAAATGCTCATTTCACCGGTTGAAAAATGCTCCACGAAGGTGCCGGTCTACGGACCGCGAACCGGTCAGGCGAGCAAGCTGGAGCCTTTCAAGAATTACTTGAATCAGCGGTTGCAAGCAGGCGTGTGGAACGCACAGGTGCTGCTGCGGGAACTGCGCCAACGGGATTACCACGGAGGGTACGCGATTCTGAAAGATTGGCTGCAACCACAAAGGGAGTCGGCGCGAGTGGTGGCCATACGGTGTCAAAGACGCCTCGGTTGGGCTCGCGTGGCGCCTATTCCCCGGTTGCCGGCTTCTTGGGGGACGCGGATGCGAGATATCAGCCAAGATCGGGGTTGCTGGTGAACGACCCCGCTGACGCCGTGATTGGGGAGGCATTTCGGATCGGCCCATCCGCAGGCATCCGGCTCGACACTGAAGTAATTCCCAAACTCCGGCAAAGAATCCGGGAGACCGTGGAGAGAGGGCGGTACCGTAGTCATCCGGCTGCGGAAGCGGCGCTCAGGAAGCTCGACGAACAGCTTGCCGCCGCGCAACAAGATCGGCCCGGCTCCGACCTAATGGTAATCAACGCCGTGGGTATGCGCGGGCCTAGACCACTGCCGAATGTAGTCCGAACGATCCGTCACGAGCGCGGGCACATTATCCAAAGCTAATCGGAGGAAGGAGGGCATCGCTGGACGATTCGATCTATGAAGTTCTGGGAGAACCACCCTGGTCCGAAAGGCAGCCGAGAACCTAAGGAAACAATACCCGGAGGGACACAAGCCCGAGTACTAGAGCCGGACGAGGCCCAATTGACCGGAGGGCCGGAGAAACTGCTGGAGGATCCGGCGACGCTGCCGAACAGCCTGGAGGTGGCCCGGACATGCAGGAGCAGCGGGAAGCGGCCCTGGAGCGAAACATGGAGCAAATCTTCCGTCCGGACCAGAGCGAGGTAAACCGCAGCGGCAAATTCGCGCGCTCCTCGGAGACGAAGCCGACCGGCAAGTAACGCGTGAATCCCAGGCCGGCCGCGACAAGTGCACCGTCGAAC
This sequence comes from Bryobacteraceae bacterium, assembly GCA_051000095.1. Classification (GTDB taxonomy): domain Bacteria; phylum Acidobacteriota; class Terriglobia; order Bryobacterales; family Bryobacteraceae; genus JBBSHP01. Next base: position 4,693 of record JBPCOQ010000161.1, on the reverse strand, counting down.
GGCTCACCGCCCAATTCAAAGCTCCGCTCACATGCGAGGAATCGAATCCAGGTGGTTGGCTGCTCAGAAAATCGCCAGTCTGCACTCACTTACTGCCGAGCAGTTCGTTCGCTGTCACAAACACCGGCTCGATATCGGTCGGAATGTCCGAGAGCCGATCCATCGCCTTCGTCAGAACGGGCCGTAGCAGGCCCAATCCATCCAGCATGTGCTTCGCTCCCGCATAGTCACCCTTCGCCTCGATGGTGAGTAGTTCATGATCGAGATCGCGCACCGCCGCTTTCATCTTGGCCGGGTCCACCGCAAATGTTCCATCCGGTTTTGCCACAAAGGCTCCGTGGTCCATAAGGTAGTTGAACTGAACCGCCATTCCCTTGCCATGCGCGTCGTTCGCGCCGAATCGCAGCGTCCGGAACGACGATGCAAGGTAAGTGGTGTACAGCTTTCGCTCCGCCTCCGGGCCGCCCGGCATCAGCTTGTGATCGAACATGTACTGCAGCATGAAAAGACCGGTCACGTCGGCTTTGGCCTCTTCGATCGCACTGTACAACTCCTTCAACTCCTGACGCGGCGTTGTTGCGCGGCCCGAAACCTTAATCTGGTGCGGACCGATTCCATGCGTCATCTCATGTGCCACGATATGCGTAAAGAACGAATCGAAGCTCACGTCGCTCATGCTGGCGGGCGGAAGCACGCGCTTCGAGATCGGGATCAGCGTCTGCTTGAACTTTGCCTCTTGCACGTTCTTCAGCATCACGCGCTTGCTTCCCTTTTGCGTGATCACGCGCTCGTCATTGGGCAGATTGTAGGCGGCCGTTTGCACGCCGTGATTGCCGTCCCCGGCGCTGAACACTTCATTCACCACGCGAATGGGAGCCTGTCCGCCTAATCTAGCATTGCGATATTGCGCATCGATCGGCAGATTGTCTTCGACCTCCTGCAGATGATTTCCAAAGAACCCGATTTTGGCGGTCTCCTGGTCGTCGCGCAAGTTCACGTAGGCTTCGTATCCGGCCTTGTATCCCAGCAGTTCGTCGTTGTAGGTCTCATAAGGACCAATGGTGATGTCGATCGGTGCGTCGAGATCCATCCAAGCCAGATCGCTCGCGTAATAGTCGTTTGATAGAAACGCATCCGCTCGCAGCGTCAGAAATTTCCGGAGCGATGCGTTGTCCGTGGCCGCCGCGGCTTCACGCAGTAAACCTGCGGCCTTCTCCAGATCCGGCTTGTACTCCTGGCTGAACGGCACGGTCTTGAGCCGCCCGCCCGGGTCCTTCCGAATGACGGTGAAAAATCCCTCGGCCTGTTCGCGCTGTTCCTTGGACAGCTTGGCGGCCCAGGTCTCGAAGTCGTCCTTGGTCATTCCCTCCGGATAGAAATTGGCTCCTAACGGTTTGCGGGCCGGCACACCGGGCATAAAAGCAGTGTGGCCGTCGAGATCGGACCAGGGGCCCTTGTTCATCCAGAAATAATGCATCCGGGCTTGGCCAAGCGGCGATTTGTCTTTTTGCAATTCGGTATATAAGCCTAAATTGCCGCTCCACAACTGCTGGAGGAAGATGTGGTCGAGCAACTGCGACGCCTGGATCAGCTTCACCAGCGCGCGCTGGTCCCCTGCCGGGAGCTGGTGAGTGTCGCTTCGAAGCTCCGCCTTGACAAAGCGGTCCGTCATCTTCTGAAGCTGATTGAGATCGGGAATGGTTTGAGACAGTAAGGTTGTCATCGCGAAAAAGAGTGCGAATACGATCCTCATGGATAGCTTTATAATATCCCTGTCTTCCAGGAACAGATGCCGGCGCCGCACGACCTCCGCTTTGCCTGCCGAACGCTTGCCAAAGATCGCGGGTTCACCATCGTCGTGGTGCTCGCGCTGGCTCTGGGTATCGGCGCGAACACCACTGTCTTCACGCTGGTCAACGCGGTCCTCTTCCGCGGCCTGCCTCTTCCGGATTCCAGCCGGATCGTAGTCATTCCGTGCGCCCAACCCTCCCAGGGGCGCGAGCGGGTAGGCGTGTCCTATCCCGACTTTCGCGATTGGAGAGCGCAATCGAAAAGCTTTCTGGGCATAGCCGCCTGCCAGTTTTCGCAAATAAACCTGAGCGACCGAAGAGGCGTTCCGGAGCGCTACTCGGGAGGACGGATCACCGCGAATACCTTTTCGCTAATTGGCGCCACCCCCGTTCTAGGGCGTGATTTCATGCAGGCGGACGAAAAGCCCGGAGCCCCCGACGTAGTGATTCTTGGCAACGGAATCTGGGAGAACCGCTATGGCCGCGATCCGAATATACTCGGCAGCACCGTTCGCGTCAACGAGAAGCCCACCGCGATTATTGGCGTGATGCCCAAAGGATTCAAGTTCCCCCTCTCGCAGGATCTGTGGACACCGTTGGTCCCCGCGGCGGAACTCGAAAAGCGTGATTTCCGCTCCCTCTATGCGTTCGCTCGCCTGACGCCCGAGGCGTCGCTCGGCGATGCCCGCGCCGAGATGGCAATTGTTTCGAGCCGCCTGCAAAAGAGCTACCCGGCGGAAGATCAGGGAATCGTCGCCCAAGTGAAGAGCTTCAACGAGGAGTTCAACGGTGGCCAGATCCGGCTAGTTTTTTGGACGTTGTTAGGCGCCGTAGCTTGCGTGCTGCTGGTGGCCTGCGCGAACGTGAGCAACCTGCTGCTGGCCCGCTCCGTCGCGCGGTCGAAGGAGATCTCGATTCGCGTTGCCTTGGGAGCCGGCCGCTGGCAAATTGTGCGTCAGCTTCTGGTTGAAAGCGTGCTGCTCGGAATGGCAGGCGGCGCCCTCGGATTGTTTATCGCTTATTGGGGAGTAAAAGGATTCGCTCTGGCGGTGGCCGATGTCGGCAAGCCATATTGGATCGACTTCTCGATGGATTTCACCGTGTTCGCGTATCTGGCGGCGATTTGCGTGGGCACGGGAATTCTGTTTGGCCTGTTCCCTGCCTTGCAAGCGTCCAAGTTGAATCCCGCGGAGACGTTGAAAGAGGGGAGCCGCGGCGCGGGTGGCGGGCGAGCGAGGTTTTTCACCAGCTCGCTGGTTGTGGTGGAGATGGCGTTGTCGCTGGTACTTCTGATCGGCGCGGGCCTGATGATTCGCAGCTTTTACGAGCTCTATGGAATGACTTCTCTCCTGCCGGCGGACAAACTGCTGGTGATGCGCTTGAATCTGCTCGATGCGAAATACCCAAAGCCCACGGATCGCCAGCAGTTCCTCGACCGTTTGTTGCCCAGGCTTAGCTCCCTGCCTGGCGTGGAGGCCGTCTCGGCAGTTTCGCGTTTTCCGATGGGCGGAGTGGAAAGTTGGCGATTCGAGCTGGAGGGTAAGCCTCCCGTCGAGAATGCGAAAAAGCCATCCGTCGATGGCCTGACGATTGCGCCGGACTATTTTCGAGTGATCGGAAAGCCTGTGCTGCGCGGCAGGGAATTCACCGGATCCGATGGTCTGCCCGGCAAGGAAACGCTCATCGTGAATCAGCGCTTCGCCGCGAAATACTATCCGGGCGAAGACCCGATCGGTAAACGAGTTCTCCTCGAGATGCCGAACCGGGGCATCGTGCAACGACGCTGGCTGTCCATCGTAGGCCTCTGTTCCGACATCCGGCAGGGCGATCCGAGCCGGTTGGAATCCGATCCATTGGTGTATCTGCCCAATCAATTGCAACCGATGAGTGGATTCGGCCTGATTGCGCGCATTCATGGCGATCCCAAAGCGTTGATCCCCACCTTCCGCCGGCAGGTGCAGAGCATCGATCAGGATTTGCCGGTGTTTCAAGCCTCCACCTTGGACGCGTTTTTCGATCAGATTCGATGGCCCTTCCGCGTGTTTGGCACGCTGTTTTCTATTTTCGCGGTATTCGCTCTGATTCTCGCATCCGTTGGATTGTATGCGGTGATGGCGTACGGCGTGACGCAGCGCACGCCGGAAATCGGGGTTCGCATGGCACTGGGCGCCAGCCGCGGGAACATTCTCGGACTGATATTGCTGACGGGCCTGCGCCAGTTCGCAATCGGGTTGGTGTTGGGGCTAGCCGGTGCCTTCGGCGCAACCCGGGTTTTGTCAGGCCTGCTGGTGCATGTCAAGCCATCCGACCCATTGACGTTTATCACCCTGGCCGCGGTATTGTGCGTGGTGGCCACGATCGCGTGCGTGGTCCCCGCGCGGCGGGCGATGCGGGTGGACCCGGTTGTGGCGCTGCGGTATGAGTGACTGAGCTGATCGAATCTTCAGAGATGAGGCTTGCCGAGCAGATTGGCTTGCATCCCGGCCCCATAATCCGGGTGAATGTGGAAGTGCCCGTAGCAGAGCTTTCTAAGAATTGAGGGCGGGCGCAAATACCAACTGGCCCAGGAGAGCGGAGAATCTCCGTTCATGTCCTTGGCGTCAATGGGAGCGCCCGCATCGAGAAGAAGCTGCACGGTTTCTTCGTCGCCGAAAGCCGCCGCACGGTGCAGCGGAGTCTCGCCTTTGGTCCGGCAGTCTCGCATGAAACCGCCGGTTTCAGTGGATTCCTTCGTGACACAATTCGGATGGGCGCCGTGCTCCAGCAAAACCCTCATGACTAAGTGTCTGTTAGACAATAACCTATCCATTTGGGCCGCTGATTGGGCGGATTTCATAGTTCCACTCGCCATGAAATGAGTCTCGATGGAGGTTGACCAGGGCGAGTTCCTTATCCGGAATCCT
>JBPCOQ010000133.1:0-7157 GCA_051000095.1 Bryobacteraceae bacterium | reverse complement strand
AACTGGATTGGTTACACTCTGTCATAGCGAAGGCCGTCCTCTCTTTTGGCGTTAACTGTTGTGTGGAAACTCAGTTATGCCATGAATGGCGGCCTTTTGCCAATAGCTGGTGAGAAATACGGGCTAGTAGTCATCCCAGCCACTCCAGAGAAGCGCAGACAACTCGCCTGGCCGGAGGGGCACGCGGCGACACCCGGCAGGTCAAGCGATCGCGGTGCTGCCAGCGGGATGTTGAACCGCTTTGCGTCCACGCAGGGAGACTAGCCCGATTGAAGAAATGATCGGAGAGACACCTGAATGCGTCGGTGTGATGGACCGCTCGCACAGGGCTGCCAGAAACGAATATGGGGATGGATCGTCTATACCCCAGGCAGGATCTACGCCACGCTCTCCGCCTGTTCGTGAAGTCTCCTGTTTTCACACTGGCCGCCGTGCTCTCGCTCGCGATCCGCCTGTTCGATAGCCGCTCTGCGACGGGTGTAGACCTCGATTTGCGGATTTTTCAAAACGAACCCAAATTCGGCGGGGTCGTAAGGTTTGTCCTGCATTTTATGGAGCTTGGCGACCTCGGCGGCATCGGAAATTTGCGCGCTCTCGGTCTGCTGGCGGCGGTCCTGCAGATCCAGGAGTTGCTTCAAGGTGGCTTGGAAGCGGCGGGAGAGGCGCTGCCCGTGGCGGCTGGGCACTCGAGCTCCTGCATTTTGCCGGAGAGCTGGCGCGCGGCGGTTGAAGCCGAGTGAGTCTCAATGTTGCCGGTTTCAATTTCCGCAGCCTCCCGAAATGGCCGAGAGCGAATAGGGAGTGCTCATGCGAATGGCAGCGATTGAGCAGCCACGCTTACGTGCGTTCCGCATTGGGTGTCGATGAGAGTTTGGACGAGCTGCTTCTCCAGAGCGTTTTGCGGATCCAGATCCTGAAGAGATCCTGACAAAAGGATTTGTAAGCTTCCATGCGTTTACGCAAGCGTGTCCTCATGCGGCAGGACGACCACCTGGCCGGTGAGGCCATGGCGATAGGCGTTGATAGAGGAGCGGTGTTTGCCCTCAGAGGTGCGCGGCCCGGTAGAGCAGAGCGCGTTCTGGCGGTGGCGGCCAGCTTGAGTTTCGAAATAGATATATAGACCTCGGAGTAATTTGGGGGTGTCAACACCCGGGACCATTTCAGCATGGGGTGGCGGGGAGCGGTGCGACGGGTTTTCGTAAGTGGATTGGAATGTGAAAGATGAAGGGCGAAGATCTTTGTGACTGGGTTTTCCGGCTACCTTGAAGAGGGAGCCGCCAGGGGGCCAAGCGGCGCTATTGTGGCGGCAAGCTGGTCGAACTTTCGACGCTCCGCGGCGTCGGCGCAAAAACCATGCCTGCCGTTGGCGTTGATTGTATTCTTCGTTTTGCTGTCCGCAAGATTGTACTGATATCTCTCGTTAAAATTTCCTTTGGTTGACATCCGGTCTACAAATCCGCGCAGATTTGCGCTCTGTTCGGCGGTTAGGGGCCAACCACACGCGTCTGACGCAAGGAAAACATACACGGCGGTGCGGATCTCGTACATGTGGTCTCCAAAAGCCCAGCGATCGGCGGGCTTGGCAGGCGGAGGAGGCGGCGCTTGCGCAACCTGCACCTCAGCGGGCAAGCTATGATCGTCGAACAAAGTGCCAAGTGGCTTTACCGTGCTTGCATCGATCACTCGAATTCTTGCGGTCTGCGCACGAAAACTCACCTGACTGATCGTGTTGTTGTTAGCGCGTGAGATGTTGGGCGGGCTGTCAAGTATTGTCACGTCGAGCACAAGAAAGACACTCCTCGGGGGGGTAGCGCGATCAATGTACTTCCTGGCCGCGTCTTCCTCCATCGGCAGTTCTCTGTAGACGGCAGGTTTCAACGAAATGACATAGGCGGTAGGGAGATACGAGTTCACGCCCCTGGCAGCCTTGGCAGCGGCTGGACAGCCTTTGGCAAGCTCGCGACCCTTGTTTTCCGTTGAAAGGGAGTCTGGAATCTCTACACTATCCCTTCCAGGATATTTGAGGGGAAAGGCCTTTCGCCGTGGATCGTACTCGCCCAGGGTCAGCGACTTCGACCAGAGGATCCAATTTCCGGACTGGTGTCCGCCGATATACCGGTACAGAGCTACGTCGCTGACGGTTCTGGGCAAAGATGCCAAGATCTGTGGCGCCTTCGACTTGTAGAACGCGGCAAGCGCGGAGTAATCCAGCTCGTTGAACAGCGCTCGCTCGATGTTGAGATCGTTGCAGTTATTCAGCGCGATAAAGTACTGCATGACCGGCTTCTGATCGAGAGCGGCCGGATTCAAGCGGAAATAGTTCAGGTCGAAGCGCACCGTCGCATTGTTGATGCGTCGCAGATCGTCGCTAGTCATTCTTCCGTATCGCGGGTCCCATCCCGTATTGTCCGGCGCGGGCGTGCCGGCAATTGGGGCTTCCGGATTTACCTGTGGCAGCTTCGGCGACGTTTGGGCGGTCTCCGCCGCGGCGTCCACTTTAAGTACCTGAGCAACCACCTGCTCCACCCGGTCGGGAGCGGGTGGGGAACTCTTCGCTAAGGGGAATCGAAGGCTCGATCTATAAAGCGGGCCGTCTGGGGAATCGCTGAGTAACTCGAAGACCACGCCATCCTCCCTGACATCGATGCGTGTAACCAGGAGCTTGTCACCCGTCCCGAAGGTCTTGTTTTCCATCAACCCGGGAAGCCGGTTGATCTTGCCAAAAAGACCCTGCGTGATTTTCCCGTCCTTGTAGGTGTTTGGAACGACGATGGGAGTAGACGACGCGCCCATCGCCAAATTGTCTTTCTCGAGGACAACAACGGCCCCGGCGGCGCCGATGCCGGCGCGGTCGGCGGTCAGTTTGGTGAGCGTATAGCGCGACTCCAGTGTCTGTTGAAGGGAGGCTTTCCAGTCCTGGGCGTGCGCGTTGGTCCAGGCAAACGAGAGCAGAAACGCTATAAGTCTCATTGAGATATCCGGAGTGAATGCTCGCTAGGGCGCGAGCGTATAGGTGATCTGGTCTACCGGCTCGCTTTGATCGCCGTTACCGTTAGTGAAGCTCACGACGGTGAGCGTGTTCCCGATTTGGCTCACCCCGATGAGGGTGTTGGCCGCCCAAGGAAGACCCCATTGGGAGCCGCCGATACCATAGCTCCAGGCGGTGGATGTAATACCGGCTTTCTTCAGCCGCGCCGCCAATGGACTGCTCTCGACTGGCCCAACGTACCAGGTGGCGCTGCCGGGATAGGTGTTGACGTCGCCGCCGGTTGGCGCGGCGAGCGACCACTCGGTGGCCCCGCCAACTGTAACACCCGGACCGCTGACGGCAATGACAAAATCTCCCTTATAAATGGTGCCCGGGCCCACATATTTTCCCGCCTTGAAGGTCGACACCAGGAGAACCGGCGCCGCGACCACCTGCGGGTAACCGGAGGAGATCGTCAGGTTGCCGTCGGAATCCACCTCAAACTGCACGGTGATATTCACGTAGGTCGTTGCCCCGGCGGCGTTAACAATCGGGACCCGCGTCGCGGTGATTATGTTAGCGGAAGCAGTCAAGGTTGAATATTGGAACAGCGAATACGGCGGCGTTTGCGCGTGCGCGAGTGTCACCCACGCGGACGTGAAAGCAACCACGGATGCGGCGCGCCGCCATGTATTCGGGATCTTGCGGAAAGTGTTCATATTGTGATCTCCTCTAATGAATACGGAAATTAGCGGAAAAAGCCGTCATGCCGAGACCGACTGAGGAACAAAGACGCGCGCTGGATGAGCTGTTTAGCCGGCTTTATAAAAAAATACGGCAATTGGCTTCCCGTGTCCGGTGGAATGGTGCAAACCCGACGCTGAATCCCACCGCGTTGGTCCATGAGGCGTATTTGAAGCTGCTCAAAGACCCACCGGATTTCCTGTCAAAGTGCAACACAGGCAAGAATGCCTGTGCTACTCCCTACGATGAGGCGATTGCGATTTTCGCGAATGCGATGCGCCAAATTCTGATCGACGCGGCGCGGCGAAAGAGCGCTCAAAAGCGCGCACCGGCCGGTTTGCCTGAAAAGACGGCCGTATCGGTGGAGGATGCGCTGACTGTGGCGGGGCTGCTTGAAGACCTGAAGCGCGAAAATCCACGCCAGGGCCAGATTGTCGACTGCCGATTCTATCTGGGAATGACAGTGGAGGAAACCGCCGCGGCGCTTAACCTTTCTTCGACCATGGTGGAACGCGAATGGCGCGAGGCCAAGGCGTGGCTGGGTAAGGCCGGATGAGCAGCCAGAGCGACGACGGCCAGAGCGGATCGATACTAGACTCCGACGCCTTTGAAGTTGCAAAGCGCATGCTTGACAGTCTCCCCGAGCCAATCCGTTTTGAAGACTTCGGACCGTACCGAATCGAGAGGCTAATTGGCAAAGGCGGCATGGGGGAGGTCTTCCTCGCGAAGAACGAGGCGGCCGACCGTTGGGTGGCCATCAAATCCCTGCGCCACGAGTGGGCGGAGCCGGGTCTTCGAGAACGCTTTACGCGTGAGATCAAGACCCTCGGTCGACTGGAGCATTCCTATATTGCGCGGCTCTATGAAGCCGGCGTTCACCCGAACGGAACACCCTATTTCGTAATGGAGTACGTGGAAGGCAAACCCCTCGATGAGTACTGCCGCGAGCGGAAGTGTTCGGTGGAAGAGCGGCTGCGGCTTTTTTATTCGGTGTGCGAAGCCGTCCAATATGCGCACAGCCGTTTGGTGGTGCACCGCGATCTGAAGCCTTCCAATATTTTCATCAAGGAGGACGGGACACCCAAGCTGCTGGATTTCGGTATCGCGAAGCAATTGGAAAATCTGGACGAGGCGGGAAGCCAGACGCAGACTGAATTACGATTCACGCGAGCCTACGCGGCGCCGGAACAGCTTCGCCGTGAACCGGTGGGAGTCTACACGGATGTTTACACGCTGGGCGTCATCCTCTACGAGTTGCTCGCTCAGAAGCCTCCCTTTGATTTCGAGGAATGCACGCCTGTCGAAGCTGAGATTATTATCACCAGCGAGCGGAACCGGAAAAGCCTTCAACCGCGGCAAGTACGCGGCCCAACAAGACAGCTTGGAACGATCTGGATGTGCTGTGCCTGAGGGCCATGAAAAAAGATGCACGGAGGAGATACCCATCGGTCGTGGAATTGATGCAGGACATCGATCACTACCTGAAAGGTGAGCCTTTAAAGACCCGCCGGGACACCCTCGGCTACCGGGCGGGCAAATTCGTGAGACGGAACCGGCGGGTGGTTGGAGCATCGGCCCTTATGTTAACGCTGATTGCAGGCATGCTAGCCTTCTTCACGTTGCGATTGGCAAAAGCCCGCGATCACGCCAACCGGGAGACGGCGATCGCGACGGCGGTGAACCGGTTCCTCTCGGACGATCTGCTCGCTCGAAGCGACCCATTCAGGAGCGGAGCGGCCAATGAATCGTTTGTCGAAGTCGTAAGTCAAGCGTCGCCTCGCATCGACGTGCAATTCAGGGATGAACCGGTGGTGGCGGCCCGGCTGCACCAAACCTTAGCCAAAGCTTTTGACAACCGGTCCGAATTTCCGCGAGCGCGGCAGGAATACGGCCGCGCGAACGATCTGTTCAAGCGAGGCGAGGGACCGTTATCGGAGGACGCGGCGCTGGTCAGCTTGCAACGAGCCGCCATGGAGGCCAGGAGTTATGAGCGGGGTTCCCTGGCACTGGCTAAGTCGATTCTCCGCGAGGCGGAAACATCGATTTCCAGAATTAGCAAACCGAGAGAGGATCTGGCGGTCTGGCTGCTGTCAACTCGCGGAGTAATCGCAATCATCGGGAATGACGCTCGCTCGGCAAACGAGAACTTCTCAGGCGCGCTGCAGCGAGCCGAGGCGATTTCATCCTTTGATGAAGCCGCACGCTTGCGGATAAAGGATACGCTTGGGTTCTCGTACATTCGTCTCGGCGATGGGGCGAAAGCGGAGTCGCTGTTTCGAGAGCTGGTTGAGGCTTTTTCAAAGGCGGGCGGCCCAGACGGTCTCAATGTTTTACGAATCCGCATCAAGCTCTCGCAGGCTCTGCTGATTCAAGGCAAATACGCCGATGCTATCAAAGAAGCCAATCTGATCTATCCTGGCTTGGTCAGGAAATTAGGAGAAGACCACGAACTCACGCTGAATTTATTGGGAATGCGCGCGGCATCGGAGGGATCTCTCGGTATGTGGGATGAGGCGATACGAGACGATCTTACAGTCTACAATCTCGCGGTTCGGAAGCAGGGCCCGGTATCGTTTTTTTCAATCGCAATGCTTTCGGATGCCGCGTTATCACAATGCCGGGCAGGCCGGTATTTAGAAGGTGAGCGGAACGCGCGCAAGGCGTTTCAAGAGGCTAAACAGGCATTTGGTCCGCGGGCCGGAATTACCGGAGGATGTTCTTATGCGCTGGCAACCTGCCTGATCGACGTGAACAGGTTGGATGAAGCATCCGAGCTGCTGCGGAATATCGATGCGAAAGCGGTTGCCCAATTAAACGGCGATTCTACGGTCGACGCGAGTATTGCTCTTGCTCAAGGAGAGATTGCGTCGAAGCTATGGGATTACAGCCTGGCGCAGCGTTATGCTCAGATCGCCGCACCCGCGTTTGAGCGGCCGAATTCCGAAGTGTCTGCGAGGCAGGCGCTTGCCAGATTGAGGAAAGCGATCGAGAGGCACTTAGGCGTGTCAAGGTGATGGATTTGCGGCTAGGCGACCTTCGGTCGTCCGGCAGTCGTCCGGCAGGTGACGAGATCACCTGCCCCACTGGATCTTGGGATTGGCGCCAACACGGCGATGTTCAGCATGATGAACGCGGTGATCGTCAAAATGCTCCCGGTCCAGCACCCCGAACAACTCGTCAGCTTCGGCAGCTTCGAGCCGGGCGTCCGGGTGGTGCACGGTTACTTCGGGCCGGGCGTGAACAATAACACTCTTGTCCAAAACAGCTTTTGACCTGAGTTGATCAAAAAAACAAGCCCCCCTATAATTGTTCCGGCAGTGGACAGGGGCTACGCCGACTACAAGCTGTTCGCCCGGTGGACCGCCGAGGAGGTCCATTTCGTGACGCGGTTGAAGGACAACGCCGTTTACGAAGTCGCGGAGGAATGCGCGATCCCGGAAAACCG
>JBPCOQ010000073.1:0-25130 GCA_051000095.1 Bryobacteraceae bacterium | reverse complement strand
CCCAAGGCTGGCAACATGAGCCAACGGGCTCGGACAAAGTTCCTCTTCCGCATGGAGCCGCATCGCGGCACCCCCGCTCTCCTGAAACCCGGTGAGTGGAGCAGGCGGTTTCGCCTACCGGGCGACCAGAAGGTCGCCATCCAAGTTTCCGATACTTGCGACGGTCCCGTCGCCCTCGCGAAGCACGTGCTACTAACTCTTCGTTTCTTTGCGCGGCGCGACGATTTCGCAACTGTAGCGCGGACAGTCGTGCTGTCGTGCTGTCTGCGTCCAGCCGGGGTTGCAGGCGACCCAAACACCGGGTCGCCCGGCAGGCGGCAAAGCCCGACCGCCTGCCCCACAGTTTGCGGCAAAGCCGCGCTGTGCTACATCACGGGAGGCCGAGTTTGCGGACCAGGTCCTTAACCTTGAAGCCGGATCGCGGCGAGGGGTGTCAACGGACGACTACCTCCGTTTCCAGTTGCGCTGGGTGGTTCGGTGCAGCGTGATTTGAGCCTCGGCCAGCCCGGAAAACAGGGAGGTTTTGTGGGGCCGTACGTCATTGATCGGGAGCGCGGTGGTCAGCGCCCGGTAATTGGGATTGGTCGGTGCGTTACGACTGGCTGCTGGAAAGGCAGCCGCTCGTCCTTGACTTTGCCTGCCGGAGTATTCTACTGTAATCATTCGACTTGGCCACGCTGCGGCCTGCATAAGAACATATGGCGGACAACCAAAGCGGCGAGATCCAGAGTGTGGAGACGCTGCTCGATTCTACGCTGGAGAGCGTGGATACCGCGGAAACGGCAGTCCTGAACGTTGCCAGGGAAATCGGGTTCGATGACGACGAAATGCACGCCCTGGGAATGGCGGTGCGCGAATCGATGGTGAATGCCGTAGCGCACGGCAACCGCTACAATGCTCGTAAAAAAGTGCACCTCACGGTTTCAAAGGCGAGCGATCATCTTACAGTGGTGATCGAAGATGAGGGCGAGGGTTTCGATCTGGACTCTCTTCCGGATCCGCTCGCGGAAGAGAATTTATTACGGCAATCCGGACGAGGGCTGCTGCTGATTCAGGCATTCGTTGACGAGTTTCAGGTTCGGCGGCGGCAGCCGTCAGGTACGGAAGTTCGAATGGTGAAGTACCTGGCGAAAGCCAGCTAGCAGATTCGGCAGATTATTGGAGGAGGATTTATTGTGAGTGTAAAACTGACTACCCGCCAGGTGGGCGACGTGACCGTTATCGATGCCGCTGGCAGAATCACCCTGGGAGAAGGCGCCAGCGCCTTCCGTGACGTGGTACGCGATTTGGCAACCAAGGGGGACAAAAAGTTACTGCTGAATCTGAGCGATGTGTCCTATATCGACAGCTCTGGCATCGGCGAAATGGTGTCCGGTTTCACTACGGTTACAAACCATGGAGGCCAATTGAAATTACTGGGCCTCAGCAAGCGTGTGAAAGACCTGTTGCAAATCACCAAGTTGTACACGGTTTTCGAGGTTTTCGACGACGAAGCGGCCGCGGTGCGCAGCTTCTCTTAATTTCCGAGTGAGATAAATCCGGCCTTCGATTCACTTTAACTAGAAGCGGTATTCTAGCGGCTGTTTTCGGAGGAGAAGTGGCAGCGGCGCCCAGATTCGCCCTACCTCGATCTACGGCTACGGGTGCGGCAGTTCCCCGGGACGCCTGTGCCCGTTTGGTATTGGGCGATGCACTAACATTGATGAGGGAGGGCCTGGCAGCCATCTGCCTCTCCACATGCCGCCACAACGTTGTGGGACAGTGCGCGGATGGATGGGCCGCGCTCACGCTGATACAGCAATTGCAGCCGGATATAGCCATACTTGACATCAACCTTCCCGGCCTTCACCCGATCGAAGTCATACGCCAGGCAAAAGTCTGCCGCCTACCTACCAGAATTGGAGTGCTTTCCACCCGGAGCGACCGCAAAACCGTGCTCGAAGCCTTGCGCGGAGGAGTTAACGCGTTCCTACTCAAATCGGGACCCTCGAAACACCTGCTCGACAGTATTGACCAAATGCTCGGGGGCGGCGTTTACATTTCGCCGTCCCTCAATATGGACGAGATTTTCCTGGCGCGCGAGAAACCAATTCCAGAAGACCCGTTCGACACTTTGAGCCCGCGTGAGTTTCAGGTTTTCGAGCTTTTGATTCAAGGCGATCGCCCGAAAGATGTAGCAGCGCGGCTGGCCCTTAGCCCCAAGACGATCGATACGTATCGTTCCAGCCTCATGCATAAGCTGGGTATTCACGATGTCGCCGGACTGGTGAAGTACGCGATGCAGCGGGATTTTATGATCTAAGAGCAACACAGGCAGGAATGCCTGTGTTACGCGCCGGCGGCGAAACCAAAGCGTCGTAGCCGGTGCTTCGATCTTTGCATGCCGACTTCCGGCACGGAACGGAAGAAGCGTCTCCGGCAGCTTCGGCAGCGATATGGCGATAAGGCCATTCGCCGCAGAACGGACCACAGAATTCCGTTGTTCCGCGAGCACCGCACGTCTTTCGATCCGCAACCCGGGCAACTAATGAACATGAATGCCTCCTACTAGGATTAGGTTGCGGGCGAGCGCAATCCTTCTCAGGCTTTGTTGATTTTGAAGTGGTATCCTTCACCAAGGGGTTATTAAATGCATCGCCACGTCTTGTTCATCTCGCTGATTTTACTACTGTTGATTGTTTCTCCTGCGTTTGCTCAATTTGAGACCGCGGACGTTCTCGGCACGATTCGTGACGGCTCGGGGGCTCCGGTCGCGCAGGCTTCGGTAACGCTGCTCAATCAGGACACTGGCGCTCTTGCAAAGGCAACGCCGGACGAGTCCGGCAATTTTACCTTTCCGAACGTTCGCGTGGGCAAGTACACAGTAACCGCGGAGGCCGCCGGTTTCTCGAAGGCAGTGGCATCGAATATCCAGGTGGACGTGGGCGCGCGGCAGCGAGTCGATCTCACGATGCAGATCGGCCAGATCACTGAATCGGTGCAGGTCACCGGCGCAGCGGCGCCGCTCGAGACCGACTCCAGCGAACACGGACAGGTCATCAGCACGCAACAGATCGTCGAGCTGCCACTCAACGGGCGAAATTACTCCGATCTGGCTCTGCTTTCCACCAACGTCCATAAATCGCCCATGTCGGTTCTTTTTTCCGCGTCCGGTACACCTCGCGAGGGCGCCTTTAATGTGAACGGCATGCGCAGCACTTATAACAACTTTCTGCTGGATGGCCTGGATAACAACGCCTATTCGCCCAGCAACCAGGGCTACTCGAGCCAGGTGGTCCAGCCCTCGCCCGACGCCATTACCGAGTTCAAAGTGATCACCAGCAACTTCAGCGCGGAATACGGCCGGGTGGGCGGCGGAGTCATCAACACCGCTCTGCGTTCGGGAACAAACCGGTTCCATGGCACGGCCTATGAATTTCTACGCAACACGGATCTCAACGCGGCCGGCTTCACCTTCAGCCCGGCGGTATTCCAAAAGCCGGCGCTGCAGCGAAACCAGTTCGGCGTCACGATCGGCGGCCCGATTATCAAGAACAAGTTGTTTTTCTTCGGCGACTACGAGGGTTTCCGTCAATTGCAGCGCTATTTGAACTTCGATTCGATTCCGACCCTTAGCGACCGGTCCGGAGGTCTGCCGGTCAGCGTCGTCAATCCTTTAACCGGTGTCCTGTATCGCGCGGGCACGCAGATCCCCGTCTCACAACTGAACCCGTTCGCCGCGTCCGTGTTGGGCGGCCTGCCTGCTCCGAACGGTCCTGGCCGAGCCAATAACGACGAGGCACTGCTGCTGGTTCGGGATTATAGCGACAAGTACGACGCCAAGCTCGACTATCAAGTCAATGACCGAATGAGCTCGTTCCTGCGCTTCAGCCAGCGCAAAGATCTGCAGTATTATCAACCGGATCTCTCCGGACCCTCGGGCGGAGGCGGCAACGGGTATATCCATGCCGTTCAACAACAGGCCGCCATCGGATATACCTGGTCTGTTACGCCAGCATCGCTGTTGGAAGCCCGCTTCGGCTTCACTCATGTGCTGGCCGGAAAAGTTCCTCCCCTGCTGGGTGGCCCCAGTCTCCTGGATCTTTATGGCATCCAGGGATTGCCAACATCACCCAGCCTCACCGGCGGATTGAATACGCAAGGCGTCGCCGGGTTCAGCGCGTTTGGCCGTCAGGCCAGCAATCCGCAGTTTCAGAACCCGACATCCTTTAATCCCAAGCTGAACTATTCGTGGATCCGAGGCCGGCACTCTGTGAAAGCAGGCTACGAACTGGTCGCCATCCGAACGGAGGTTTTGGATGTGAACCCGCTTTACGGCGCCGATACGTACTCGGGACAATTCAGCAAACCGACCTGCGCGCAATTAGGACAGGCGGCCGGGTGTACGATCCCGGCGGACGCCACCAGCTACAACCTGGCGGACTTCATGTTCGGCCTTCCGAGCACGATTCAGCTTGGCAACAACTTTGTCACGAACCTGCGCCAGCACGTCCACTCGCTGTATGTGCAGGACGACTTTCGCGTGACGTCGAAGCTGACGCTGAACCTGGGGCTGCGTTGGGAATTTGCAACGCCTCTATGGGAGCGGGACAACAACTGGACCAACTTCGATCCGGCAACGAATTCTTTGGTCAAGGCGACCGGTGGCAGTCTCTATAACCGCTCCCTGATTCATCCCGATTACAGAGACTTTGGACCTCGCCTCGGCTTCGCATACAGCGTGCTTTCGAAAACGGTTGTCAGAGGCGGTTATGGCATCAGCTACTCGTTCTTTAACCGGCCTGGAAGCGCGCAGGAGGGCATTAATGCTCCGCTGGCCCTTTTCGGAATCCTGACCCAATCCATTCCCGCTGGAGGGCCAGTGCCTTCCACGTTCCTGACTACCCAGAACAGCTTTACAACAGGCATCGCCAACCCGGCGAATTTTAAGCCGCTCGCTTCGAACATCGACTACATTTCGGCGGACACCCGGTGGCCGAGGACCCAATCGTGGTTCTTCTCGATCCAGCAAGAGCTGACCAGAAATACCGTGCTGGAAGTGGCCTACAACGGGAACCATACCACACGGCTGCCGATCATCGCGGATTACAACCAGGCTGTTCCGAACTTGCCGGGACAGACTCTGGGCGTCCAGGCGCGCCGGCCGGATCAAGCGTTCGGTCCGATCACCTGGCTCGATCCCGCGGGCTCGAATACCTACAACGGCCTTTCCGCGCGTTTTGAGCATCGAGTGAGCGGCGGCCTATACTTTCTGAATTCGTTCACCTGGTCGAAAGCGCTAGGCGATTCCGAGCAGGCATTGGAATCTTACGCCGGCTACTACGTTGCCAACCCTCAGAACATCCATGATCTCGCCCACGAAAAGGGACTGACCAGCTTCGATGTCAAGTTCATCAACGTGACCAGCGTTGTTTACCAGCTACCGTTTGGCAGGGGGCGCCGGTTCGGCTCCAATATGAACGCCGTGCTGGACGCAGTGGCGGGCGGATGGGAAGTCAACTCGATCAACACCGCGAACACGGGCACGCCGATCGACGTTTCCTATGGACCGTCGGCGGCGAACGATGTGACTGGACTGACCCAGGATTACCGTGGCCAGGCGATTCAGCGCCCCAACGTAAGCGGCAGTTCTTCGCACCCGGATAGATCTACGATGATCAACAATTACTTTGCCGGATACACGTTTACCACTCCTCCGGCGAGCGCGCCGTTTGGCAACGCAGGCCGCGACGCGTTTCGCGCGCCGGGCCTGGAGCAATGGGACTTGGCCGCGAACAAAAACTTTCGCATCCGCGAAGGAATTGCGCTGCAATTCCGGTCGGAGTTCTTCAACGTGCTAAACCACACGAATTTCGGCTTGCCGACCGCGATTAGCACTAGCGCCGCGTTCGGGACGATCCGGACAACATATCCGTCACGGCAGATCCAGTTTGCGCTGAAATTGATTTTCTAGTCCCAGGAATACACACTCTCCAGTCTGTGTAGCACAGACTTTCCAGTCTGTGTGGGTTGCCGGCTAACCGAACAGCAGGTACGTCGTCTCACGCGTATGCCGAACTGGACCCCTGCCGTGCGTGCGCTGCTTCGCCGGCCTGCTTTTGCACTCACCACAATTCTGGTGCTGGCATTCGGAATCGGCGCGAACTCGGCTTTGTTCTCTGTCGTCGATGCCGTTCTGCTGAAACCGCTACCCTATCCGGATCCGGATCGGATTGTCCAGCTTCTCGAAGCGAACCAAGCCAAGAACGATCGCGAGAGCCTGATCGCGCCCGTGCGCCTGGAGGACTGGAACCGGCTCTGCTTGGCGTTCCAGTCGATTTCCGGGTCGTACGCCGAGAACGTCACCGACACCAGCCGTGCTGAACCGGAGCGGCTGGCGGGGCGGCGCGTGGCTCCCGGTTTTTTCGGTGTCTACGGGATGCCTCCGCTGTTGGGACGCGTCTTTCGGCCCGAGGAGGACAAGTTTGGAGGGCCCAAGACTGCGGTGATCAGCGAGGGCTTGTGGACGCGCCGTTACAATCGCAATTCCGGCGCGATCGGGCAAAGGCTGGTGCTCGCCGGCAGCGGCTACACGATCGTGGGGGTCATGCCCAAAGAGTTCGCGTCCCCTGCCATTGAGATCTGGCTGCCCGCGCAACTCGATCCAGACTTGATGCGGATACGCGAGGCGCGCTTCTACTCCGGCCTAGGACGGCTGAAGCCCGGCGTTACCATTGCGCAAGGCCGGGCGGATTTGCAGCGCGTGCAGCAGCGCCTGGGCGAGCAGTTTCCCAAGACCGACAAAGGCTGGTCCGTCCTGGTGAGCGATCTCAAAGGCCAGCGGCTGGGAGCCACGCGCCGGCCGCTCTACGTGATGTTCGCGGCCGCCGCACTATTGCTGTTGATCGTCTGCGCGAACGTCGCTGGTCTGATGCTTGGCCAGTTGCAGCGGCGCGAACGCGAGCTCGCGATCCGCGGATCGCTGGGTGCAAAGAGAATGCAGATCGTCGGCGTCGTGATGCGCGAAGTGGCAATCCTGGGCGCCGGCGGCGGGACATTAGGATTGCTTCTGGCGGTGTGGGGTTCGCGTGCGCTGTCTCGCCTGTTCGCGGACCTGCCGCGCATGCAGGAGGTGCGATTCGATTGGAAAGTGGTGCTGTTCACCACGGCCGTAACAGCCATCGCCGCGCTGATCTTCGGCTTGACGCCCGCATTGCAGATCACGCGTCGCGAGCTGAACCCGGTGCTGGCTCGTGGCGGCCGCGCGCAACTGGGCGGGCGCTTGTTTCAACAGATTCTCGTGTCCGCGCAATTCACGATCACGGTGATGCTGCTGGCTGGCGCGGGACTGCTGCTTCGAAGCTATTACAACCTCAGCCGGGTGCAGCCGGGTTTCAGTACAGCCGATGCAATCACGTTTCATGTGGGCGCAGAGTGGGGCGAGGACCGCGGCAAGCTCGGTCTCATGCAGCAACAAATCGTCGCGCAACTCGAGCAATTACCCGGCGTGCGGGCGGCGGGGATCACGAATTTCCTGCCAGCTTCCGGTGCGACGCTGCGCCAGCAGATCTCGGTAGAAGGATTGCCGGGGGTGGGCGACGACGGGCAGATCACGGTGGGAACGCGCAGTGTGACTCAAGGTTATTTGCGCGCCCTGCAGATCCCTTTGCTGCAAGGGGCAACTTGTCCGGCCTTCCGGGTAGATCGCCAGGGCACGTCCAACGTTCTGGTGAATCGCCGGTTCATCACGGCCGCCGGCGGGGCGAACGTGGTTGGCCGCCACATCTCATGGGGCGTAAGCAGTGGCTTGCCCCCAGCCGAAATTGTGGGCGTGGTGGATGATGTCAAGGAAGATGCGTTGAGCACTCCGGCGGTGCCGTATCTGTACGTGTGTATCCGGCCCGGAGCTTGGCCCGATCCGGAATACGTCGTGGCCGGTTTTGGCGGCCCGCGCCAGATTATGAATTCCGTGCGCCAGGTAGTAAAGAACATCGCGTCACAGCGAGCTGTCTTTGGCGCGTCCACCCTGGCGGAAGCGATGGACCGCGCGCTCGATCAGCCGCGCCTGAACGCGCAATTGCTGACGGTATTTGCGTTGAGCGCATTGCTGTCGGCGGCGGTCGGGTTGTATGGCCTTGTGATGCTGGCGGTCACTGCACGGACCAAGGAGATCGGGCTTCGCATGGCGCTCGGCGCCCAGCCGCGGCAGGTTTTGGCGCATGTGCTGGGCGAAGCGGGGCGTTCTCTCGGAATCGCCCTGATTGTAGGAGCCGGCGTCGCTATGCTGGCGTTGCGCGCGTTCCGCTCGATGCTGTACAACGTGACGCCCGCGGACGGGCTGACGTTTGCGTCGGTGTGCGCTCTGCTCCTGGTGGTGGCGGGGCTGGCAGCGGTGATCCCCGGCCGGCGCGCGACTAAAATTGACCCGCTGGAAGCGCTTCGTAGCGAGTAGCCATTACATATACAGGCCGCCGTTTACGTCCAGTACGTGACCGGTGATGTAAGAAGCGCCTTCGCTCGCCAGGAATACGACAGCAGCGGCAACGTCTTCGGGGCGGCCGATTCGCTTCAGCGGAATGTTGGCGAGCATTTTTTCCTTCAGCTCTTGTGAAAGGCCGTGCGTCATGCCGGTTTCAACGAAGCCGGGAGCGATCGCATTCACGGTGATGTTGCGGCTGCCCATCTCCTGAGCGAGCGCCTTTGTTAGCCCGATCAGCCCAGCCTTGGATGCAGCGTAATTGGCTTGGCCCGCGTTTCCCATTTCACCCACCACCGACGAGATATTGATGATGCGGCCCCATCGCTCGCGCATCATGCCTTGCAGCACCTGCTGGCACATCAGAAACGCGCCGGTCAGATTGGTGGAGATCACCAGGTCCCAGTCGTCCTTCTTCATGCGTATGGCCAGGCCGTCCTTGGCGATGCCAGCGTTGTTGACGAGAATATCGACGCGGCCAAAATCCTTTGCTACTTTCGCGATGGTTTCCTTGATGGAATCTGCATTCGACAGATCCATAGCCGCAGCAAGCGCCTCTTGCCCTTGCGCTCGGATGTGCCCAGCGAGCTCTTCCAACTGGCCGGCATCCCGCGCGCAGAGAGCCACTCTCGCGCCGGAGGCCGACAGTGCCAGAGCGCAGGCCTTGCCGATACCCCGGCTGGCGCCAGTGATTAACGCAGTTCGATTCGCCATGCTGTTACTACCGGCTACCGGCCACCTCATAGAGGCTGTACTCACCGAGCAAAGCTCTTCGGCGGACACCCCAAGCAGCACTATTTAAAGCGAAATCCTTGGCACCTTGTTCATGGCCGGAGATTAGGAGCCATTTCATGCCGCGCGAGAGAAGCACAGAGCTAGCAATCGGCCGAAGATCTCCAGGACAAACGATGAAATCCTCTATTTCTCCCCGGCTCTCGATGGCCGCCCAAGCTCCATCCGATGTCATCGTCTCGATATTTACGGGAATTCTCACCGGCTCGCCGCCGCTTTCGAGAGCTAGAGAATCGAGATGTTGTAAATCCCCGAATTCCACTTGAACAAACGTGTCTCGCTGGTAAGGGCCGCGCGTAGACCACCGCGTCACAGGGTTGGAATCGAAAGCCGAACCTATGTCCCAATAGCTCGGCCGCGCCGATATACGCCAATCCCGCGAACGCTGCAGTCCCTTGCCGTTGTTGTAGAATCGGAGTTCCGTAATAGCCCAGGCGTTATCCATTGAGTCCTTGGCCGGCTTAAGTCTTATCGCCTTGGTAGATACCGGTTGAAATCTCCTCAACTGTCTCCACCTGGGCTGCATCCCCAAATACATTGCCGTCCACAGAGTATCAGATACGCGATTGCCGAAGGCCGATTCGTAGGCAACGATGATCGAATGATGATGATAGGCCCGCTGAAATGGACCAAGCGAAAAAACGGGTTCGTCTGCCGGAACAACTGTGTCCAGGAGTTTTCCCATTTCGTAACTCGATCCGAGCGAGTCCTTCAGAAAATCCTCCTCCGGGCGAAGCCGGAGCGCAGACCGATAATCGAGCGGGCTGTCCAGCCCCCAAGCGTACTGGTCACAATAAGACGGAACAACTTGCGGCCAGCAAGTGAAAGCCTGGACCAAAGCCAGCACCAGAGCCGGCCATCGCCAGCGTTCTAACGCAATTCCCATCGCCAGTCCAATGAACGGTAGCGCCGGAATCACGAAACGAGCCCCTAGATTGCCGCTGTACGCAATCAGCATCAGCCCCGCGGCGAGGAGGACCTTTCTGCCGAGCGGTACAAGGGCCGCGCCTAGCGCAAGGGGCGCGAAGAGGAACGCCGGCCCGATCAATCCCGTAAGGCGGCCACCGCGGACAGTAAGTTCGATTGGGATTTCGCTATAGGAGACGTTATTGGGATGGCGAAGCATACGGGTATATTCCACTTCAAAACCTGAATCGACATATTTGTTGGGAAATACGCGATTTAGAAAAGGCGATACCGGGTTGCCCACAACAATCCAGTTTTTCAGGAGCCACGGACCTGCGATAGCGAGCGCGGCCGCCGCTAGGATCACGGCACCCTCAAAGCGGTGGCTGCGAGCGCTAAATATGACTGTCCCAATGCAGAAGATGACAGCAGTAATGCCGGTGTACTTTGATGCAAACGCAAATCCCGATAGAAGTCCCGCACACGCGAGTAAACGTCTATGGCCCGTCTCACACCAGAGCATTGCCGCATACACAGCCGCGAAGACCGACGCTGCTGTGGCCACGTCCACGTAGGCAACGGTCGCGTCTTTTGCGGCGACCGGACTGGCAAAGACCAATATGGAAGCCAGAGTCGCTCCATAAGGGTAGCCGAATCGTACACCAAAGCCAATTAGGCCCGCCACGAGACAAAACAAAAAAGATAAATGCACGAGAGATGCCGCCGAATGCTTCCCGATCGAAAAGGCGAACAGAAAGAGCATCTCTACAGCTCCCGGAAAGCTGGCATAGATCGAGGTTGTAATTGGAATCAACCGGTGCGCTTGATAATATTCCGAGACGAATCCCATGTGATATGTAGCGCCATCGGGGCTCACTTCCGGCAATAACGCCGCTATGGCGTACCATGATCCGAATGAAACAAGCGTGAGAGCGAGAGCGATTCTACAACTGTTCGGAAGCGGCGAAGTTTCGCATGGAGCCTGAGCCTCTGTGAAGCGCACGGCAAGCCCGATGAGTGCAATTCCAACCGCTAAGAAAACTCCCGTGTAGGCCAAGTGCAGGACCGACAAGGCGAAAACCGCAGTACTGAGGGATGCCGCGCCGATCATAAACGAGAAAAACACTTGCTCGGCTCGATTCAGGGGACAGCGCATTCGCGAAAGGATCAATCTTCCGGTCGTGTAAGTAACGAGTCCAGTGAAAAGGCCCCCGCAGACGATATAGGCCGCGTGTTTCACGCTTTAGACACAAACCCGATCGATTGTAATAAAAATGCGAGCTTCGCTCCGTCTTTTGGCGATATCCAAGACGGTTCGGTATCGACCATAACTTCAGTCAGCTCGCCGGACTGGATTACTCCTTTCGGCACCAGACAAGTGAAGACCCGCTCGCCTGGCTCGTTGACAGTCTCCGTTGCAATTAGCTTGTGATTGATCGAGAAGGACATCGTTAGAGGCCCCGTTCTGCTGAACGTTTCTTCGGTGACCGAAAATCGCGTTCGCAGTTCCCAGTTCAGGCTTCCGTTCAAGGAAAAAACGAGAACAGCATGATCGAGCGTCCAGCGCCAATTTCCGCGCTCTCCCAGCACGCCTTGGATAATGTGATCACCGGCGGTGGAATCGCCTAAATCGAGAAAGGGAGCCGAAGATACAAAGGGCGAATTGCACTTATTTCGGGCCTGTGCTGGCAACCTGTACTTTGGACTATTGCGGCAACCGGACTGAAAGGCTTGAACGGAGATCGCGACAAGAATTATAACTATCCATGGGCTTGATCTGCGACGAGGCTTCGCACACACTGTCAAATTGTAGCGCGCTGGCTATCTCTCTCGCGCGCTACATTGATCGGCTGTCTGACCGCAACTATTTTTGTACTGGACGCTGTATTTGTTGACCGCCGGGCACTCGGGCGCCCTGATTCTTTCCGCCTATCCCGGTGTGTCTTGATTATTTACCGATGCCGTCACGCCAATGAGCCTAACCAATAGCCAGATATGGCATGACTTTTGATAATACTATTCTCACCCCGGATCGCTGCTAGATACGACCCACTTTCTTGCGCATCTAATTCAATACCGTAATTTTAGAAATTTGCGTTGCCGCTGGGTGATTGTTCCGCCGCTATGCCCTCCAAGACGGCTCTTACCGGATGACCCCCTTTGCGTTTCTCCACGCTCCCACGCCCCAGAAGCCCTCCCGCAAAGCTTCCCCCGGCGATCTGGCGCAATACCGCAAAGACTCTCGCGGTTCCCCGCATCAGTCCGCGCGCCTTACAGCAGATCACTCAACTTCGCCAAGATCTGGATCGCGATTTGGGCGGCAAGGAACGCACTTTGATACTGGCCTTCGATGCGGTTACGCGCGCAAGCGTGGCGGCTATACCAACTTGACCGTTCTCAAGAACATTCCGCCCACACTACCTGCATCGGCTGCATTCGCAAAGATCCCAGCTTATGCTTTACGCCAGACCCGGCTCTGATGGAAACACGCGGCCGCCGTCTTTGCTGTGGCGCTGCGCTTTAAACGCCGCCAGAACATCATGTGGCAGGCGCACTAAACTTCTGCGATGAGACGATTCCGTGATGGATTGCGCCTACAACCGAAATGGGCTGACGATACAAAACCTTCGCGCCTCTCTATCCAACGCCTTGTGCATCAACTGCGTGCTGAAGTTTGGGGCCGTGGTCTCGGTATCGAGAGTTTCTCCGGCGTCGCATCCAGCCGCCCGGCTGACACGAAGTCCAGGCACGGGCATTCTTGCCTGTGTTGCGTTTGAAGTCGCGTGAGTTTTGAAACGTTGACGCGCGAATGAAGAGAAGTCGCGAGGCTAGCGCTGTGGGAAAAACCAACACAGGCACGAATGCCTGTGCCACGCTGTGTATATGAAAGCTCTACTCCTGTTCGCATTCTGCACGGTCGCCCTCTCCGCTCAGCCAATCTCGTTTGGCGTCCGCGTCGGCGCTCCACTGAACGAAGCATTCGTTGAAGACGGAAGACCTAGGCTCTCCTTCGTCACCTTCTCCCACGACACATCACGCTTCATCTTCGGACCTACCGTTGAGCTGCATCTCCCCTTTCACTTAGGTCTCGAAGCCGACGCTCTCTATCGCCGCTACAATATCGGCGGCACTGTCAACCACTGGGAGTTCCCGATCCTGGCGAAATACCGCTTCTCGGTTGCCCCGGTGCTGCACCCTTTCGTGGATGCGGGGCCGTCCTTCAATCACGTGAGCGATCCCGGACACTTCTTGGACCGGCCCCGCGCCGGAACCGCCGGATTTACGATCGGCGGCGGCATCGAGATCAAGGCGCTCATCATCCGCATCGCGCCGGAGATCCGCTATACACGCTGGACCAACAAGAACATCGATCTAGCTCCCAGCAACGGCAGCCTCTCGTCGAATCAAAACCAGGCCGAATTCCTGGTCGGCATCACGTTCTGATTCGGATACTATACTAAAGGCAGCCTATGCGTATCGAGCTTCCGGAACTGGAACGGCCTGCCAAGCTCACCTTCGATTCCGGCCAAAGGCTGACGGACGACGAATATTTCGAGTTCTGTATGGCGAATCCCGAAGTCCGTTTCGAACGCACCTCGGGCGGAGAGATCATCATCGTGCCACCAGCCGGCTTGGAGTCTTCCAACCAAAGCGCCGACCTGTGCCACCAGCTTTTCAAGTGGAACAAGAGAGCCAAACGAGGGATCGTCGCGGATTCGAGCGCGGAGTTTATTTTACCCGATGGAGCGGCTTACTCCCCCGACGCTGCCTTTGTCTCCAACGAGAAACTCGCGACTCTTGATCAACAACAGCGCAAGAAATTCCCGCCGATCGCTCCCGACTTCGTGATTGAAGTTTTATCCCCGAGCGACCGGCTAAGACCCGCCCAATCGAAAATGGAGCAGTGGACCGCCAATGGCGTGCAGCTTGGCTGGCTTGTGGATGGCAAACGCCAAGCAGTTTGGATTTATAGGCCGCACCGCGAACCGGAGCGTCTGCTGGCAATAGCCGAGCTGGCTGGAGAAGGGCCGGTGAATGGATTTGTGGCTGATTTGACCGGTGTTTGGAAAGGGCTTTGAGCGGTAGCTACAGCAGCGATTTCACGTAGTTGATCAGTTCCGGATCCATCCAGTCACGCGGGCCGATGATCTTCTGGGCCACTTTGCCGCTGCTGTCAATGATATACGTCTCGGGATACTTGTAAGTGCCGTACTCAGCGGCAATGTTGGCCTCCGGATCGCGCGCTGTTTGGTAGGTGACTTGATACCGCTTGAGCAAGTTATTGTAAAGCTTCTCATTGCGGTCCACGCTAACACCAAGAACCACCACACCCGAACCAGCGAGCGTTCGTGTGAACTGCTCGAGCGACGGCGTCTCCTCGACGCACGGAGGGCACCATGCCGCATAGAAAACCAGCACCAGGACCCGTCCGCCGAAGTTGGTGGGCGTCATGCGCAATCCTTTCTCCGTTGTGATCGCAAAATCGGGGGCGCGGTCGCCTGCCGCGACCACGGTGTCCTGCATGGACCGCACGATCACCCATCCTAGCGCGATCAGCAGCACGCCAATCAGCCCTACAATAGCTTTGTCGGTTGTGAATTTGGGCATCCAGATCTTATTTTAGAGCATCCCATTAGAGGATAGATATGTTAGTGACCAGGCGCGTTGAATTTTCGGCATCTCATATTTGCGCTCAGCCTAAATTATCGGCGGAACAAAACCGCACCCTGTATGGAGCGGCGGCCAATCCAAATGGTCATGGCCACAACTACGTGGTGGAAGTGACGCTCAGCGGTGAGCCGGACCCCGTTACCGGGATGGTCTTCGATCTGAAGAACCTGAAACAAATTCTCAACGAAGCGGTGGTAGAGCCGATGGACC
Source organism: Bryobacteraceae bacterium (assembly GCA_051000095.1). GTDB lineage: Bacteria > Acidobacteriota > Terriglobia > Bryobacterales > Bryobacteraceae > JBBSHP01. Next base: position 10,096 of record JBPCOQ010000073.1, on the reverse strand, counting down.
ACAGGTTTCTGAATCACGAAGTTCGCCCATTCGATCGAATAGTGCCGACGGCCGAGAACGTCGCGGTCGAGATCTGGAGCCGCCTGGAGCCCTGGTTCGCAATTGGTCCAGCCCGGTTGCACAACGTGCGCCTGTTTGAGACCGAAGATCTCTACGTGGATTATGCGGGTGAAGAGAGATGATCCGTCTGACCCGCCGTTTCCGGTTTTCCGCGTCGCACCGCTTGCATTCCGAGGCGCTGACCGAATCCGCCAATCGCGAGCTGTACGGCAAGTGCAACAATCCGTATGGCCATGGACACGACTATGTTCTCGAGGTTAGCCTGCGAGGTCCTATCGATGCGAATTCCGGGCGGGTTGCCAACCCGGCCGTCCTTGACTCACTGGTGCGAAGCTGTGTTCTCGACGCCTTCGAACATAAGAACTTGAATCTGGACGTAAGCGAGTTTCAAACCGTGGTGCCGACATCTGAAAATATTCTGAAGACGATTGAAAAGCGCTTGAACGTCAATTGGAAGCGCTCTTTTCCGGGAGAATGGCCCGCGCTTGACCTGGTGCATTTGCGCGAGACCAGAAAAAATTCATTTGAGCTAAAAGCATGAAGAGCGATAACGCGGTTTTGACCGTCATGCCCTCGCAGTCCGAGGATGAGTCGATCTCGTCGATGATGCGGAAGATTCTTGGCAAGATTGGGGAGGACCCTGGCCGCGAAGGCCTGGTACGCACGCCTGAGCGCGCCGAAAAGGCGCTGCGTTTTCTGACCAGCGGTTACGAAGTAGACGTAAACGAACTGGTAAACGGCGCTCTGTTCACCCACGAATGCGACGAAATGGTGATCGTGAAAGACATCGAGTTCTTCAGCATGTGCGAGCATCATCTGCTGCCCTTTTTCGGCATGATGCACGTGGCCTATCTACCACGCAAAAAAGTGATCGGGTTGAGCAAGATTCCCCGGATCGTGGACGCGTTCGCCCGGCGGCTGCAATTGCAAGAGAGGCTGACGCGTCAGGTCGCTCAGACTCTGCAGGAAGTGCTCCAGCCGAGAGGCGTGGGTGTGATTTGCGAAGCCCGCCACTTCTGCATGATGATGCGGGGCGTGGAGAAGCAGCATTCCGGCACCATCACCAGCGCCATGCTGGGAGGGTTTCGTGAGCGCAAGGAGACCCGGGATGAGTTCCTGTCCCTAGTAGGACGCAAAAACACCTTCTGATCGAGTAACACAGCGCGGCTTTGCCGCAAACTGTGGCGCAGGCGGTCGGGCTTTGCCCTGCCGGGCGACCCGGTGTTTGGGTCGCCTGCAACCGCGGCTGGACGTAGACAGCAAGACTCTCTGCGCTACAGTTGCGAAATCGTCGGGTCGCGCAAAGAAACGAAGATTTAGTAGTACAGACACGCATCGTGCGCAAGCGCATTTGTGTCTGTGTTGCACGTTGGCCTCAAACCCACACACTCTCGAAAACCCTCCCGTAGTGCGAGGTAGAGTGGAGCAGGCCGTTGGCCTGCCGAGCAGGCGAAACCGCCTACTCTACTCACTGCTTTTCATCGCCTTTGGTGGGCGATCCCGCGCCCATACAAACAGGCAAGAATGCCTGTGCCACAATCGCATTAGATGAGTTACCGCTGGTTCGAAGCCGGGCCCGATCCGTTTGGCCGAATGTGGCAAGTGGAGTTCCGCTGGCTGCAGACGGGCATCTCCATTCGCCACGCCGACACCGTGGACGTCAAATTTGAAGTGTCCACCATAGACGAGCCGAAACAGGAGCGCGTAATTGCTCTGCGCCATCCCGACCTGCTGGAGCTTAGCAAGAAGACCGGCCACGCGCTCACAGATCCGTGGTGTCTGAAATTAGCCGCTTTGCATTTGAAGCACATGATCAATACCGGCGAAGACATCGAAAAAACGCTGATCACGGCGCCGAAATCCGAATTGGAGCAGTACGCGGCGGCCCGCGCCTGACCCGCGCCTGGTCACTGTGATAAACTCAAGTTTCCCCACGTCGAGGTTCTCAATTGGATAGGCTTACCCGTAAGGAACTGAAGAGCGATCGGTTTGCGCTCGAGGTTCAGCACAGTGTCGATTACGTTAGCGAGCATCGCCGTCAGCTAATTCGTTGGGTCAGTATCGCGGCCGCGTTAGCGGTGGTTCTGGTGGGTGTCTACCTTTACCGGGAACATCAGCATGCGCTGCGGCAGGAACTACTCGCCAAGGCGTTTCGGATTCAGAACGCGAACGTCGGCCAGCCCGGAAACGAGTTCATCCAGTCGTATTCCACCAACGCGGAAAAAATGCAGGCCGCGAACAAGGCTTTCACGGAGCTCACCGTTCGATATCCGGGGACGGAGGAGGGCGACATCGCCCAGTACTTTCTGGCAACGGCCGCCGCCGATAAGGGCGACATTCAGGAATCCGAGCGGCGATTCAAAGTGGTGGCTGACTCGGGCAATGCGGGTTATGCCTCGCTCGCGAAGCTTTCTCTGGCGCAGATCTACAACTCGCAAGGCAAAGAGGCGGAGGGTGAAAAACTGATTCGTTCCGTAATCGACAAGCCCACCGTATTTGTCTCCAAAGAAGAAGCGACCATCGCGCTGGCCCGCCTGATGGGCCCGGCTAAGCCGCAAGAGGCCCGCAAGCTCCTGGAGCCGCTGCGTGCCAGTGAGCGTTCCGCGGTGAGCCGCGCGGCGCTGACTGCGCTGAGCGATATCCAGCCGAAGTGACCCGGCTCGGCAGGCTGCGATTTCCGGTGGAGCGCAGTCTGGGCCGGCGCTATCCGGAGCTTCCTCACCCGTATCGAAATGAATTCCAGCGCGACCGGGACCGCATCATCCATGCGCGCGCGTTTCGCCGGCTCGAAAACAAGACGCAGGTCTTCACGTCCGGGATCTCGGACCACTTTCGAAACCGGCTGACACATACCATTGAGGTGTCGCAGATCGCCCGTACCGTGGCGGCGGTGTTGGAGCTGGATGAGGACTTGACCGAATCTCTGGCGTTGGTCCATGACGTTGGGCACCCTCCCTTTGCGCATGCCGGCGAGCAGGAGCTGGACCGCCAGATGCGCCGCTTCGGCGAGCGCTTCGATCATAACCTGCATGCGCTCCGAATCGTTGAATCGTTCGAGAGCCGCTATGCCCGCTTCCCCGGCTTGAATCTCACGTTTGAGGTGCGCGAAGGGATCGTCAAGCACTCACACGATTTCGCGAAGGGCGAAAGTGCGGACTTAGACGAGTACCGGCCAGGCTTGCGCCCTCCCCTGGAGGCGCAATTGATCGATCTGGCCGACGAGATCGCGTACAACACGGCGGACCTGGATGACGGCTGGGCCGCGCGGCTGTTCACGATTGCGGATCTCCGGCAAGCGGTCCCGCATTTCGACGAAATGTATGGACAGATCGAGGGCCAGTTTCCAGGCGCCCCGGAGCGTGTTCAGTTCCTGGAAGTGTTACGCGGGCTGATTGATTGGCTGGTTTCGGGCCTGGTACAAGGAACGATGGAGGCGGCGGAACAGGCCGAAATCCAGACTTGGGAACAGGTTCCGGAACACCCTCACCGCCTCGCGTCCTTCACGGCAGCCAGCCAGGCGGCCACCCGCCAGTTGAAGCAGTTTTTGCATCACTACGTTTACTACTCGACCGCGCTCGTGAACGAACGCAACGAATCTTCAAGAATGATCGGCGAGTTATTCGAACACTTGATACGTCATCCCGAAGCGCTGCCCGACGACTATCGCGAGACCTCCGCCGAGCTGCCGGTCCAGCGCGCCGTGTGCGACTACATCGCAGGCATGACCGACGGATTTTTCCATCGGACCTACCGCCAGCTCCTGAGTGGAGCGGGCGTTTTCGCCTGTCCTCCCTAAAAAACGCCGGCAGGCGAAACCGCCCAAGGCCGCTTACTTAAGCGGAACCAAAAACTTTTCAATAACTTACGTCTTTGCAAAAATGTGGAGCAGGTCTCCGGCCGGCTCGCGTTCCAGTGGCGAATCCCTACAACCGCCTCCGGCGAGCAGGTCGGGGACCTGCTCCACGCTGATCCACTCGGGCCTTACCACAAAGTCCTGCTCCACTCAGAAACAAGCATGCGGCACGTTTGCTATGATTGCTTTCCATAAGGGGTTCCGTATGACACGAACAGTATTGCTCTTCCTCTGCGCCTGCTGTCTCGCGCTGGCTCAAGTCTCCACTTCCGAAATCACCGGCACGGTGCACGACAGCACGGGCGCGGTTGTTCCGGGCGCGAACGTCACCGCCACGAACGAAGCTACCGGCGTTACATACCGGCAGACTACAACGAACACCGGCCTGTATGCATTTCCGGCGATGCCGGTTGGCTCCTACACCATAACCGCCGACATCACCGGCTTTAAGACCGTCAAAAGGACCGGCAACCAGCTCGTCGTCGGGACGCCTCTGACAGTGGACTTCGCGCTCGAAGTGGGCCAAGCCGCCGAAGTGGTCAACGTCGAAGCGACAGCCGTCGCGGTCCAGACGGAGAACGCGGCGATCGGAAACGTGGTCAGCGAAAAGGCGATCAAGGATCTTCCTCTCAACGGCCGCAATCCGCTCAATCTTCTTGTGCTGGAGCCCGGCGTGGTGCAGCGCTCGGCGGGCGGCGTAGGTTCCGGCATCAGCGTGAATGGCTCGCGCGACCGGGCTTTCAATGTCACTATTGACGGCATCGAAGCGAATGAGTCCACGGTTCCCAACCCGTTGGCCAATCTGTACCGGCTCACGCCGGACAACATTCAGGAGTATAAGGTCACCACCAGCAACCCGACCGCCGAAGAAGGCCGGAACAGCGGAGCCAATATCAATGTCGCGACGCGCAGCGGACAGAATGCATTCCATGGCACGCTCTTTGAGTTCTTCCGCAACACGGATCTGAATTCCAGCGAATTCTTTTCCAATGCGCAGGGCACACCCAAAAAAATCATAAAGATGAACCAATATGGCGCGCAGTTCAGCGGCCCGATCGTCCGCAACAAGACATTCTTCTTCTTTAGCTGGTCCGACCAGAAGATCAATTTCAGCCAGCCCATTGACCAGGCATTTGGATCATTTCCCGCTATCTACACGCCTACCGCCCGCGCCGGGATCTATCGATACTTTGTCACCGACCCGAAGAATCCGTTCGTGATCAATGGCCAGACCATTACCAAGAACTCGCCCTTACTGGTGGACCCGCACACTGGCGCGCTCGCTCCCGGAGTACGGAACTGCGCAAGTCCAAGCGATGTCCGCTGCGTGGCCAGCTACAACTTCGCGGCCAACGATCCCAAAGGCATTGGTGTAGACCCCACGATTGCGAAATTATTTGCGAGCTATCCACTTCCGAACAACTATAGCTCGGCGGGTGACGGATTGAACACAGCCACCTATTTGTGGAATCCGCCCACTCAGTTTCGCGGGCCGAATTTCATGTACCGGGTGGATCATAATTTTAACGAAAACAACAATTTATTTGTCCGTTGGCTGCAGGGAAGCTACAACACCTTGCAAGGCGACCCGCTGAATGGCCGCCCGCAGGTCTTCCCGGGATTTCCGCCGGAAGGCGAGGTGTTTCGGACCACCAAGAACCTGGCCATCAGCTACCGCCACGTGTTCTCGCCGCGAGTGGTGAATGAGCTTACGACCGGCTTCTCGCGATTTATTTTCCTCTTCACGCAAGGCGAAGCGAATCCAGCTTATCCCAATGCGCCGCCCTATGCTTTCGCCAACGCGTCCTTGCCATACATCAACACGCCGCGGACATTCCGCGCGGTGACAACGCCGCAGCTTATCGATAATCTGAGTATCGTCAAAAGTTCCCATATCTTTCGCCTGGGAGCCAATATCCGGCTCTACGAGCACAACGATCAACGCGGCCAGCCCGGCGGCATTAACGTGACTCCGTCGTTGCAGTTCAGCGCGACCACGCGTCCGCCCGCCGGCTTCACTACGCCATCGCTGGCCAGTTCTTCAGCGGCGGGCATCAACAGCACCGACAATACACGTTTGCTCGGCGCCATCAATGACGTTCTTGGCATTCCCTCCCGGCTGGGACAGGTGTTTTTGGGCGATCTAACATCGAATGGATATCTGCCATTCCTTTCGGGAAACGCTGTCACGTTGTGGGATGAGGGTGTCCGCATCAAGCAGTACGATTTTTATTTCCAGGACGAGTGGCGAGCCACCCGGAACCTGGTGATCAACTACGGAGCGCGCTGGGAAATTAACCTGGCTCCCAGTGAGTCCGGCGGCCGCGTGTATGTGCCGAGCAGCCCGATCGTAGGCTCTTCCAACGTCTCCTTTGTGCATGCTGACCGCTGGTATCAGAACAACAGTTTGAATGCGATCGGCCCCAGGCTTGGTATCGCGTGGGCGCCCGGCGGAAGCCAGAAGACCGTGTTTCGGGCGGGTTGGGGCATTTCGTTCGATCCGCTCGGGTCCTTTGAAGTGACGGCAGCGGCGGGCAAAGTGCCGGGACTGACCCTGCAGTGCAATTCCGTTCCTGGCGGCTCGACCACCCCCGGGTGCCAGTCCGTTCCGGATGTTCGGATCGCGCAGGGCTTTCCGGTGCAACTTGCGCCGCCGACTACGAAACCCGGCTCCTTCCTGGCCCCTCCGGTCCAGTTGCTCACCAGCGCTCCTTCGTTGACCGTATTCGATCAGAACTTCAAGCTTCCTACCGTGCACGAATGGAACTTCAACATCCAGCGGGAACTGCCAGGCGGCTTTGTGGCGCAGGCCGGATACATCGGAAAGCGCGGCCTGCGCCTGCAGCGCGCTTACGACGTGAATCAGATCAACGCCGAGCCTATCCTGCCGTCGTTCCTGATCATGCAGCAGAATGTGGCCGCCAAATGCAACCCGGACGGCAGCGGATGTCCGGGCGGAGTAGGCAAGCCGGTTCCGATTGTGACCCAAGGAATCGTGAACAGCGCGTTCGTCAACTCCAGCACGACTCTTACGGATATTTCGCAAAATGGAGCCGGCAATTTCGCCGGCCGCATCGAGCAAACTACGCTCGCGGCCCACCTCCGGCCGAATCAGCAGTTCAGCACCATTACCTACCTCGATTCGGGCGGCGACTCCTACTATCACTCGTTCCAATTGACGGTCCGCAAGCGCTTCAGCGCCGGGTTGCTGTTCGGCCTCGCTTACACCTACAGCAAATCGATTGACGACCAGTCGGTGGACCCGGTCGGCGCTTCTTCCGGCGGTGGACTCAGCACCACAACCTCGCGCGCACCTGCCGACATCCGTACCTGGCGCAATGAACGCGCTTTGTCCGATTTCGATCGTCCGCATGTGGTCACGACCAATTTCGTCTACGATTTCCCGTTCGGCAAAGGCCAGCGATTCCTCGGCTCCGCGCCTGGTGTTGTGAGCCAGACCATTGGCGGCTGGAGTCTGAATGGCCTCTACACGCACATGAGCGGCGAGCCGTTCAGCGTCACCAGCGGGATCAGAACCGCTAACTTCTCGCACGTTTCGCGGGCCGACATCGCCGGAGCGACACCACCGCCTGTGCACTATCACGACACGGCGGGAGTTGCCGGGCCGGTGGTGTTCGACAGCGTCAATTCGTTTGCGATCCCGGCGCCAGGAGCGGACGGCGCGGGCCGCAACATCTTCCGCGCAGCCGCCTACTGGAATCTGGATCTCAGTCTCATTAAACGCTTCAGCATCACAGAGCGCGTGAGGCTACAGTTCCGGGCCGAGGCGTTCAACGTTCTGAACCATCCGAATTTCGACAATCCGGTATCGGCATCGGTCGGTTCGCCGAGTATTCAGTCGTCCGTCTTCGCGCAGACCTGCTGCGCCACGGTGGCGCCGCCCAGCACCCAATCCATAGTTCAAACAGGTGAATCGGCACGAGTCATCCAACTGGGCCTAAAGCTGGACTTCTAAGAGTGGAGCAGGCGGTTTCGCCTGCCCGTGTTTTTTTGGAGAACAGGCGAAAGCGCCTATTCCACTCCGCCTTTCAGGGGGTGCGACTAAACGCCCCTTCGATCGGAATCACTAGTGACATTGGGCATTCAGCCTGCCCATCGACGAAAAAGGATGCGGCGTAACACACTTTCGATCTTCCTGGCATCGCTTGCCATGGCCACTCTATTATCCGGTCAGCCCGCCGCGGATCTGATCCTTGTTAATGGCAAGATCTGGACGGAAAACCCGGCTCAACCAGAAGTCGAGGCGGTGGCCTGTCTGGCATCGCGGATCGTAGCCGTGGGTTCCACGGTTGAAATTCGGAAGTGGGCAGGTCCTGGAACGCGCGTCGTCGATCTCGGCGGCAAGCGCGTGGTGCCCGGATTCAACGATGCGCATGTGCACTTCTATTCGGGAGGATTGAACCTCGCCGGCGTACAGCTCCGCGACGCCAGGAGCGAGGCGGAGTTTCGGGATCGCATCCGCGCCTTCGCGGCAAGGCTGCCCTCCGGCCGCTGGGTTTTGGGCGGGGACTGGGACCATGAAAACTGGACCCCGGCCCGCCTGCCCACTCGTCAGCTCATTGACGCAGTGACCGGAGATCACCCGGTGTTTGTAAGCCGGCTGGACGGCCATATGTCGCTCGCGAATTCCCAGGCTTTGAAAATAGCCGGCATTACGCGAGAAACCCCCGATCCGCCCGGCGGCACGATTGTCCGCGACGAGCACGGCGAGCCGACGGGTGTTCTGAAAGACGCCGCGACGGACGCCGTGGATCGAGTGATTCCGGAACCGGGTGACGAGCAGATTGCCGCCGCGGTCCAGGCGGCCATGCGATATGCAAATGCTAATGGCGTGACCAGCGTCCAGGATATGTCGGCTTCGCCCGAGGTGCTGCGCGTCTATCAGAAGCTACTGCGGCGAGGTGAGCTGACCGTGCGCATTTCGGCGCATCAGCCGCTGTCAAGTTGGAAACGGCAGGCGGACATCGGAATACTCGCGGCGTTCGGCGGCGAGACGCTCCACATCGGTGGGCTGAAAGGGTTTGCCGACGGATCGCTCGGCTCAACCACCGCCCTGTTCTACGAGCCGTATTTGGACGCTCCCCAAACGAGTGGATTAGCCAATGCCGAGATGATTCCGGAGCGTAAGATGCGGGAGCACATCGTAGACGCTGACCGCGCAGGCTTACAGGTGGCGATTCATGCGATCGGCGACAAGGCGAATCACCTGATCCTGAACATGTTCGAAGAAGCGGAGCGGACCAACGGCGCGCGCGACCGGCGCTTTCGAATCGAGCATGCGCAGCATCTACGTGCCGAGGACATTCCGCGCTTTGCGAAGCTGCACGTGATCGCGTCCATGCAGCCGTATCATGCCATCGACGATGGCCGGTGGGCCGAGAAACGGATCGGACCCGAGCGTGCAAAAGGAACCTATGCCTTCCGCTCTTTGCTGGATGCAGGCGCCGTGTTGGCATTCGGCTCGGATTGGGGCGTAGCACCAATGGAGCCCCTGATGGGTATTTACGGCGCAACGACGCGGCGCACGCTGGACGGGAAACATCCGAACGGCTGGGTCCCGGAGCAGAAGATCCCGGTGGCCGAAGCGATCCGGGCGTACACGCTGGGGTCGGCCTACGCCAGCTTCGACGAGAAGATCAAAGGGTCGATTAAGCCGGGCAAACTCGCGGATCTTGCGGTGCTGTCGGACGATATTCTGACGATCGACCCGGGGCGGATCGAGAAAACCCGCGTGGTGATGACGGTGTTCGACGGGAGAGTGGTTTACACAAGCCGATAAGCAGGGCTTGCGAACCTTGGTGGGGCGGGCATTCAGCCTGGCATTCAGCCTGCCAAGGGGATTTTTCAACATGATTACCAATCCTGATCCTGCAACGGCCTTATGCTACCTGCTTTCGCGTGTACCACTATCATCTTCAGCGTCACGTATTGTACGATACTGCGGCCACTTCCATTCGCCGATCCCGGAGCACTTGTCGGCTTAGAGGCTTCATCCCGCGAGGGTGAGCAGCAGCCTATCGTGCCGTGGGCTTACATCAGGTGCATAGAGGGGAGGAATCAGGTATTCCAGGCAATGGCCGCCTACCGCTCGTACGAGATGTTTGTGCGCTCAACAACAGGCACGGATAGCGTCACGGCTGCGGAAATCTCACCAACTTTGCT
>JBPCOQ010000194.1:0-11172 GCA_051000095.1 Bryobacteraceae bacterium | reverse complement strand
GGTTTTCTTTTCGGGCGTGGGGAAACTGTTTTTTCCCCTCCCCCCACACAAACACCCCCCCCCCCCCCCCCCCCCCCCCCCCCCCCCCCCCCAAGGCATGCCGTCAGCCGGCTACTGCCTGCCTGGCGGCCCGCTCGCCATGGTCGAATTACGCTTCTAAGAACCACACAGGCAAGAATGCCTGTGCTACTTTCTTCAAAAGTTTGATTGTGGACGGGAGCACGAACAGATCGCCGGACGTTTTTTTGTTGACCTCGCCCGTTTCCGAATACATCTCGTAGGTCTTTTCGCCATTGCGCTCACGGTGAATTGCGAAGGGCCACTGGACGCCGCCGATGTCGCGGTATTTGGAGAACTCGGTAACTTCCTCGTCCTTCTCCTTGGTCTCCGTGTTGCGGCGCAGAAAAATCTGGCGGACCGGCAGCTTCGTAATGCGATCGAAGTAGACCGTTGTCACCCGATTCTGAACGTCCGCAACATCTAAAATCTCGACGGCGCGATTCGACAGGACGTCGGCGCCACGCGATTCGAAAACCATGCCGGGCTCATGCAGACGTATACGCAAAATGTACAGAATATTGCGGAGGGTCGTTTCCTTGTATCTGGCAAACTGCTCCGATACGATCGGCCGCGCGCCGCGGAAGTTGATGTCAAAGGCCTCGTCCTGCAGGAAGAGCACGCTGCTCTCGTCCTTCTTCCCGAAGAATTCGCGTTCCCGCACCGCGAGCGTGTTGGCTGTGTCCTTTACGCCGGGCAAATAACGGGTGTATATTTTTGCGATGGTAAGCCCATTCAATTGCTCGCGGTAAAAAGAGTAAGCACGTCCCTCTTCCAGGCGGTCATCCATATTCAGAAATTTATCTCCGCCCAGCGCGGCCACGCACTCATCGATGATGCGCTTGCCGCGCTCGAGGTTGGTTTCAGCCTGGAGCGGGAGAAGCATCGAAATGAGAAAGCCCGCGCAGGCTGCAAATGGTCGTACCTTCATGGTTTTTTGCTTAACTGTCCGGGCGTAAGACCGGAGTTGATCTTATAGTTCTGTATGGCGGCATCGGCAAACTTCTTCCCATCCTGCAGGATCGTAATTTTGAATGGCGCCTTAAGTCCGTTGACGTCGCGCCAGTCAGAATAGGTTTCCTCAACTTTCATCGGACCTGCCTGCCCCGAGCTGCTGTATGACAGGCTTTGCGGGAGACCAGTAGGGTCTAACTGGATCGTCACGCTGTCACCCTGCTTATCGGAGATTTCGAGCGACGCGCCGGCGATAGCATTCACACCGCGGTTCGGATCACGATCGCTCAACGCGAGGCCGAACAATTCCCGGAACAATTCCCCCTTTACCTGATTGATTACAGGCGGCGGAAGGTTCTGCGTGCCCTGTGGGGATGCAACCCATCCCTCTTTGCCGTCGAAGTAGACTGACTGTTTGCCAAAGGGCGCCTCAATGTCCTGCCGCAACGAGGATGGCAGCAGAAAGGAATTATGTTGTTTGACGCTCATGCCGGCCCCGCCAGCCTGGATTGTTACTGTCGCCTGGTAGTCGATATCCTTTACTTCGGCAAGTTTGCTCGCGCCGCCTAATGCCTGTTGCATTCGCACAAGTAATTGTTTCCCTTTCTCGAGCGTGGCGGAATCGGCCTTTGTGACTGGCTTATTCGGCTCGGGAATTTTCAGATCAATCGGTTGTACTTTCAGGCCTAATTCAGTGATCGGTGTTTTGAACTCGCCAGGATTTCCGACGGCGACGACCGTCAAATCCTCCGGACGCATGTATCTCTGCGCCACTCGCAAGACATCCTGCTTGTTCACCGCTTCGATCCCTTTTTGATAGCGGAAGACAAAATCTTTGGGATAACCGTAGTAGTCGTATAAGACCAGCCTGTTCAAAGTCTTACTAGGGCGGTCGAACAGAAACACAAAACCGTTGAGTACAGTATCTTTGGCTGTCTTCAATTCCTCGTCGGTCACCGGCGTTGTTCGAATCCGCTCGAGTTCCTCCCGGATCGCCTTCAGAGTATCGACAGTGTGCATGGATTGAGTACTGCCGGTAATTTGAAACAGTCCAGGATGGTCGAACCCGGCACCCCATGCCGAGCTGACGCTGTAAGCGTAACCCAGCTTGGTGCGAATCCTCTGAAACAGGCGGCTGGAAAAACCGCCGCCTAAAATGTCGGCCGCGACTTCCAACGCCGGATAATCTTTATCGCTGAGGACGCCTCCCAAATGGCCGACCTCAAAAAATGTCTGTGTGGTGTCTTCTTTCGAGGCCAGAAAGACGCCGGGAACAGGCAGCTTTTGCAGCTCCGGGAACTTCGGGACGGGCGGCTGTTTCGCGTTCCACTCCGCGAATGACCTGGTGAGCTTGTCTTTCATCGCTTCGGTGGAGAAATCACCATAAATGGCAAGCGTGATGTTGGCGGGAAAGTAATAACGTTGGTAGAATTTGACCAGATCCTGACGCTGGATGTTATCGATGTCGGCATATTCGATTTCCCAACCATAGGGAGTGTTTCTGCCATACAAAATGTTGGCGAATTCGCGCGAAGCGATTCCATTGGGATCATCGTTCCGCCGGGCAATCGAGCTACGAGCCTGTGTTTTGGCGAGGTCCAGCTTGTCCTGACGGAACTCCGGCGCGGTCAATAGCTCTCTAAATATGGCGAGCACTTCGCCGGTGTTCTCCCGTAAAGCCGAGAATGAAACAGTGGCGCTGGATTCGCCAATCTGGCTTTCCACCGAGGCCGCAATATTCTCGAGCTCAACGTCGATCTGGTCCCCGGTCTTGGCCTTGGTTCCGCCTGCGCGCAGGACTTCTCCCGTGATGCCGGCGAGACCGCGCTTATCGGGAGGGTCGAACAGGTTACCCGTGCGGACCAGCGCGAAACCGCTGATCACGGGTAGTTCGTGGTTTTCGAGCAGATACACCTTCATCCCGTTGGGCAGGGTGAGCGTCAGCGGTTCCGGAATCTTGAGCTCCGGAAGAGGCGCAAACTTCAGGCTCTTATACGACGGCAGAGGAGGGGCCTGCCGGACCTCGTTCTGAGCGGTCAAGACAGCGGCGGTCCAAATAGCGGCCATCACCTGCTTGCATAACTTGCGGTACAGCCGCGAGCGACCGCTCGCTGACGCGCGCGGCTCAGTACCCTCTCGCCTTCTCATTTTGCGCTCCCGGACGGAGTGGGTGGATTCACTGTGTAGACGACAGTCCGTGTTTCCGGGACTAAGTATTGTCTGGCTACGCGTTGCACATCCTCCGCATTTACTTTGTCGATATCCTCGATTGCGGTAAACAATTTTCTCCAGTCTCCATAGTTCACGTAATAAGACGTCAGCTCTTCCGCCATGCCTGAGTTACTGCCCAATTTGCGAATAACGGAAGCCCGGATCTTGGTCCGAATCCGCTTCAATGTCTCTTCATCCACCTTTTCGGTCTTGAGCCGCTCGATGATCTCATAACAAGCTTTTTCGTTCTCTTCGACCGTGTGGCCCAGGTTGGGAACCATAAAAAAGATAAACAGGTTAGGGTACTTTCCACCTGGAAAAGCAGGTTGAGCGGCGGCTCCTAAAGCGATCTTTTTATCGCGGACCAGTTCCTTGTAGAGCAAGCCAGTGCGCCCGCCCGCGAGCACGTCGCCGAGCACATCGAATACCGGGTCGTCCTTGTCGTTCTGATTGGGGCGCTTGAAGGCGATCACCATGAATGGCTGGGCGGGCGATTCCACCTGTACCCGCTTTTCCCCGCGCTGCGGCGGCTCCACGGTAACGGGGCCGCTGGGCAAAACGCCCGCCGGAATGAGTGAGAAATACTTACCGGCTAAACGCTTGCATTCCGCGGGATCCACATCGCCGGCAATGCCGATTGTGATGTTCGCCGGCACATAGTATTTCTTGTAGAACCGAACGGCTTCCGGCACCCGCAGGTTTTCGATATCACTGGCCCACCCGGCCGGAGAATCATGATACGGATGCGCCGCGAAAGCGGTTGCCAGCAACATTTCCACCAGTTTGCCTTGGGGGCTGGATTCAATCCGCATCCGCCGCTCCTCCCGGACGACATCGCGCTCTTTGTAGAATTCGCGGAAGACCGGCTCGTAGAAGCGCTGCGATTCGAGTAGGAACCATAGCTCCAGCCGATTTCTCGGGAAGTTATAAAAGTAGTTTGTCGAATCTTCCGAGGTGCCTGCGTTCATTCCTACGCCGCCATTCTGCTCGATAATTCGAGGATATTCGTTCTCCTCCACGTATTCGGAAGCCTTGTCCATCGCGGCTTTCAGTTGATCCTGCAAAGCTTGCAGCTTCTTCTGATCGGCACGGACGCCCTTGTTCTTCTCGGCGTCCACCTGGTCATAGGTCCGCTCCACTTCATCCATGGCTTTCTTTTCGGCGGACCAGTTCTTTGTACCGATCGTTTCGGTCCCCTTGAACGCCATGTGCTCAAACATGTGGGCGATGCCCGTCTGGCCGCTGGGATCATCCACCGACCCGGCATTCACGTAGGAATGAAAGGACACCACTGGAGCCTCATGCCTTTCCAGGACGATGAAATGCAGGCCATTGCCCAGCGTGAATTCTGTAACGCGCTTCTCGAAATCCTTGAGGGACTGAGCGGTGAGCAGGAAGGGGCAAAGGATCAGGATAGACCTGAAAAGTTTTGGGTTCATCGGGGAAGTCTCCACCAAAGCCGCGGCGCTTCCTCTATTGTAACGGGGTGCGGGAAAGTCCCACTGCTGGCGATTGCTTCCCGTCTATCCAACAAACTCCCACCGGCGCTCCCGGATCAGTTGCTCGGGCGCGGGCTGGCCGTCAACGTGGATCGGTTCAAATTTTTCCAATTGTGGCGGCCAGTGATTCGGGGTCGCCCTCCTCGCTCGACCCCTTCGGCGAAAGCCTGGTCGAGGATTTCGGCGGCCGACTGACCGGGATGCTGGGCCGGTGCAGCGCGGAGCAGCTCTTCGGTATCGGCGCGAGGATAACATTGTAGCCGGGTTTCAGGCAGAAATACCCCAAAAACGGGCGGCTTGCCGATGGCATCCCGCCATGGCCAATACCATCTAATTCCAGGAGGTTGCGCTACACTGATGGCGGGCAGTTTCGCCTGTCGGGCTTGTTCGCGAGGATAGGCGAAACCGCCCAATGCTTTACTTTGTGAGATCCGACTTTTGCAGCGACTTGCGAAATTTCCAGAGTGGGACAAGCGAAAGCGCCTGTCCGTGTTTTTTTTGAGAACAGGCGAAAGCGCCTGTTCCACTCAGCCTCCGATTAGAAAATTGTCCGCAGCGTCGCGGGGTCCATCACTGGTCTCACAATTGCGGATGAGAAGACCCAGCCATGCCTCGTTCGCAGAGACTTGCCCGGCGGAGACCCATCCAGCTACCCACTGATCCATATGAATCGGCGCGAGTTGCCGGCCTGCGCTACATGCAAGCGGAGGGACCCGGCATTATGAGAAAGCGAGCCGGCAAAGGATTTTGTTACGTGGGTCCGGATGGAAAATTGGTGCGTGACCGGCAAGAGTTGCAACGAATCCGATCTCTGGTGATCCCGCCCGCCTGGACCAACGTCTGGATTTGCCCGCTGACGCATGGCCATTTGCAAGCCGCCGGCCGGGACGCCAGGGGACGAAAACAGTATCGTTACCATCCTGTTTACCGCCTGATACGAGACCAGACTAAATTTAGCCGGATGGTGACCTTCGGTGAAGCACTTCCGGAGATCCGCAAACGCGTAAAAAAGGATCTGGAACTTACGGGCATGCCGAAGAACAAGGTGCTCGCCACGGTGGTGAAGCTTCTCGAAACAACCCGCATCCGCGTCGGCAACGAAGAGTACGCCAAGACGAACGAATCTTACGGTCTCACAACCATGCGCGAGGATCACGTAGAGGTCTCGGGATACAAGTTGCGCTTCCATTTTCGAGGTAAGAGCGGGCTGGACCATGACATCGAGCTGGCCGACCGGCGGCTGGCCAAAATTGTGCGAGAGTGCCAGTCCATTCCGGGTGAGGAACTGTTCCACTATCTCGATTCCGACGGCCAGGCGTGCAAGATCTACTCTGAAGACGTGAACGATTACCTGCGTGAAATCTCCGGCCAGGATTTCACGGCGAAGGATTTCCGGACCTGGGGAGGCACGGGGCAGGCAGCCCTGGAACTGGAAGTTATGGAGCCTTGCACCTGCGAGACGGATGGCAAGAAGAACATTGTGACTGCGATTAAAGCGGTTGCCGCCAAGCTTGGCAACAAGCCTTCTACCTGCCGTAAATATTACATTCATCCGGCGGTGCTGGATGCGTACATGGACGGGAACCTCTTGGACGGGTTGACAAAGGCGGAGGACTCGATATCGGCTTACAGCTTGAGGCGGGAAGAGATTTGTGTGCTTGAGCTATTGAGATCACACCAAGCTACCATTGTGGCTGCGAGTGTCTCGAATTCAACGAAAGCTGCTTAGGCAAAGTGGCAGCAAAGCTGCTCGATTTATATCTTAAGGAGAATTCTGCATGGCGATAACCAGTACAGCAACGAGCAGACACCAACAATCTACAAATCTCAGCCAACCAGAGCGCGCGATCTCGATCCTTGGCGGCGGAACACTGGTTGCCTACGGCCTTCAGAAAAGATCGTGGGGCGGCTTAGGACTGGCGGCTCTTGGCGGCGCGCTTGTCTATCGTGGCGCAAAAGGCCACTGTAACGTTTATCAAACTATGGGAGTGAACACGGCTCGCCGCAGAAAAGGCCGCAACGTCAGCGTTCCTTACGAGCTTGGTGTTCGGGTGGATAAAACGATCACCATCGGGAAATCGCCCGAGGAGGCCTACCAATTCTGGCGCAATCTGGAAAATCTACCCCGTTTTATGCGGCATCTGGAATCGGTGAAGGAGATCGATAACAAACACTCGCATTGGTCGGCAAAAGCGCCTGCCGGACGTACTGTGGAGTGGAAGGCCGAAATTATCGCCGAGGTGGAAAATCGGATGATCGGGTGGCGTAGCCTACCCGGGGCCGATGTGGACAATGCCGGGTCGGTTCACTTTGGTGAGGCGCCGGATGGGCGCGGCACGCAGGTCAAAATCGCCCTACAATACAATCCCCCCGGCGGAATCGTAGGATCCTGGTTCGCCAAGTTATTTGGAGAAGAGCCCTCGCAACAAATCGAGGCGGATCTCCGGCGGTTTAAACAGTTAATGGAAACTGGCGAGATCGCAACCACCAAGGGACAGCCGTCCGGCCGTGCCAGTGAAACCGGGCAGCACAAGCCGAAGAGTCAGCCGAAGGGTTGGGACCGGGACGCAGTGGGGCAAGCCTCGGAAGAGTCATTCCCGGCCAGTGATCCGCCGTCCTGGACTCCAGCAGCGCTGGCGCGTTGAAAAAGGCCACACAGACACGAATGCCTGTGCCACTTACTTAAGCGGAACTGAAACAATTTTCAATAACTTACGCCTTTGCAAACATGAGCAGGTCTCCCTAAAACAAGGCCTTCGGCGAGCAGGTTCGGGGACCTGCTCCACGCTGGCAAACGGAACGTAAGCCGCTGATAAAATCGGGCCTTACCAGAAAGTAAGTGGCATTGGGCACGAATGCCTGGACGACTGGCCTCGGGAGGCAGACTTACCTTCGGGACTTTTTCTTAGCAGCGGTCTTCTTGACAGGAGTTTTCTTCGGGGCGGATTTCTTGGCCGGCGCTTTCTTGGCAGCGGTTTTCTTGGAACTGGCCGCTTTTTTAGAGCTGGCCGCTTTCTTTGATGTTTTGCCGCCCGAGAGCTTGTTCTTTGCCTCTTCGGCAGTCGCCCGGCTCACGATCTTGTTGAAATTGCTCTTCTCGCCCGCGGCCGTCGTGTCCTGGTAAAGCAACGCGAGCCCCCGCTCTTCAAACTTGCCGAACCACTCATCCCATTCGATCGGCTCGAGCGAATCTTCGCCGCTGTATCCCGGAAAATCGAGACGTAGCATGCCGATGTCGCCTTTACCCCCGGTTCCGCGAACGCAACTCGGTTGAGCGCCCCGCTCCTCCGCCCATTTTCTGATTTCGTCCCGGTCTGTTGTCGTTTTCGATCCAGCTTGACTAGCCATGAATATCTCCTTAATAATTTTTTGACTACCCGTTCACTAACTCGCCCCCGTTGGGATGCAGTACCTGTCCAGTGATGTACGAAGCGTCATCGGAGGCCAGGAACACGAAACAGGGCGCTACTTCTTCGGGCTGTCCGGGCCGTCCGAGCGGCGTGTCTTTGCCGAACTTCTCAACTTTGTCTGTTGGGAATGTGGAGGGAATCAGCGGTGTCCAGATGGGACCCGGCGCCACGCCGTTCACCCGAATTTTGTTGTGCGCCAGGTTGGTGGAGAGCGCGCGTGTGAATGCGACGATAGCCCCCTTGGTGGATGAATAGTCGAGCAGGGCCGGGCTGCCTCGATATGCAGTGACTGAGGTAGTGTTCACAATGGCAGCGCCTTCTTTCAAGTGAGGCATCGCAGCTTTTGTCATATAAAACATCGAAAAGATATTTGTTCGGAAGGTCCGCTCGAGCTGCTCACTCGTAATTTGCTCGATCTTGTCCTGTGGATGCTGCTCCGCTGCGTTATTCACGAGTATGTCGAGCTTACCGAATTCCGCCACGGTTTTCTCGACGATCCGTCCGCAGAAATTTTCATTGCCCACATCGCCCGAAATCAGCAGGCAGCGCCGGCCTTTCTCTTCCACAAGGCGCTTGGTCTCGTTGGCATCTTCGTGTTCGTTCAGATAGGCAACCGTTACATCCGCGCCTTCTTTAGCGAATGCGATCGCGACCGCGCGGCCAATGCCGCTATCCGCGCCTGTGATGATCGCTACTTTGTTGTCGAGCTTTCCGCTGCCGCGATGAGAGCCTTTCTCCTCTTTCGGCTGCTCCGTCATTTCGGACTGAACACCGGGACGCGTGGGCAGCCGCTTTTCTTCAGGCATGTCCTATAGACGCCAAAGCTGCGGTTCGATTTCGTTTCGGAATGTGGCGCAGACAGTCTTTGCCGTCTGCGAGCGCCCGACCTTATGAGGTGGCTTGGGTCTTCTGAGGTGGAGCGATCGGCTCGTCGGCGCTGCCGCCGTAAATTGCCGGAACTTTGGCGCCCATGGGACGAAGATACGCCGAGAGCTGTCCTCGATGATGGATCGAGTGGCTGGTCATAAGCTGCAGGTAGACGATTGCTGGAAACTCGAACACATTGTGAAAATTGATGGTTTGAAGCAACTGCTCAGGACCTAACTGGCTCACCCGCTCGAAGCTCTTCGGGAAATGCTCGGCATACCAATTCGCGACGTCGGCAGAGCTGCGGACGCCCTCGGGGCGCTGTCCTCCGGGCGCAAACGCACCGGACGATACGCCGTCCATGAAAAAGCATTCTGAGGCGGCGAGGTGCCACGCGAGATCCAGCGCGCTCATGCTGCGAGGATCGGGCTGGTAGTCGCCTTTATCGCCGGGAACAGCTTCGATCACCTTTTTGGTGATCTTCTGCTCGTTCTTGATCTGCGGCAGTAATAAGTTCAATAGAAACGTGGCTTGCTCGGGTTGCATGGGTGTCATAGTGAGCTCCTCGCATTGGTCCTTTCCAGTATGTCAGATTTGCGACCCGAAGACACCATAAAGTCTTGCCTAATGCGAGATGAGCCTGGGCGACGGGCTTGTTTCCAATACAAGATGAGCCTGAACGAGGAAAGTTCCTGCAAGCTGATCATCAGCATGCAAGGTGGAGAGAAGTTGAGCCTGGAACAGATCCGGGCATTTTTGGCGGCGACTGAGGAGGCGCAGTTCGATGGGCAATCCACAACGGAGGTTTACGCCTGGGTTACACGGGTTTTGCAGCAGCACGGCTACAACAAACAAAAGCGGCCGTGAAGGGTTTATTACGGCTATACATCGCCAAAGTGACGGGGCTGAGCCGTGCGCAAATCACACGGCTGACCGGCCAATACGTATAGCAGGCATCGCTTTGCGAGCCGATTTGGCCGCGCCGATATCAAACTATAGGCGACAGTAGATGAAGCGCGCGAAAGCTTGAATGGGCCCGCGACAAACGAATCTTAAAGCGCGAGTTTCAGGAATACGGACGCACTGAATACGAGTCGCTGGCCACGATACGCTTGCGTACGTTCCGTATCGCCGGCGCATATTTATAATCTGCGCAAGAGCCGTAATTATCGCCAGCGATGGCTCAGTTACCGGAAGACACGCCCAGTGCAAGTTGCGATTGGGGAGCGAAGGCGTCCCCAACCCGGACGGCCAACCTGGATTTCTGCGCGTAGATACGGTTCATCAAGGAGATCGGGACGGAATCAAAGGTATATATCACATCAACCCCGTGGATGACGTAACGCAACGGCAGGTGGCCGTAGCGGAGGGCCAAAACAGAAGCTGTAGGACTTGTTTTGGCGGATCAAAACTGCTTTCCTTGAAGTTAAACGACGAAATTCACTCAAGCCGACTGTACCGTAGTGGAGACTGTACTCAAGTTTTTACATGACTCTGGGATTGTGACTCCAAAAATATCGCCACGCGATTGACGAACTCGTGCGTTCGAATTCCCTGGGCTTCACACGAACCACGACCAATGATCAGGTGGTCAACGGTACGCGGCGGCTTGGATGCCGTACAGCTCCGAGTACTGACCGCTCTTAGCCATCAGCTCATTGTGCGTGCCGACCTCCACGAGCCGAGCCCCGTCGAGCACGACGATGAGATCGGCCATGCGGACCGTCGAGAAACGGTGCGAGACCAGGATGGTGATACTGCCCTCAGCCGTATCCCGTCGGGCGCCGGCGGCGTAGTGCTCGAACAGGGCGTGCTCGGTCTCGGCGTCCAGCGCAGCCGTGGGCTCATCGAGGACGAGGACCAACGGGCGGTCGCGCATGAAGCCGCGGGCCAGAGCAAGTTTTTGCCATTGGCCGAAGCTGACCTCGACGCCCTCGGGCCAGGTTGGCCCCAGCTGGGTCTCCAGGCCTCGGGCCAATGCGCTTACCACGTCGTCGGCCCCGGCGCGTCCCACGGCGGTGGCCACCGCGGGCTCGTCATCCAGGCGGGCTATGTCACCGACCCCAACACTCTGGCGCGCCCGGAATTCGAAACGGAAGAAGTCCTGGTACGCGCCGGCCAGGCGAGTGCGCCAGTCCGGCGCCGGCATACGGGAGAGGTCCACGCCGTCGACG
>JBPCOQ010000091.1:0-138528 GCA_051000095.1 Bryobacteraceae bacterium | reverse complement strand
GGCTTGTCCAACTGCACTCGCATAAACGTCACCAGTCCGCCCGGCGTCGCCAACCCGCTGATGTAACCGTTCAGGTACAGCCGATCCAGACACTCCACTTCCAGCGTGACGTGTCCATCCAATAATTTAATTCAGGAATCTTCGCCATGTTCGCGATTCTACGGAATCCCGAGACTCTTTGCTTGTCGGTTTGAGGTCGAAGACCTCGCTAGTTCCGCTCGAAGAATACTTGACGACGGACTACTCGCCGGACTGCGATTTTGTCGATGGTCATGTTGAGGAGAGAAATTTGGGAGAATCCGCCCATAGCAGTTTACAAGGCCAACTGATTGCTTATCTGATCATCCGATCGATGCAATGGGGCATTTGGGTTTGGCCGGAACAACGAGTGCAGACCAGAGCCACTCGCTTTCGCGTTCCCGATATATGCGTGGCTCTGAGCCGGCCCAATGAAGCTATTTTTCGCACAGCGCCGTTCCTGTGCATCGCGATTATGTCAAGCGAGGATCGAATCAGCCGAATGGAAGTGCGCATCCAGGAGTACCTGGACATGGGCGTTCGATTCGTCTGGCTGATAGACCCCATCAAGCACGCAGCGTGGAACTATTCAGCCCTAAGCAAACGGCCAGTGACGGACGGAATGCTTCAAACGACTTCCCTCGACATCGAAGTAGCGCTCTCTGAGTTGTTCGCAGCCGCCGAAAGGAAGTGAGATGGCGACGGCTACGAATCTGGTCACACTCGAAGAATACTTGACGACCGGCTACTCGCCGGACTGCGATTTTGTGGACGACCATATCGAGGAAAGGACCCTGGGAGCATCACCCCATAGCGGATTGCAATGTGAGTTCACCAGCTATTTGAACACCAGGCGTAAAAAATGAGGGATTCGCGTCTGGCTGGCGCAAACCGTGCAGACCAGAGCCACGCGGTTCCGCATTGCCGATATTTGTGTCACGCTTGGTACTCCCAACGGGCAGATCTTTCGTACCGCACCGTTCCACTGTATCGAGATTATGTCGAGCAAAGATCGGATCGGCCGGATGGAACTGCGCATCCAGGAATATCTGAACATGGGCGTCCCGTTCGTCTGGTTGGTAAACCCGTTCAAGCACACCGCGTGGACATACGGCTGCCGGCAAAAAGCCGGTTACAGATGGTATCCTCCGCACGACTTCGCCGGATATAGAAGTGCCGCTGAACGAGCTATTCGCAGCGTCAGAGGGCGACTAGGATGACAACGGCTACCAATCTCGTAACGCTGGAAGAATACTTGACGACCGGCTATTCGCCGGACTGCGATTATGTGGACGACCATATCGAGGAGAGGAATCTGGGAGAACAGGCTCATAGCGGATTACAACGTGAGTTCGTATTTTACCTACATGGCCATCGCAAGAGGTGGGGAATAAGCGTCTGGCCGGAGCAGCGGGTCCAGACCAGAGCGACTCGCTTTCGTATTCCGGACGTGTGCGTCACCTTAGGCCTGCCAAATGAGCCGATTTTTCGCACGGCTCCGTTCCTGTGTATCGAAATCATGTCCAGCGAGGATCGGATCAGCCGGATGGAACTGCGCATCCAGGAATATTTAGATATGGGCGTCCCGTTTGTCTGGCTGGTGGACCCGTTCAAGCACACGGCGTGGATTTATTCGGCGGCCGGCAAAAAGCAGGTGACCGGACGGCATTCTACGGACGACCTCGCCCGATATAAAAGTCCCGCGGAACGAGCTATTCGCAGCCGCGGAAGCCGATTAACGTTCAGCCGCACAAATCCTCTTTTGCGTAAATTCGCGGCCCATACTCACCCTCTTCGGAACTTAATCCACCTCGGGATCGTATCCCTCCCGTGATGCTATTTTTCCCGGACCAGCTCCGCCACGTAGTTCGCCGTCTTATCCGCGCTCCTCTGTTTACCGCGGTAACGTTGCTGACCCTGGCGGTCGGCATCGGCGCCAACACCGCTCTCTTCAGCGTCGTCAACGGAGTGCTGCTCAAGCCGCTTCCCTTCCCCGATCCCGGCAGACTGGTCGGCGTGTGGCATAAGGCGCCCGGCTTGGGCTTCCAGATCTTGAATGCATCGCCGTCCACTTACTTCACTTATCGAGAAGAGAAGCGCGCCTTCGAGGACATTGCCCTCTGGAACGATGCATCGGTTACTGTCACCGGACTCGCCCAGCCGGAACAGACTGACGCCCTGCTCTTCACAGACGGCATGTTCCCTATTCTGCGCGTTCATCCACTCCTGGGACGCACCTTTACCCACCAGGACGATTCTCCCGGTTCTCCTGAAACGGTGATCCTCAGCTATGCCTACTGGCAGCGAAAGTTCGGCGGCGACCCGAATGTACTGGGGCGCAGACTCGTGCTTGACGGACGCGCTCACGACATTACCGGCGTGATGCCGCCGAGTTTTCAATTCCTGGATTTTCATCCCGCCTTTTTCCTGCCATTCCGCTTCAATCGTTCTGAGGTATTCGTCGGCAATTTCAGCTACCAGTCGGTGGCCAGGCTCAAACCGGGAGTGACCATCGAACAGGCCAACGCCGATGTCGCGCGCATGATTCCCATGATGGCCGGTAAGTTTCCTCTGGCGCCAGGCATGAGTCTGAAAATGTGGGAAGAGGCTAAGGTCGGCCCAAACCTGCATCTCTTCAAAGAAAATCTGGTCGGTGATGTGGGAAAGATCCTGTGGGTCTTGATGGCCACTGTCGGAATTGTCCTCTTCATCGCCTGCGCAAATGTGGCTAATCTCTTTCTAGTGCGCGCCGAGGGACGCCAACAGGAGTTCGCCATCCGTGCGGCTCTAGGCGCCGGATGGAGACGCCTGGCGCGTGAACTGTTGTTCGAGAGCATGACCCTCGGAACACTGGGCGGCGTTCTAGGCCTGGGTCTCGCTTACGCTGGTATTCGTCTGCTGATTGCGATGGCGCCGGCGAATCTCCCGCGCCTCGAGGACATCGCGATCGATCCGCCGGTGCTTCTGTTCACACTCGCGATCGCGCTGCTTTCAGGACTGCTCTTCGGTCTCCTCCCAGTTTTCAAGTATGCTGGCGGCCAGTTCGGGACGGCCCTGCGGGAGGGAGGACGCAACAGCAGTGAGGGCAAGGAGCGGCATCGAGCCCGCAGCGTACTGGTGATTGTTCAAATCGCCCTGGCATTGGTGTTGCTGATCGGCTCCGGGTTGATGATCCGCACCTTCCAGGCGCTCAAGAATGTACAGCCCGGATTCGTTCATCCCGAGGAAGTGTTGACGCTTCGCATCTCGGTTCCGAAGGCTCAGATCCCCGAGTCGGAACGCGTGGTCCGCACGCACCAACGGATTCTAGAGAAGATTCGCGAGTTGCCCGGCGTCGTTTCAGCGGGCCTTTCTAACTCGATCACAATGGATGGATCCACTAGCAACGATCCGGTGTTCGTGGAGGATTTTCCATCCCCGGAAGGCCAATTGCCCGCCATGCGCCGTTACAAATGGATCTCGCGAGACTACTTCAAGACCATGGGCAATCCCTTAGTCGCTGGCCGGGATGTCACCTGGGAGGACATATACCAGAAGCGCCCGGTGCTTCTGGTATCGGAGAATTTCGCGCGAGAATACTGGAAAAAGCCCAGCGCTGCGATTGGAAGACGCGTTCGGGAAACTCCCAAAAGTCCGTGGCGCGAAATCATCGGCGTGGCCGGGAACGAGCGGGATAACGGTGTCAGCCAACCCGCTCCGAGCATCATCTACTGGCCGATGCTGGTGGATGCTTTTTGGGGCCAGCGCGATATCGTTCAGCGCACGATGGCCTACGCCATCCGCAGCCCGCGTGCGCGCACGCTCGGCTTTTCCAAAGAGATTCGCGCAGCAGTGTGGTCAGTCAACCCCAGTCTGCCGCTCGCGAACGTTCAATCGCTTCAGCAGATCTATGATCATTCCCTGGCGCGAACGTCCTTTACTCTAACCATGCTTGCGATCGCGGCCGGTATGGCGCTGCTACTAGGCATCGTCGGTATCTACGGTGTGATCTCTTATTCGGTGTCGCAACGTACCCGTGAGATCGGCATCCGCATGGCTCTGGGCGCCCGGCAGGAAGACGTGCGCCGGATGTTTGTCCAGCACGGACTACTGCTCACCGGCATCGGCATCGCGCTCGGTTTGGCCACCGCGGTGGGACTCACGCGCATGATGTCCGCGCTCTTGTTCGCAGTCAGCCCGGTCGATCCGCTGACCTACGCGGCAGGCTCAATCGGCCTGGTGGCGGCTGCGCTCCTGGCCAGCTATCTACCAGCGCGTAGAGCAACCAGTGGCACAGACATTCGTGTCTGTGTTGGTCTTTGACGGAGTCTCCTACTTGCCCACCGGCAGCCGCCACCGCCCGGTCTACCGGGTCTCGCGTTCCTCGATGTGCTTGAGCCGTGCGTCAAGCACCTCTTCAACTCGCCGCAACCCGGCGCGCCAAAGGTCGCGCATGTCGTCGAACCGCTTGTCGATTGCGTCGAACCGCTTATCGACGCCGTCGAACTGCCGATCGATACCGAGGAACTTGCGGTCCACGCCAGTGAAGCGGGCATAAATGTAGGTTAGGAGCAGCCCGATGAGCGCGGCATTGACAACGCAGGGATGCCGATCGCCAGATGAAGCTGCTCGTTAGTCAAGATTTTGCCTGCTTACGCTCGAAGTATGACAACAAATCTACTCCCCCACCGGCAGCCGCCACCGCCCGGTCTCCAACTCCAAATTGAAGTTCTCACCCAGGTACACGCGCCGCACTTCCGCATCGCTGCCCAATATCTCCGGACTGCCCGATTTGAAGATCTTGCCGTTATTGATGATATAGGCACGATCCGTGACGGCCAGCGTTTCGCGCACGTTATGATCGGTCACCAATATTCCGATCCCCGAGTTCTTCAAATCGAAGATGATGCGCTGCAGCTCCAGCACCTGAATCGGATCGATGCCCGAGAATGGCTCATCCAGCAGCAGAAAACTCGGCTCAATCACCAGCGATCGCGCGATTTCGACCCGCCTGCGCTCGCCGCCCGAGAGCGTGTAGCCTTTGTTGTGGCGCACCGTTTCAAGACCAAGCTGCTGAATCAGCTCGTTCATCCGCTCGCGCCGCCGCCGGCCGTTCAGCGGAAGCGTCTGCAGGATCGCCATTAAATTATCTTCGACCGAGAGCTTGCGGAATACTGACGCTTCCTGTGGCAGATAGCTGATGCCGCGGCGGGCCCGCAAATACATCGGCATCTGCGTGATGTCTTCCACACCGTCGCCGTTAGTCACGGAAACCCGCCCGGAATCCGGACTGATTAACCCCACGATCATGTAGAACGAGGTTGTCTTGCCGGCTCCGTTGGGTCCGAGCAAGCCCACCACTTCGCCCTGCTCCACCCACAGCGAAACATTGTCAACCACCTTGCGGCCGCGATAGGTCTTGGAGATTTCGGTGGTTTTGAGTGTTCGCATCTGCGGTACGCACGCAAGCGTGGACCATATCGGGACAGGTAGGTTACTTGCGCTGGATCTTACTTTTCGCTGGCTGGCCCTCCGCCCCGTTAACCAGCAGCCTATCATCCTTGGAAAACCAGGTCAATTTCGCGCCGCGGGTCGTACCTTTCCGGCTATCGATAATTTGAGGCTGCCCGCCTTCCAGAATCATTTTGTCGTCATCGACGTAGTATTCCGCATGGTCCGACGTTCCCGTTCGAGTGCGGTCCGGCGCCTTCTGCACAACCATAACCTTGCCGTCCGCAAATGCATGGTCAAGCGACGAGTCGTCCGGGTCATCCCGCAAAAACGCCCGTAGCTCCTCCGATTGCACTTTCATAGCTCCACGATCGAGCAGCACCCCGCCCTGGTAATGCGCCAGGCGCTCTTCATCCTTGTAGATGAGCTCCGGCGCCTTCACGATCGTGAAAACCGGCGCGCCAGAAGCCTTTTTCGCGGGCGTTTGTTTCGGCCTCCCGGCCGCCTGCTTATCGTCTTTCTTATCTTCGTTCTTATCGAGCAACTGGCTGATAACATGCCCATGCGCTTTCAACACGCCGTTGTCGCGATCAATCTCGATCACGTCCGCTTGCAGCCGGCTCGCGCCCTGCCACGCCACTGCGTTCCCGTCATAACGGATCTGCAGATTGCTGTCGGTCGAAACCATCTTGTTCGCTTTGGCATGCAGCGGCTCGTCTTGCGAGAGGAGCATTCCTCCCTGCTGCTCGTCCTTGTTTTTATCGGATTTCTTATCGGGCATGCGGGTCGAGCTCACATGGCCCTCCGCTGAAAAATCGCCGCTCTTCTGGTCGAGCAGGATCTTGTCCGCATCAGTGGAGCCCGTCGGATCCCAAACCCGCGCTCCGCCACTCAGGTCAATCAGGTTTCGGGACTGCTCCAGCACCGCTTGCGCCGCCTTTGCCTTGCGAGGCCCTTCTTCATAGCGAAAATCGCCCACCTGTTCCAGCCGCGCCAACTGGGATGTCTTGGGATCGAAATCGGCCTTCAGGTCCTTGCTCCAGGTCAGGGCCGGGGCTGGCGCGTCCTTTGCGGCCGCTGTCTTCGGTTTTTCCGTGCGGGTGGACACGTCGCTCGATTTGAAGGACTCAATCTGATTCTTAGCGCCGTACGCAATCCAAAACCGATCGCCGTTCATCCAACGATGCGGCTGATCCGGCCGGTTGGGCACGAACTCCAGCGAACCCGGCGATCGGGTTTCTATGCTTTCCAGCTCCCGTCCGCCGGGCCGCATTTTGGTTGCGATTACGTCACTGCGCAGAACCCGTGTATCGGCCGGAAGGACCCCCGGCTTGGAAATGGGTTTTGACTCCAGAACGCCATGACCGGACGCCAGCGCGGTACTGAGCGAGCTGTCGTTGTTCGCCGTATCGAAGTCCATGTCTACGCGATCGGAGGTAATCGTGGTTTCGGCCGTGTCCGAAGTGGAGACCAGCTTCGCGTTCTGCTCGGCGGTCATCTGCTTGATCTCGCCCTGGTCGTCGAAGTTCATGATTAGCCGATCGGCCGCGTAGGTCAGGTTCCGATCGGGCCGCTGGTCGATACTCTGTGCGTTCTGCGTCTCGGCTTTCTGAATCAGCCCGTCCGCCAGCGTGATCACGGCCGGTCCGGCGTTCATGGTCAGAGTGTCGCGCGTGAGCTTCGACCACGGCGACAGATAGACCTTGGCTTCCTTCTCTTTGTAATCGAGCTCGCCCGTCTCGACCTTCATGGGCGTCGCTTTGGGATTCTTGCCGCGCCAGTTCAACTCGATCTGGCTCACCATGTGCAACTCGTGCGACTCGGGATCGTAGCTCGCGCCCACCGCTTTGCCTTCCCCTTGGTCAAACGAGAAGGTGGTGGCACGGTCGGTAGTCACCTTGCCGGTTTTCGCCTCCAGATGCACGCCTGAAGATTTGATCGTCATGAGACGCCCCGTCGGCGTCTCATCCGCGGGAACACCCATGGTGATCTCCACGTCACCCTCGGAGTACAGCATCCCGGAGTTCATGTCGAACTCTGCCTTCGCGCTATTCACCCGGTCGAACTCTTTCGTGTCCTTCTTAAAGATGTGCAGTTCAACTCCATCCAACTGGTACTTGCCTTGGACCTCCTGCATATCCTTTGCCCGCACGAACACCATCGGCTTGCCATTGACGGTCTGAGTGTAGGTCCAGTCCTGAGCCGCGGAGGCAGTTCCAGTGGGCAGCGGATGCGGCTTAGCGGGCGCCGTGGCGTTCTGCGCCTTCAAGCGCCTGTAATAAGTCGCCCCAACGCTTCCGATAATGGCCAGGATCAGGATGAGAATGAGCGGCCGTGTCCACCGCATGGGCAAACTCCAGGATAACGAATGCCGCTTCTCACCCGCGGGCCCAACAACCCGCACGCCAAACAGAGCCGCGACCGTTAGGGAGCGGTTTCAACAACACTGTATTTTTTTCGCATTTTTGTAGAAATGTCATGGTTCGAGTCAGCGTCTCATGATCGGTGATCCAAAACGGATTTAGAACATATGCTAGTTACTTCGTTGTATTGGCGGCAGTTGTACTCGCTTCTTGCCAGAAGGCGCCGGATCGCATTGAGAGCGGCTCGCCGGCAACGGCTGGCAGTTCGGGAGGCACAGGAGCAGAGACCGAGATTCCGTCCAACACGGCCTTATGGGTACAGCTCGAAAAGGCCTTGGACAGTTCCAAACTGAAGGTCGGCGACCACTTCACCGGTAAGCTCGCTGAAGCAATCGTGTTCAATGGCAGAGATGCAGTTCCCAAGGGCGCAACCGTTAATGGCCACGTCACCAACACGCAATCGGCGCAGGGACAGGGAAGTTCGGGATTACTTTCGCTGGAGTTGGACTCCCTATCGGTCCGTGGCGCCGACTATTCAGTGAAAGCCAATCCGGTCACTTTGCAATCCGCTCCATTAACTACAGACAGCGATAAAGGGAGTCCCGCCGCCCCCGCGGTCGACAACGCCTTCGCTCCCAAAAAGGGAATCCTGCAGTTTTTTCTCACTGAAGCATTGCGCGTCAAATCGTAACTCATCCCCGAAATCCCGCAGTCCATCCGAAATTCCGCCGTTCCGTCGTGACGCTGCCATCCCGCGGGTCCAACTCGCCTATTCTGGGGCTCGAGAGGAATTCCGATGAAACTTAGATGGTTTGGTGTTCTATGTTTTTTGAGCGCGGTCTGGTGCGTAATGGCGGTGAGCCAGGAGCGTTTCGACCTGAAGGTGCGAAACTATTTCTTCGCTGGATTTTCCGGGGATGCGGAATCACTCGCCACCGGAATGAAGCTGTCCGAGGAAGCGATTGCGGCCGACCCGAAGAATGCGGAAGCAATGGTCTGGCACGGCGCCGGGCTGTATTTTCAAGCCGGCCAGGCGTTCCAGAAAGGCGACCAGCGGACCGGGTCGGATCTGTATCAACGCGGCATCCAGGAGATGGATGATGCGGTCGCGCTCGCGCCGGATAAAGTAGGGGTCCGGATTCCGCGCGGCGCCGTCCTTTTGACCGGCTCTCGATTCGTGCCGCCCGAAATGGCCAAGCCGCTCATTGAGAAGGGTGTGTCGGATTACGCCAAGGCGTATGAAATCCAGAGCTCAGTGCTCGACAAACTAGGCAAACATCCGAAAGGCGAGCTCTTGCTGGGTCTGGCGGATGGTTATGGACGCCTGGGCGACGAAGAGAAGGCGACGCAGTTTTATCGGCAGGTTCTGAAAGAACTGCCCGGCACACCGTATGCGAAGAAGGCGAACGCCTGGATGGAGACCAAGGCCAGTCAAACTGCTTGCATCGGTTGCCATACTACTAAGTAGCGTGGACCATCCGGCTGTCCGCGTCTCGCGTCCGATGAGGAACACCAGCCGTCAAAAGCTTTCCCGCGTCCTGATAAGCAACAGCGCGATCGCGCTGATTCCCACGCTTTTGTCCATGTCGTTCGGCCTGAGCTGGCAACACCTCTGGGGGGTGTTCCTCACTTCTTTTGTTTATTCACACGTCATCGGGGGCTTGGCGCACTTGGTGGTACCTTGGACATGGCCGAAGTACCTGAGCCTGCGAGTGCCCTGGAACTGGGGATTCCGGCTGGCCGTGTTGCTGGGTACGGCCATGGTAGGCACGCTGATTTCGTGCTTCCTCCTGATGGTGGCCGGGTTCACCCAACTCGCCACATTCTGGCAGACCTATTGGGGCGATCTCCGGATAGCTTCCATCATCACTGTTGTCGTGGGTACCGGAATCACGGTGTACGAAAACATGCGCGCGCAGCTCGAAGAGACCACGCTCGAGCTGCGCACCCGGGAACTCGAGCGGGAGCGCGCGCTCAAACTGGCTACCGAGGCGCGGCTCTCTTCGCTGGAATCGCGCCTCCACCCCCACTTTCTCTTCAACACCCTGAATTCGATCTCATCGCTCATTCAGGAAGATCCCCAAAGGGCCGAGCGGCTGGTGGAGCGCATGGCCGCGCTACTGCGCTTCTCACTCGATTCGAAGCACAATGGACTCGTGCCGCTCAAACACGAGTTGAGAATCGTAGTCGATTATCTGGAGATCGAGAGGGCGCGCTTCGGTGAGCGCTTGCGCTTCGAGATCGCTGTCCCGGAGCAGCTTGGTCAAATTGCCGTGCCGCCGCTTTCACTCCAGACCCTGGTTGAGAACAGCGTCAAGTACGTCATCGCGCCCAGCCGCGCCGGCGGCGATATCCGGATCTCGGGAGAACACCGCGCCGGCACGCTACAGCTCACGGTTGCCGACAGCGGTCCGGGTTTCGATCTGGCGGCCGTATCGCCCGGTCACGGCATCGACAACCTGCGGAGCCGCCTGTTCGCTCTGTTCGGGCCCCAAGCCGTACTGAGATCGGACAAGCAACCGCACGGCAGCGCGATTCATCTCGACATTCCACGCAATGGAGTCCGGCATGAGGGCTTTCCTAGTCGATGATGAACAACTCGCGCTGAAGCGGCTATCGCGGCTGCTGGCCGCCACGGGCCGAATTGAAGTGGCCGGGACGAGCACCGATCCGGTGACAGCGGTTCAGACCATCCTGAACGAGAAGCCCGAGCTGCTCTTTCTCGATATCGAAATGCCCGGCCTGAACGGGTTCGAGATGCTCGCTCAGATCGATCCGCAGCCGCTCGTGATTTTTACGACCGCCTATGATCAATACGCCCTTAGGGCCTTTGGCGTTAATTCCGTCGATTATCTGCTGAAGCCGGTGGAGGCCCGGCAGCTTGACCGCGCTTTGCAAAAGATCGACCGCATCCGCGAGGGAACATTGCCTCGCCCTCAGATCTGGAATCGCCTCGAATTTC
Organism: Bryobacteraceae bacterium; assembly: GCA_051000095.1. Classification (GTDB taxonomy): domain Bacteria; phylum Acidobacteriota; class Terriglobia; order Bryobacterales; family Bryobacteraceae; genus JBBSHP01. The sequence goes on along the minus strand of JBPCOQ010000091.1, from coordinate 127,755 downwards.
CCGAGCGGATTGCATCGCGTGTGGGCGAGCGCATCGAGTTCGTCGATCTTGCAGCCGTAACTCACTTTTTCGCAAACGAGAAACTGACATTCGCGTCCACCCCGGCCAAAACCTACACGGTCGACTACACCATCCAACAACTCGAACAGAAGCTGGATCCACGCAAGTTCGCGCGAGTCCATCGCTCCACGATCGTCAACTTGAGCTACGTCCAGGAACTGCACACCTGGTTCGCCGGACGATGGCTAATCCGCCTGAAAGACGACAAGCACACCGAAATCACGGTAGCCCGCGATCGCGCCCGCTCTTTGAAAGACAAACTTGGGATGTAGCGCGCATTTCTCACGAACGTGGAACAGGCATTCTTGCCTGTGTTGCACTTAGACAAATACCCTGATGTTTTCAATCCGGTCCTTGGCCCGGCCGCCGGGCAAGAAAACACTCTTAGGGACTCTTGTGCTTCAACTCTGGCGAGCAATGCGGGCTGGCGCCGTGTGTGACCGTAACTTCCGCCAATGACCTGCTATGATTCGGCTGCATGCCTGAATACTCGATCGGCGTCGATCTGGGTGGGACCAATCTCCGTGCCGCGGCGATCACTCGCTCGGGCCAGGCAATGGCAAAGATTTCGGGGCGCGCGCAGCTCTCGCACGGGCGCGACACGGTGGTCGACGACATCGTGGCATCGATCGAGAAACTCCGGAATGATTGCGGACCTGGCGAACTGAAAGGCGTTGGCATTGGAGTGCCCGGCTTCATTCTGATGGAGAAAGGCGTCATTCTCGGTTCGAACAATTTGCCGGAATTTGAAGGCTTCCCGGTGCGCGATGTGATCGAGCAAAAACTCGGCACTTCCGTGATTCTCGAGAACGACGCGAACGCAGCCGCTTTGGGCGAGAAATGGATCGGCGCGGGACGCGATGTCAATGACCTGGTGCTGCTCACCCTCGGAACGGGTATTGGCGGCGGCATCATCTCGGACGGCAAAGTTTTGCGTGGATTCCTGGGCATGGCCGGGGAGCTGGGCCACATGACCGTGGTTCCAAACGGAAATCCGTGCGGCTGCGGGAACCGGGGTTGCCTCGAAAAGCATGCCTCCGCCACCGCCATTACGGGCATGGCCCGGATGATGCACCTGGGCATCGATCCTACCTCCGAAGATGTTTTCAAGATGGCGGTCGCTGGGGACGAGAAGGCCAAAATGATCTTTGACGCAATGGGCGGCGCTTTAGGAATAGCGCTGGCTACGCTGATCAACATTTTCAATTTCCCACTCTTCCTGTTGAGCGGCGGGCCGCTGCCGGCCTGGGATTTCTTCGCTCCCGCCATGAAGGCGGAGGTACAGCGCCGATCCTTCGCGTACCGAAACTCGGGTACCCGGATCGACAAGGCGATCCTTGGCAACGAAGCCGGACTGTTCGGCGCAGCTTATCTGGGAGGCGGCTGGTAGCCGCTCCTGTCCCCGGATGTACTGGCTGGGAGTTGACATCGGTACCAGCGGAACCCGCGCGCTGCTGGTGGACCATGCCGGGCAAGTCCGGCATTCCTTCACAGCGCCCCACCAGGAGATGCGCATGCCCCGTCCGCTCTGGGCGGAGCAGGATCCGGAGGACTGGTGGGCAGCCGCGCAGCGGGCCATACGCGGGGTCATGGCTGCGGCCGGAGCTTCGGGCGATCGGGTGAAGGGCGTCGGTCTATCCGGCCAGATGCATGGGCTCGTAATCCTGGGCGCCCGCCATCAGGTGCTCCGCCCCGCTTTGATCTGGTGCGATCAGCGAAGTCAGCCCCAGGTGGACGCTATCAATCGACTGGTTGGCAGGCAGACTGTACTTTCGTGCATTGCGAATCCGGTGTTGACCGGCTTCACGCTGCCGAAGCTTCTGTGGGTCAGGGACAACGAGCCCGCGCAGTTTGAGCGCGTCAAACGGCTGCTGCTGCCGAAAGACTATGTGCGGTTTCAGCTTACCGGCGAGTTAGCGAGCGACGTTTCCGATGCATCTGGTACCGCGCTGTTCGATGTCGTGCGGCGAGACTGGTCCTATGATCTGGCCGGCCGGCTCGGTTTGGACCGGAGTATCTTGCCGGCGGTTCAGGAATCGAAAGAAATCAGTGGCGCGGTCTCCATAGAGGCCGTCGGCAACACCGGCCTAGCCGCGGGAACTCCGGTGGTAGCGGGCGCGGGCGACCAGGCCGCTAGCGCGGTCGGAAACGGGATCGTTGAGCCCGGGATCGTTTCGTGCACCATCGGCACATCCGGCGTGGTTTTCGCTTACACTCAATGTCCCGCTTACGATCCACTGGGCCGCGTCCACACGTTCTGCCACGCTGTGCCAGGGGCGTGGCACGTAATGGGCGTCACGCAAGGCGCCGGGCTCAGCCTGCAATGGTTTCGCAACAATCTGGCGCCGGGAACAGATTATGACTCGCTGACCGCTGAAGCCGCCACTGCTCCCGCCGGTTCACAGGGACTGTACTGGTTGCCATACCTGATGGGTGAGCGCACGCCACATTTGGATGCGGAAGCTCGCGGCGGTTGGATCGGATTAACCGCCAAACACACGCGGGCAGACCTGATCCGTTCGCTTCTCGAAGGCGTTTCCTACAGCCAGAAGGATTGCCTCGAAATCATCGAGCAAATGGGGGTGCCCGTTGCGTCCGTGCGGCTCTCCGGAGGCGGCGCGCGCAGCGCCCTTTGGAGGCAGATGCTGTCCGATGTTCTAGCGAGACCAGCGGTGTCGCTCGAAACACAGGAGGGCTCAGCCTACGGAGCAGCGCTGCTTGCGCTGGTGGGAACTGGAGAATACGGCTCCGTTCCCGAAGTATGCAAGGCCGTCATCCGCGAACGCGATTGCGTTTCACCTCGACCCGATGAGTCACGGCTGTATGCACAGGGTCATCGGCGATATCAGGCCCTGTATCCGGCGCTGAACGCGGCCTTCCGAAACAGCAAGACATAGTCCCGCGCCTCTTCGACACGATCCACGCACGGCGGGCAGGCCATCAGGTGGTCTTCGAAATCTCCGGCCGCGACTGGATTCAACCGGTTCATCGTATATAACTCGGCGCTTTCATCATCTACACAAGTTGGAGGGAAGCAGAGCATTCGTGAATGCGAAGGCAAGCCGCATGCCAACCGGTGGCGTCACCTAAGTGGCTTGGCTGCAACATTTCTTGGGAGATCGCGGGATACCATGTCCAGTATGGAACGCGCGTGCCGTCCGAAATGAAAACCGTTTTGGTAACGGGCGCGGCCAAGCGCATCGGACGCGGCATCGCCACACATCTCGCGGTCTCCGGTTACCGGGTCGCGATCCATTACAATACGTCGGAAAAAGACGCGCGGCGCACCGCCGCCGAGTGCAATGACGCCGAGCTGTTCCAAGCCGATCTCGAAAGCGTCGCCGAAATTGAGCGCCTGTTTCGGGATGTCGAGCAGCGGCTCGGGCGCTTGGATGCTCTGGTGAATAATGCCGCGCGCTTCACCCGCCGCGATCCGTTCGAGATCACCGAGCGCGATTGGGACTCGATCCACAACGTCAATCTGAAGGCCACTTTCTTCTGCTGCCAGCAAGGCGCGCTTCTGATGAAGAAAACGGGCGGGGGCCGCATTGTGAACATCAGCTCGTTAGGAGGCATCCGCCCCTGGGCTGAGCACGTGCACTACTGCGCGTCGAAAGCCGGCGTGATCATGTTGACCCGCGCGCTCGCGAAGGCCTTGGCGCCAGAGATCACGGTGAACTCGGTGGCGCCGGGCGTCATCCCATTTGGCGATCTGGATTCACGAGCCGAAGCGATGGTGAGAGCAACTCCCGCCCAGCGCGCAGGAACAGCCGGGGAGGTAGCCGAGGCGGTGCTGTATTTCCTGAATGCGACAAATTTCATCACGGGCCAGGTTCTGGCAGTGGACGGCGGGTTGAGCCAGCGATAGCGCCTGCCTGGTTGGCAACCTGCCGTATTGAGAGAAAGTTGTGCCGAGCGGTGTTGTAAACCGATCCAGCAGGTAAACAGGGAGCCGCGCCAGGCGCAGATCCAACATGCCCACCCACCCCTCAGGGCTTGTGCAAATTGTACACTCAAAGAGGGAAGCTCCATGTCCACCTCTACGCGTAAACTAACCTGGGCCACGGTCGATTTCGATAGCACAGAAGACATGGCCGAAGTCGCGCGGCAGGACCTGGAACGCGCCGGCAAGAACATTCGCGCCGCAGTCCACGATTTGCAGGAACGTGGAATCATCGACGAGAATGGCCGCCGGATTCGCACCGATACTCCTCCCGACATGCGTGAAGGGTCTAATACCGATTTCGGCGGTTGATGCATCCGCGAATAATCGTTGTCGCTGGCCCTCCGGGCAGCGGCAAGTCCACTGTTTTTCCAGCAGAAGACTTCGGCGAAGAGCATTGATTATTTCAACGCGGATGCACGAGCGATTCAGTTAAACGGCGGCTCAGCCACCAACATCCCCGAATCTATTCGCCGTGTTGCCAACCAGGAATTTGAGCGCTTCATCCAAGATCATGTTAAGAATCAGGCGACCTTCGCGATTGAGACAACGCTGCGCAGCGATATCACCTTCCATCAGGCCGAGAACGCGCGCAAAGCAGGCTTCGAGACGGTGATGCATTATCTCGCGCTCAATAGCGTCACGGACAATCTGGAGCGGGTAAAGATTCGGGCCGACGCCGGCGGACACTCAGCCCCCGAGTCCAAGCTTCGAGAGATCCATCACAGGAGCATTCGGAACTTGCCCAAGGCTCTCGGTCAGTTTCACCGCGTTCGGGTTTACGATAACAGCCAATTCGGAAAAGATCCGCAACTTCTGCTTGAAAGCGACCACGGTCGTGTGATGCACCTTGCCACAAACGTCCCGGAATGGCTCGAACAGAGCTTGTGGGGAACGGACTACGAATTAGAAACTGTGCGCGACCAGCTCGCCGGACGCGATCCTGAGTCCGGCCTGTCTCGATGCGATGTGTTTGCCGGTTTGGTTTCTGTTCCAAGGGGTTGAGGCACGCGCGCCAGATCCCACCAACTCCAAGCCCTCTGCTTCACTTTTCCATCCGGCATTCGGAATCGAAATAAAAGTGCGGAGTCCAATGTGTCCTGTTACGATCTTTTCGCACTGATCGGCCGAGGGGGCAGGCGATGATTTATTCACGATGTTCGCACATGCTTTGCACCGGAAACGGGAACAGATGTCCATGAGATCGGCAATATAGGCAATCTTGGCCTGCGCGGTAATCTGTCGTCGCCCGGCTCGATCGCCGTCTTCCAGACAATTTCGGGCCAGCAGAACACGTTCGGCGGAGCGAATGGATCGAGCTGACGCGCCAGCCGGAAAACTTCCGGTTAAGTATTTTTTGGCCTTGAGCTTCCGTCCGGCAGAGGAATACAGCACGCCGAAATGCTTGAGCGCGGCAGCGCGGATGTCTTTCACTATGCTGCACAGCGGCTCCGTTTGTCGCGGCCGGTCTTCAAAATTCCGATTAATAAAAAGTCGTTGACAAACGGCGACCGCCATGTTATACCACTATAGTTGTCTATACAAGTAGGGAAACGTCTCCTGAACTTGCCGGGGCTCGACCGGCGCGGGATGGCGCCGCTGTATTACCAGATACAGCAGCATCTTCTCGAGCAGATCCGCTCCGGCGTGCTGAAGCCCGGGCAGGCCATTCCGTCCGAGCAGGAGATTGCGGCCCAGTTGCGCGTCAGCCGCATGACGGCCCGCCAAGCTTTGAAATCGCTGTGCGAGCAAGGCGTCGCCTTTAGCGAGCGCGGGAAGGGCACGTTTGTTTCGCGAATCAAGCTGGAAAAGAACTTTCGGCAACTGCTCTCGTTTAGCGAGGAGATGCAGGCGCATGGGTGGCGGCCGCGTGCCAAAGCCCTGTCCTTCGAAGCGGTGTCGGTCACCGGGGCCGTCGCGGAGGCTCTTCGGCTGAAGCGCGGCGAAAAGGTGGTCTCTTTGCGCCGCCTCCGAATGGCCGGCTCGCTGCCCATGGGCATCGAGCACAGCCATATTTCCGTACGGCTGGTGCCCGGCCTGATTGACCATTTCGACCCACGCACATCGCTGTATCAAGCTCTTGCCGAAAAGTATGGTATTCAGCTTGCCGTCGCCGACGAGGTGGTCGAGGCAGGCTTGGCAAGCGTGGAGGAAGCAGAGCTGTTGGGCATCGCAAAGGCGAGTCCGGTCTTCTTCTTCACACGCACTTCTTACATCCAAAGCGGTGAGCCCGTAGAGTACGTGAAATCGACTTACCGGGGCGACCGCTACAAGATATATAATCGTTTGACCCAAAGCAGGACGGGACAGTTAACCAGGGGAGCGGAAAACAATGCATAGCAGAACGTTTGTAACATTCGTCCGAATCTGTTTAGCCGCGGTCGTCGCGGCGATGCTCATTACTAGCGCCGGGGCGCAGACCGGCACATCCAGCGTGCGCGGCACGGTGGTCGACCAGCAAGGCAGCTTAATCCCCGGGGCAAAGGTGACGCTCACAAACGAGGCCGATAAAAGCGTGCACAGCCAGAACACCGGTCCGGCGGGCAGTTTCTCGTTTGACCTGATACCGCCCGGCGATTACAGAATCGAAGTGGAATCGGCAGGCTTCAAGAAACTGGCCGAGCCGGTGCATGCCCTGATCGCGCACCCCTCCGACCTGACGCTCACACTAGACCTGGGCACCACCAGCGAGACGGTGACGGTGCGAGCGGAAAACGGCGCCGTGCAGGTAAACACGCAAGATTCCGCGCTGGGCGCGAACATTCTATCCGATCAGATCGTCAACTTGCCGCTCGAAGGCCGCGACGTTCTGTCGCTGCTGACTCTACAGGCGGGCGTCACCAGAGACGGCTATGTGGCCGGAGCGCGGAGCGATCAATCCAACATCACGTTGGACGGGCTGGACATTAACGAGGCGCAGACCTCGAAGATTGACGCTCCAGTGCTGCGTCTGAATTCGGAGGCGATCGAGGAGTTTCGCGTCGCTACCGTGAATGCCAATGCTAATAGCGGCCGCTCTTCCGGCGCCCAGATTTCGCTCGTGACCAAGCGCGGCAGCGACCAGTTCCACGGGTCTTTGTTCGAATACAACCGCATCCGCTTGTTCGAAGCCAACGACTGGTTCAACAATGCCGCGCAACCGGCGATTCCACGATTAGACCTGATTCGCAACACCTTTGGCGCCGCATTGGGCGGCCCCATTATCAAAGACCGCCTGTTCTTCTTCTACAGCTATGAAGGCCGGCGCGACGCCAGCGGAGCGTCGGCGCCCGTGACCATCGTCCCGACGCCGAGCCTGGGCCAAGGACTGGTGAGCTTCAAGAATACGAACGGCAGCTTCGCCACGCTTGGCCCGTCGGATCTCGCCAGGATTTTTCCCGAGACCGGCGGAGAAAACCCAGCGGCGGTGCAGGCCTTGGCGGCGGCCGCATCCAAATACTCGGGCAACGATTTCACCGCGGGCGACAGCCAGGCCGGCCAGCTTGCGAATACCATCGGTTATCGTTTCAACTCGCCAAACCGGACTTCGCTCAATTCGCATGTCCTGCGGCTGGATGCCAATCTTACGTCCAACCAGACTTTGTTTGTGCGGCAGAACATCATCGACGATCATTTGTCGAATGGAACGTCCGCTTTCCCGGATACGCAGCAGCCGACCATCTGGTCGCACCCGATGGGATACGCGCTGGGCCACACCTGGACCATCGGGCCCAGCTTGGTCAACAGCTTTCATTACGGCCAAACGCGCGAGGCCTTCAGCACGATTGGAGACCAGCACGGCAATGTGATTCGGTTTCGGAACGTATTCTCTCCGATCACCGGATCCGTGGACGTCAACCGCATTACACCGGTGCATTCCTTGGTAGACGATCTGTCTTGGATCAAAGGCAAGCACACTTTCCAGTTCGGCGCCACGTTCACGGACATCCGTAACAATCGCACGACATTCTCGGGAGCATACGACAGCGCCATCACCAACCCATCCTTCTACAATCAGGGTCCGACGGCGTACCAGGTCGTCAATCAATATTTGAAAGACACGCGCGGCTACGGGCTGGACAGCTCGTACAACACGTCCGTGAATAACGCCGTAACGGCGCTGCTCGGCCGTCTGAATTCTTACGCCAAGAACTATCAGTTTGGACATACCGGCGAACTGTTATCCGCAGGCACACCTAGCGCCCGCACGTTTGCGACTCAGACCTATGAAGGCTACGCGCAAGACATTTGGAAACTGAAGTCCAATCTCACATTGACGGCCGGTGTCCACTACACGCTGGCGCGTCCGATTTACGAGACACACGGCTTCGAGCTGCAACCCACTGAGCCGCTCGGTACGTTTTTCGACAAACGCGTGGCCGGTTTCGCCGCCGGCACTCCGTACATTGCGCCGATTGTGCTCAACCTTTCGGGACCGGCCAACAATGGCAAGCCGCTGTACAACTGGGACAAGACCAATTTCCTGCCACGGGTGGCCGTGGCCTGGTCGCCGCATAGCGAGAATCGCTGGATCTCCAAGGTGCTTGGAAATAAAGGCGAGTCGGTATTGCGGGGCGGCTTTGCGATGCTGAACGATTACTACGGCCAGCAGCTTGCCACCAACTTCGATCTGAATAACAGCCTGGGCTTCTCGGCCAGCCAGACAATTTCAGCCGGAGTCTACAACCTGGGCTGCAGCCCCTACTCGTTGGAGGTGATCCACGCGACCAATCCGGCCGGGTCGTGCCCAACCACCAATTTGGCGCCGCTGTTCACCGGGCCCAACCAACCCATACGAAGCCTGCCAAGACTCCCAGCGCCATCCAACCTGACCTTCCCGGAGCAGCAGCCCCTGGACAATCAGCGGCGCATCCAGACCTCGCTCGATTCCAACCTGGTGACGCCCAAGAATTACGTGATGAGCCTCACCTTTGAACGCGAGCTGCATCACGGCTTGCTGTTTCAGGCTTCCTATCTGGGGCGCCTGGGACGCAATCTGCTGGCGCAGCGCGATGTCGCGACTCCCGGAAATCTGGTCGATCCCAAATCCGGCATGGACTGGTACACCGCGGCCACGATACTCGAAAAACTCCGAGCCGCGCAGACGCCGCTCAGCCAGATCAGGCCGATTCCCTACTTTGAAAACCTGTTTCCGGCTTTCGCTACGAACAAGAGCTCGCCCGGATGTTGTTTTTCGAGCGCCACGCAAGCCGTGTACAACGACCTTCAAGCGGGCAATGATCCAACCGGCGCCCAGAGCGACATGGATGCGTTCTCCACGGTCGGGCCGAACGCATTCTACCAGCCGCAATACGGCGCGCTCACCACCTGGGCCACTATCGGCAATTCGAACTATCACGCGCTGGCCGTATCCCTGCGAGCGCGCACGAGTTCGCTAACGTTGGATATCAACTACACTTACTCGCATTCGCTGGATGACGCTTCCGGGTTGCAAACGAACGGCAACTTCGGCACGTCTTCGCTCATCCTGAATCCCTACCGTCAACGCGACAACTATGTGTCTTCCGATTTCGACCTGCGGCACCAGATCAACATCAACTCGCTGTACCAGCTTCCCTTTGGAAGAGGCAGGCTGGTGGCCGGCAACGCCTCGGGAGTGCTGGAAGCCCTCATCGGCGGCTGGCAATTGATGAATATTTTCAGGTGGAACACCGGCGGGCCATTTGGAACTCCCTACGATGTCGATCACTGGGCCACTAACTGGGAAACCCAGAGCTACAGCACCTTGACCCGGCCGCTCTCGCCCGACGGATGTCAGAGCAAGAGCCCCGTGCCCGCGTTCTTCGGCAATTGCCTGACCTATGCCTATCAGAGCTTCCGCAACGCCTACCCCGGCGAGACCGGAATGCGCAACTACTTCCGCTTCCCGAACTTTATCAATCTTGACTTGGGCCTGGGCAAGACCTGGAAGATGCCCTATAAGGAAGGGCACCAGCTTCAGCTTCGAGGGGAAGTGTTCAACCTAACCAACACGCAGCCGTTCCAGAACCCGAACTTTGGCATATACAACGTGGTGGAAGACCCCAACCTGAACACGCCACCGCCGAACTGGACAAAGTTCAATACTGTGCAAAACGTAGGCCGCGTGATGCAGTTTGGGCTGCGATATTCGTTCTAAGCGCGCAATCCAAAAAAGGGAGGATAGGTGAGGAATTATCGCCTGTTCGTTATTGTTGCTATTCTGCTGCCAATCTCCACCGCGGGGGCGCAAACCATTACGGGATCGGTGACCGGGACGGTCATCGATTCCAGCGGCGCGGTCGTCGCGAACGCGAAGATTACCGCTGTCAATACGGGGACTAACCTCAACTACACCGCGCAAACCAACAATACCGGGATATACAATTTACGTTTTCTTCCCGCCGGCAGCTACACTCTGGCGGCCGAAATAGCCGGATTCAAGAAAGCCGTTGTGCCGGTTTTCCAGCTTGACGTGGATCAGACGGCGCGCGTGGATCTCACGCTCGAAGTCGGTGAAATCACGCAGTCGGTCGAAATCACGGCGGTGGCGCCGATTCTCCAAACCGAATCCGCGCAGACCGGAGATGTGATCACGGCCGCCAAGGCGGAATCGCTGCCTCTGAACGGGCGCAACTTCGTGTCGCTGACGCTGCTGGTGCCGGGCTCCATCACGCCGAATCCGGCCTCGGTCAGCTCTGCGACGCGGTTCGGCGCGGGTGGACGGCCTTACGTGAACGGCAACCGGGAGCAGACCAACAGCTACTTAGTGGATGGCGTGAACGTGAATGAGAGCCTCGCGGACCGCGTGGGGTATTCGCCGAACGTGGACGCGCTCGAGGAGATCAAGGTTTTGACGGGGAATGCGCCGGCCGAGTTCGGCAATGCGAGCGGCGCGGTGGTGAATATGACGCTGAAGAGCGGGACCAATGAGTTCCACGGCAGCGTGTTCGAATTCCTGCGCAACGACAAGCTGGACGCGAATAGCTTCTTCAATAACCGGTCAGGCGCGGCCAAGCGCGCGCTCCGCCAGAACATCTACGGCGGTACGATCGGCGGTCCGGTGCTAAAAAACAAGCTCTTCTTCTTCGCGGATTTTCAAGGCACGCGGAATCGAAACAGCGGACCTACGACCAACTCGGTAGCGCCAGCCGATTTCCGGACGGGCAATCTCTCGAGCATCACGCGGCCGATTCGCGATCCCTCGACGTCTGGCAACTGCACCGCCACGGACCAGACGGCCTGCTTTCCCGGCAATATCATCCCAGCCAGCCGCATCGTCAACCCGGTGGCGAAGGCTTTGTTCGGCGATCCCACGCTTTACCCGCTGCCGAATGCGCAGGGAACCGGACCGATTGGGGTCTCGGGAAATTACGTCTCGACCAGCGCCAACTTCGTGGATAACGATCAAGGCGATATAAAACTGGATGCGAGGCCGGCGGATAAGGATGGTCTCTCCGGGCGATTTACAATTGCGCGCTACACCGATGGCCTGAACCAGACGGCCCTGCCGGTGTTCATGGGAAACATTCAGGACGCCCCGACCACCGGTGGCGTGATCACCTGGACACGGACCGCCTCCCCGGCGGTGGTCAATGAAGCCCGCGTGGGCTTTACCCGCACCAAGGTCGTCACACAGACCACCGATCCGGCGGGCAAGCTTGGCATAAACGGCAACGCCAAGCTGGGTATCGCAGGCGGGCAGCCGATCGCGGGAATCAGCTCGATCACGCTGGGAGAAGGGCTGACCACGATCGGCGCTGGCGCATCGGATTCGGGTAACGTGGCGAACCATTTTCAATACGGCGACAACTTGACCTGGCAGCACGGCCGCCATCTGGTGAAGTTTGGGGGCCAACTGCTGCGCTACCAGGAGAACTTCTATTATGCGGGCAATAACGGCCTGCTGGGGTTGTTCACCTATACTGGCGATGTCACTGGGTCCGCGTTCGCCGACTTCCTGCTAAATCAACTGCGCACCAAGGGCCGCGGCAGCCAGACCGGCTACGTTGGCCAGAGGCAAAGCCGGGTGGCGGTGTTCGCGCAGGACGATTGGAAAGTGCGACCGAATCTGACGCTGAACCTCGGTCTGCGCTGGGAATATACGCAGCCCCTCTATGAGGTGGCAGACCGGCAGTCGAACCTGGACTTGGTGAACGGCCGCCAGTTGTTTGCTGGGAAAAACGGCAACAGCCGCGCTTTGTACGATCCGTACTACAAGCAGTTCATGCCTCGCGTGGGCTTTGCCTGGACACCCGCCAGGCTCCATAACAAGCTGGTCGTGCGCGCCGGCTACGGCATCACGAGCTTTATCGAGGGGACGGGGACCAATCTGCGCCTGCCCTTGAATCCGCCGCTGTTCTTTGAATCCGATGTCACGTTCCCAGTCACGGCCCCGGGCGATATTCGAGCCGGCTTCTCCGACGTAGTGGCGCGTACCGATTTTGCCGGGCAGGTGCGAGCCTGGAACCCGCAACTGCGTCCGGCGTTCATCCAGCAAGGAAACTTCTCGCTGGAGCGGCAGATCTCGCCGACGTTGACGCTGAATGTGGGCTATGTAGGGCAAAAAGGCGCTCATCTCATCGATCCGCGTGAGTACAACCAGCCGCTCCCGGGACCGGGCTCACTGGATCCGCGGCGGCCCCTTTACTCCAAGCTACCGCTGGTGACCAATGTCAGCGGAACGGACTCGAGCTCGACCATGAGCTACAACTCGCTCCAGGTGAGCGGACGCAAGCGTTTCTCGCATGGCCTGGAGTTTCTCGCAGCCTACACCCTTAGCAAGACTCTGACCGATAACCGGGGCTTCTTCGGATCCGGCTCGGTTGCAATCGCTCAGGAAGGCGGTTACTGGCAGAATGCCTACGACCGGCACAGCGAGAGGGGCCGCGCTTTTTTCGACGCGCTGCACAATTTCTCGCTGGGCGGCTACTGGGACCTCCCTTTCGGGCATGGCCGCGCGCTGGGCAGTAGCTTCAACCGCGCCGCCGATCTGCTTCTGGGCGGCTGGAGCGCGAGTTACGTCGTTTCGCTGCGGTCCGGCTTCCCGATCACGATCCTGGGCCAGGACGTAACCAATCAGGCAACCCGCGGCAATACGCGGCCCAACCGGTACGGGCCGCTAACCTACCAAAACCAGACCATCGATAACTGGTTCGGCACCGGAAACACGCTATGCCTGACCCCCGGCGTGAATGATGGTAAGTGCGCCTACGGCACGCAGGCGAATGGGACCTTCGGGAATTCGGCCGCGGCGACCGAGCAGGCTCCCGATCTGCAAGACGTGGACCTCGGGATTGGCAAGAAATTCGTCCTGACCGAGAAGAAGTACGTCGAATTTCGTACGGAGTTCTTCAACGCCTTCAATCATGCCAACTTTGGCGCGCCGGCGCGCAGCATCGCGAGCCCTACTACTTTTGGCGTGATCACGACCACCACGACCTCGCCGAGGAACATTGAGTTCGCTCTGAAATTCCGATTTTGACGGAAACACCTACGATGCGCGCCCGTGCCGTACCCAGTAGACCTTCAGTTCCCGCTCCGAACTGATCTTCCACTCACCGCCCACGTTGCGAAGAGTGAGCTGCGCTCGCTCCGACCCCGAAAAGGGGTTGCGATCGCCGAAGGACCACTGTTTGTCAAAGAGAACCACGGCTTGCGCGGGACTGAGCTGGTTGAACTGCACGTTTTCGAGACCGTAGCGGCGAACAGCTCCGATGGTCTGAAACTGCCGCTGCTTCTCTTGGATAAGCTGCTGGCGTGAAAGTCTTAGCTTGCCATAGTAAGTGTCCACCACGGGCGTATAGCAAGCGACATTGGTTGCGACATCACGCGCCCTGGTGGAGGCCACCCACTTGTCCAGCAGGCTCTTTACTTCGCTGGGCACACGGCCAATGGCGGCTGATGTTGCATCCGCCGGCTTCGCGGGCGTCACGGAAAGCGGCTTGGTCGACCGATCTGCTTCCGAGACCACAATCGGCGTGGGCGCTTCCGCCACAACGGACGACGCGGAATCTCGATGCCTCAGTAGCGAATTCGCCGAAACCAGGATGGCCAGCACAAGCGCGGCGCATGCAATCGCAAACCAGGCCTTCACTCTTGGTCTTTGTTCGGGAAGAGTCCGGAAAAGTGTGATGAACCGGCCCGGAGCGGCTGTCTGGTGCAGCGGCCGTCCGGCCGGACTCTTAGCACGCCCGCTTTCCCGAAGCCGCGCGCGGATCTCATCCAGGGAGATGCGCGATTCCGGATCGGGATGCAGACAATCGCGCGTGATTGTATCGAAAGGCGCCGGTAGATCGGCATTCCGCAGCCGGTTCCGGGGCGTCGACACGGCGCCTTCGACATGCACTGGCTGAGCCGCCAGAATGCGCCGAAGCAACACCCCCAGCGACCAAATGTCCCAGGCCGTTGAGACCACGCCGTCATAGACCTCGGGAGGCAGGTCGGGCCGACGGGCCAGGGTGGCGCGAAGCTGCCGGCTATCTCCCCTGCCTATCACGCGCAATTGGCTGAAATCGCCGAGTTTCCAATCCATAGCGGTGCGCCAGACGGACTCGGGGCGCAAGTTGCAGAACACCAGGTTCTCGGAATGAATAAAGGCCAAAGCGGAAACGATCTGTTCCACCAACTCGAGCGCGTCATCTTCCGGAAGCGGCCGTTGCGCAATAAACTGTGTGAGGGTGTGATCCACTGGCTCCGCCACGGCGTAGACCAAGCCGTGCTCGGGCAGCATTCCCGCCGAGGAGATCCCCGCCAAATTAGGATGCTTGATATAGCTGGCTTCGAGAAACCGGTTGATGATCGTCTTAGGTTCTTCCTGGGGAATCACTAGCTCCACCAGCGCCTCGGGTTGTTGGCTATCGGACGCGGCGTGAGCGTTAAAAAGCGCGAAATGGGGCGTCTCCTGAATGAGCCGCTTCAAAACGAACCCATCTGGCACCGTGCTTCCCAACAGCCCTTCCCAAGAGAAAGTGGACATCTCCGTTAACGACACGCATTTTTGACTCCGCGTATCGTTACTGCGGGTACACAGGGGTTTTAGGGTACCGGACTGGACGGCCCTGTAGAAATTGCTGGCGGATACTAGTAAAATTAACTACCGAGGTGTCGATGTTGAAGGAAAAGGAATTCCCGGTGTATGACGAGAACGGCTTTCGAGGCACTCTGCTGTCAGCGGCGCGGTTCTTGGATCCAAGCCCTGAGAAGCGGATCCGGCTGGAGGATGGCCGCGAGATGAAAGTTCCTTCCAGCGCGCTGGTGGCGCAGCCGGATGGTTCCTATTTTCTTCACACGGCTGGCCAGCCCCCATCCGAGCCGAAGCCCGAACCGCCAGCAGAACCCGAACCGCGGCGTATCCTCAACCCATCCGCCTTCGAGCCGCTCTTCCGGGAAGACTGCGATGTGGAGCGCGTCCCGGTGAAGCGGATGCTCGACCAACCGGTCGAAATCCGGCAGGAGGGCGACACTCTGATCATTCCGCTGATGGAAGAGGTGCTGGTAGTGGAGAAACGGCTAATGCTGCGGGAGGAGCTTCACATCAAGCGGCGCCGGGAGCACAAAGCGGAGGGGGATCGTACTCCGATACCAGTGGACGAATTACCGCGCTAGCTCTCATTGGATGAAGGTGGCTTTGACGAAGCCTTTTGAGAAGCCCGAAGGCAGTGTCACGCTAGCGGTTGCGGTGGACGAGGCCAACGTACCTGCCAGCGGCGTGGACTGGATGTTGGTCTGGTCCGGGCCATTTTCCGAGAAGATCACCAGAGTGACGACCGTGCCAAGCGGAACATTTGTGGCTTGAATCGCGACGGGGAGCGGGGCGTTGGAGTTCACGGTGACATCCGGCACGGTGAACGTGCCTGTGGGCGAGGTATTGACCGGATTACCTCCGACACTCACGACACGCACTGCGGGAATGCCAGATGGCGACAGGAAGAGACCGAAGGGAGTGGCGGTGTAGTAGTTGCCTGATGCATTGATCGCACCAATCTGAAATGCTTCGATTCGGACGACACCGCTTGCGCTTCCATTGGTGTTACATCCATAATTGATGGAACCTGCGCTGACGTTTAGATTCCCGCTCAGGGTAACGGACGGCGCCACCAAACGAATTGCGCCACCCGCGCCTGCTCCATTGGCACTAATAGTCGCGCCCCCGTTTGCCTTGATCGACCCTCCGCCAGAGATCGACACGCTGCTCGCAATCAGAAGCGCTCCGCCGCCAGCTCCGCCCGCGTAAGGACCGTACCCACTGCCTCCCGATCCACCAATCAAAGGAACCAAGAATTGATTGGCGGTGAATCCCCCGCCATTCCCACAGCCTCCGGGAACAAACGCTCCACCCCCGGGGCCGAGGCCCGCACCAGCCGGATTCGTACCTATGGCCGGGTACCCGCCAGAATACCCTCCCGCGCCAGGTATGGTCGGCGTGCGCTGCGTCGTATTGCTGGCGGTGAATCCGTCCTGCCCACTCGCATCGATAGTTCCGTCGATCTTCACCGGACCTTGCGCCAGCCAGACAACCGGAGTGTTCAAAACGCTACCAAGTAGCTTGACCGTGACGCCGGATGCAACGGTGATGTTCGTGAAATTGAATATGCCGTCGTTGGCTGGATCCAGCGGTGGCGTGAAAGTCTTGGGATCGAATACGTAAGTACCGGGAGTGCTGAAATTGAGAGCACCATCCGATCCGGTCGAACCGCTGCTAAAGGTTTGCGCGAAGGCCGCTACCGGCATGAGAACTGCAATCAGCGAACAGAATTTCATTTGTCTCTCCTTAATTCCGCCGGCTGGACCGGCACGATTTTCATGGCTTGCAAGATGTAGTTGCGAATCAACACGTCCGGGCTGATGACAAACCCGGGCCGCTTGATATCGGGAATACTGTTGGGATCGAGAGGATCCGAACCGAGGGCGATTTCGAGACCATCCGGATAGCCGTCATGGTCGGTGTCGGCGTCGTAGGGATTGGTTCCCATACGGATTTCGTCTTCGTCGGAGATGCCGTCGTGGTCGCTATCGAGAGCGCCAGGACCGCCGAGCGCGTCCTCCTGGAAGAGCCATGGACGGGCCACCCGCGCAGCGACCGCGCCTTTGTGGACCAGGGTCAATAAAATCCCACTGTGTGAGGCGCTGGCGAGATTCGACATCGAAAAGACGAGGCTGTTGACGAACCTCTGTGAAGGCGTCATGGGCGCGGGAGAAATCCCGTTCAGGATCGAGAAGGTCAGGCTGGACACGTACTGCTTGGTTCCCACGCCACCGATGGACGGATTCAACGCGTTCAGCACGGAGAACGTCGGACTCGAAACGTACTGCTTCGAACCCGTCATTCCGACGGACGGGTTCAAGGCATTCAACATGGAAAACGCCGGACTTGAGACGTACTGCTTCGAACCTGTCATTCCGACGGATGGATTCAAATTGTTCAAGATGGAAAACGTCAGACTCGAGACGTATTGCTTCAAACCCACCGTTCCAATGGATGGGTTCAAGTTGTTCAATATCGAAAACCTTAAGCTCGAGACGTATTGTTTCGAACCCGTAGCTACGATGGACGGGTTCGCGTTATTCAAGATCGACAGGATCGGGCTCGTCAAATAGCCCGAACCCTTCGCCGGATTCGGAACACTCTTCGGATCGAGCGGATTCGAGCCGAGCGAAACTTCCAAAGCGTCGGGCCACCCATCGCCGTCCGTGTCCATGTTGAGAGGATCCGTGCCCAGAGCGATTTCTTTGGCGTTGGTCAACCCATCGAAGTCAGGATCCCCGTTGGGGTCCGATCCGGGAATACTGATCGTATTAAACGGGGAGTTGCCAGGCAGGAATCCGACGGTCGGAGTCGAATCGCCGCGGCCCGCTACGTTCGTTCCAACCAAGGTGAACCTGCCCGCGGCGTTCGAGTTCACAGCCAACGTCAAATTCGCGGATGTGCCCGCGGGGTTGATCGAAGCGGAGCTAACGGTGATTTGAGAGCTTCCGGAGCCGGCAAAAGCAAAGGTCGAGCCCGTCAGATTGATACCGGTCACGGTGATGTTGACAACGGGTCCGGCCAGGGCCGACTTCGGGTTGATGGACGTGATGAAGGGTATCGGCAATATCCGAATATCGCCGACATTCGTAACTCCGCCTAAGATCGGCTGGAGCGCAGACGAAATTCCCCCGAGGCTGTTGCCATTGATGATCGTGCGAGCCGTCACCGCGATTGGACCCTGTATGGTGGGCAATCCGGAGAAAGAAAATGTGCCGTCCGCGGCGCTGATGGCCGACTGCTTAAACACGCTCACGGTTGCTCCGGCCACTGGATCTCCAGAGCTGTCTACGACTCGTCCTTTGGCCGTCGTCAACGGATCCGGAATTACTGCGAGCGTCACGTTGGCAGCCGCGCCGACGTTATTCCCGAAGTCAACCGCGGTCGCGCCGAAGACCAGGCTAGTGGCGTTCAATGGAACCGTGTAGCTCAACTGATAGGGCTGGCTGGACGTCGTGGAGATGACCAGGCCATTTACGAGGAAGTTCACCGATGAAACGGCAACATCGTCGGTCGCGTTGGCCGAGAACGTGATCGTCTGGCCTTGTATCAAAGGCGTCCCCGAGACCGGCGATGTGATCGAAATCGTCGGCGGAATCCCGAGCGTATCGACGATGTTTTGGTACTTCAAGACTTGAAGCGTACCCGGAATAATCAGGTACCCGAAACTGAGGTCAACGGCAATGCTCGAGCCGTAACCGGGACTTTGAAGAGACCAGAATCCGACGCTGCTCGGATTCAGCGGATTGGAGATATTGATGATTGGAACTGCACGGCCGAAAGTGACATCCGCCGTAATCGCGGTGTTGCCAGAGCCCGCGATGTCCACCGGAATGCTCCGAGATTAAAGGCGAGCGACGACGAGAGCACCGGCTTGTCCGGGTTGCTGACATCTACCGCTGTCACGCTGCGTTGGGTATCCGCCAGAAGCGCGGCGGGGAGCCTCAGCAGTACACGTCGAACGTCGCCTCCCGCAAGTATGCCTCGCAGCTTCGGCGCGGCCGGATTCGAGATATCGGCAAGTTGAAGTCCTGCCGTTCGCATGGCTATGGCCGCCACACCGCTTTGCGGGTCGAAATCAACTCCAACTGCCCCTCCGGGCGGCGTGAAGGCCGAGAGTAGACTGGGGCTAGCGGGGTTACCGATGTTCACTAACGAAACGCCACCGGATTGTGCCGCGACCGCCAGCAGGGTGCCGTGTAAAGCTAGCGCGGCGGGATTACCCGCGATCGGCAGAGACGAGACAAGAGCGGGCGCGTCCGGATTCTGGACATTCACGATCCGCAGAAAACCGTTGGCATCGCCGATGAAGACATTCTGGCCCGAGGCTCGAACCGCCTGAGCGTTACCGATGCCTGCCAGCGTCCCGCGGACCCGCGGCACTGTCCTGTCGCTCACATCTACCACGGTCAGTCCACTCGTTCCGGCGGCAACGTAGGCGAAACTGTCCGCCACATCCACTGCAACCGAGCCCGGAACGGTCAGGGTAGAAACCTGGTTGGCGTAAAGCCAGTCACCGTACCGGGCACCGTTACGCTCAACGTATTCTGGGTGATCGTAATGGCGCAACTACCCGTAGCGCCCGAGAAAACCAGGCCCTTCTGCGTTCCAAAGTTGCAGATGTTCAGATCGCTGGAGCTATAGGTCGTACGAGACTCGGCGGTAAGGTCGAGAGTGGTCTTCCCATCGATCAGGGTCACCTTCCAGTTCAACTGCACCGAAACGGAGGGATTTCCTATGCTCGTCTGGAGAGTGAAAGAAGGAGGCGTCAGGACGGAAGTCTTCGTCGCTTTCTTTAAGTCATAGCTGTTCGGATTATTCGGATCTGTGCCGGTCTGTACCTCAACTCCGTCCGGGATGAGGTCGCCGTCCGTGTCGGCCAGCAGCGGATTGGTCTTGTATTTGTTGACCTCATCCCCATCGCTCAAACCGTCGCCATCCGTATCCGGATTGTGAGGGTCGGTTCCATTCTGATATTCCTGCAGGTTGGTTAGGCCGTCGTGATCCGGATCCTGAAATGGCACAGCCGGATCATTGGGATCGAGATTGTTAGCAATGAGCCAGGCAATCGGGATGCCCCCTACCGTACCGCCGGTCAACATGACATGCACGCTGGCGATGCCCGTTGCGCCGTCATTGGTGGCCTGAATCACCACCGTTCCGCTGCTCACAGCCGTCACCAATCCTCCCGCGCTGATGCTGGCGATCGCGGGATTGCTGGTGGTGTAGCTGGTGCCAGTGCTCGCGGCAGTCACGTCCTTAGTAGAATTGTCGGGATAGGTCGCGGTCACGCTAAGCTGGTTGGTCTGGCCGGCCGTGGTCAGTGAAGGCAAAGCCTGTGCGATCCCGAGCGAAACCGGGATGGCCGAGGATGATCCCAGGGTAATCGCCGGCAGGTTCACCGCGCCGTTGGCCGGGACCGTAAAGAAGGCCGATTCGCCGAAGGTGGTCAAGCCGTTCTGAACGCAGGTGGCGCGAGCTTTAACCTGACCGAAGTTCGCCGGAACATTGGGCAGCACCCAGGTTCCATCCGCGTTGACCGGCACGTTGCGATTCAGAACGCTCACCGTGCAATTCTGATTGAGTTGGGCAAACGCGGATACCGCGCACAACACGGAGACGAGAGTGGCTCGCATCAACTCATGCCCTCCCCAGCTCGCAATCTCCCGTGCGGAGATCGAGGCCTTCTGCCTCCGTCACCACATTCGGAAACTGTCGCTGTTCGGCTCGATCCTGACGCCGCGATTCCGCCCGGAAAGCGATATTGATGTTCTGGTAGAGTTCGAACCTGAGCGTGTTCCCGGCCTGTTCGGTCTGGTTGAAATGAAAATGGAGCTGTCGGAGAAGTTGGGCCGCAAGGTTGACCTGCGCACAGCGGGGGAGCTCAGCCGGTATTTCCGGGACGAGGTTGTGGCAGGGGCAGTCGTTCAGTATGAACGAAACTCGGCAAACTGAATGCGCGCTCCAATTCATTGTTTTTGTGGGGCAGCTTGGCAAGCTGCGCGCCGATGTCATCGGCGCAGCGACTCCGTGAACCGCAGAGACGCTGTACGCCATTCGTTTGTCGAGTTCCTGGGCTGAATGGCTGCCCCACGAGTGGGTTACATCGCATCCCCGCCAGGGAACCGGCGACCCAAAAACCGGGTCGCCCTGGCAGGCGGCAAAAGGCGACCGCCTACCCCACTCTCCGCTTGTGTAATATCCGCCCAATCGTCCCCTACTTCTTCCCTAACTCAGCTCCCACGTACTCAGTCAGCATCTCCAGACTCGGCACTCCATCAATCCGCCGGCCATTCACAAAAATCACCGGGCTCCCGCGAATCCCGCGCTTGAACCCGTCCATCACGTCCGCCTCAACGCGCGGAGCGTACCGGTGCTGCTGGATCGTCTCGGCGAACTGGGTTTGATCGATGCCCAGCTTACCCGCATACGCGATCAGGTCCTGCTCACGCAACGAGTCCTGATGATCCAGTAGATAAGTTTCCACTTCCCAAAAGTGGCCCTGCCGCGCTGCGGCCATCGCCGCGTCATGGGCCAGCGAAGCCTGCGGATGAAAGGCCAGAGGGAAGTTGCGAAACTGCACGCGCACCTTGGAGGGGTAACGTGCCATCAATTGATCCAGCACGGCCCCGGCCGGGCGGCTCACCGGACTCTGCAAATCCGCGAAGAACTCGATCGTCACCGGGGAATTCGCCGGTCCCTTGCTCATTAGGCTGTCGGGAACCTCGGCAATGGCCCGTTTCCGCAGTTGCTCGCCCGCGACCAGCTCTTTCAGTTGATCGAACGACTTCGTTCCCGAATATTCCTTGCCGTCCACGAAGAACGTGGGCGTTCCGTTCACCCCGAGCTTTTGCCCCTCGGCCTTATCGGCTTCGATTCTCTTCTTCGATTCAGACCCGTCCAGATCCTTGACGAACCGATCCATATCGAGGCCCAGCTTGCGCGCGTAATCGAGCAGGCTGTCGCGCTTTAGCGCCGCCTGATTCGCAAACAGCAGATCGTGCATTTCCCAGAACTTCCCCTGCTCGCCGGCGGCGAAAGCAGCCTGATGCGCAAGCTGCGAATCGGCATGAAAACTCAGCGGGAAATTCTTGAAGTCAACTTTGGTGCGGACGCCCTCAATCCCCTTTGTTTGGAGTTCGCGAACCGGCTTCGCAAACTGGGCGCAATAAGGACACTGAAAATCCGAAAACACCTCGACCTTGATCTCCGGCTCAGTAGCAGCCGCGAGCCCCACCAGCATCAACGACAACAAAAACATTTTCATCTCGGCGGCCACTCCCGCGCCCGGAAATTCTCATCAACAATCAAATCCTTAGTCCCCGGAGGCAGCACCTGCAAAGTCTTCAAGAACTCAATCACCGAATCCCGCTCATATTTCGACATGCTTTCAAACGCGCGTCGCGATTTAAGCGCCTCGCCGCCATGTGCCAGAATCGCCTGCCGCATGGTGGTAAACATTCCGTGGTGATAAAACGGCGGCTCATTCGCGGCGCCCCACAACCGCTTAGTCATAAACCGGCGATTCCCCTCGGTGAACTTTTTCGACCATACCGACTGATTCTGATCGAGAGGCTCGGCGTCACCCGGCCCGCAGATGTCGTGGAGCTTGAAATCGGTGTAGGCCGAAACCCAAACGACGCCCGAAGAATCCGGACGAAGCCGCGGCGCAGGCAACTGATCGCTGGACAAATCCACTCGAAGCGTTTGCGTTTCGCCTAGCCGCAGATTGCCCGGAGGATTGTATGGATTTGGCTCGGAGTAAATCCAGCCCTGCTTATCGAGCGGCAGACGCGAGATGTGACAGGTAGCGCAGCCGATGCGGTCGAACACGCGCTCGCCATTCAAGACTGCCGCCTCAATCGCGGGATTGCGCGGAATCACGCGCCCGGGGACCTGAAGCGCCGCTTGGAAAATGCTGACCGCGGTCACATCGGCGCGAGTGAGTTCATTCGTGAAGCCGTCGCCATCGGGATCCGTATCGATGCCGAAGCGCTCGGTGGATTGAATGCCGTGATGCTGGTTGAAAGACGTGTTCGTGAATTCGCGGATGGAGACTGCGTTCGAAGCCTGATGCCACGGGCGGATCACCAGCGTAGGCGGATTACTCGACATCGTAGAGAGCAGGCTGAGACGCGGCAGGCCTTCCACTTTGGAGGTGTCCCAAAGGCCGGTCTTGGTCAAGGTGAGTTTTCCGAAATGAATGCCTTTGGAAACGAGATCCTCGGTCTGGCCGGGTTTGATCGTGCCTCGAATGGCCTGCAGATCCTCGGTAATCTGCCGCGCGAGCATCTCCAGATAGCCCGAGCCGAAAAGGCCAGTGGTGGCCCGTTGGTTTGCTATCGTTTCGATCGAAGCGGGGTGCCCCTCTTCATCAGCCGAGCCGCGGGTAGGAAGCTTGTCTGATGGGTCGAACGTGGCGAAATCGAATCGCTGGCCGAGGACGAACACGTTGGTAACGAAATCACCGCCCCCGCCGGAGATGCCGTAGGGAGCGTTGTGGCATCCGGCGCAGGAGTTGGCATCAGGAGCCGAAATGCGGTTGAACCCGCGTGGGCCCGTGAGGGGATGAGATGGGTCGGACAGCGGGCGACCCGTGCCTTTGGTCAGAGGCCGACCCCCGCCTTCCTGTTCAGTCCAGTTCGCGTTAAACAGCAGTTTGCCATAAGTAAGAAGATCCGAGAGAGGAATCCGCATTTCAGCGCCATCAGCCAGGTGTTTCGGCACCGCTAGCTCTCGCCCAATCGGCTGCGCCACTGCTTGGCACATAGCCGCGACCACAACGACGGCCGTTTTCCATGAAAAGTAGTGAGTGGAGCAGGCGGTTTCGCCTGCCCGGCAGTTGCGTTTTCGACAGTGAACCGGTAATCGGAACCGAGCCGCGACCGCCAGGGAGCGGTCAATACCACGCCGTCTCATACGCGACCGCATCACGAGACGATCTCCCCCCGCACCCCGCGATAATATAAAACTATGGCCGCAGTGCACTCAATCGAAGAAGTCGTAGTTGCTAAACTGCGTGAATTGTCCGCGGACAAGCAACAAGAGGTGCTAGATTTCGCGAATTTCCTGGCAACCAAGCCGAAGCGTCCACTAAAGAGTTCGTATGGTCTCTGGAAAGACCTGGGCATCTCCATCTCGGAACAAGACATCGCCGAAGCGCGAAAGGAGATGTTTGGCGGCTTCCCGAATGAGCCGTCCTGCAAGTGAGCGCGGTCGTCGCCGACACGCATATCTCCTTGTGATGCGCGATAACATAAAAGCATGGCCGTAGCACACGCTATCGAAGAAGCCGTAGTCGCCAAGCTCCGTGAACTATCCGCGGACAAGCAACAAGAAGTACTCGATTTCGCAAGTTTCTTAGGAACAAAGCCGAAGCGCCCACTGAAGAGCTTGTATGGCCTCTGGAAAGACTTTGGAATTTCCATCTCGGAGGAAGACATCGCCGAAGCCCGTAAAGAAATGTGGGGCAACTTCCCGCGCGAGCACTTTTTCGAGTGAGTGGCCTCGTTGCTGACACGCATGCGGTTCTCTGGTACTTGTCGGCCGATCCACGGCTCTCCCCGCAGGCCAAGAAAGCGATGGAGAGGTCCGCTGGTGAGGGCGAACCGATTTTCGTTCCTACAATCTGTGTCGTCGAAGCAACCTACCTGACGGAAAAGAATCGTATTCAAGCCCAAGCATTTGCGCAATTGGAGCAGGCGGTACGCAATCCCGGTTCCGCGTTTCAGCTTGCTCCGCTGACCGTTGAGATCGCCTTCCTGCTGAGAGAGATTCCCCGAAAATCGGTGCCCGATCTGCCCGACCGGGTGATTGCGGCCACCGCCCTGTCGCTTGGATTGCCGCTGGTAACCCACGATGGCAAGATCCGGGCATCGGGCATCGAAACGATTTGGTAACGGCCCGGTTCCGCTCAAGCGCCTCATGCCGCCGCCTCTCTGTCTACAATCGAGTTATGGCTGCAAATGACATGCTTCCCGAAGCCGACTGGCCTCTCGCCGAGGACGGCCCGGATGAACTGCTGACAGAAGCAGATTGGGCAGCCATTCGCGAAGGGGACGCGGCAATCGCGCGCGGCGAATTCATCACCCTCGAGGACCTGAAGCGCGAACTCGGTTTGTGAAGTACCAGTTGGTTTTGGCGAGGCCTGCCGAAGGTACGTTGCGCCGAGGTCGACGAATTCTCCTCTGAATCGGCGAGCGATCATGGACATTTTTTGTCCCCTACACAATAGCTGAATGGACAGGTGGTGCCCTTCAAGCAGCAAACTTGAGCCAGACTGCACAAGTTAATACAGTCCTGAAAGCCGGGGAAATCGTCTGCAGGATCGTGGATTCGGCCGCAAGCGGCTTGACAGGGGTCACCAAACTTCGCCACACAATAAGCCGGACGAGCGAACGCACAGGCAAAACTCTCCAGTGTTACCGTCCCTGCTGGAGCACATTGCGGTTTATTGCTGGAACAAGTACCACTGGCGTTCGGATTCCCTCCGCAATGCCACCCCGCCTTCAACACCCCAACTCCCATACTCGACCGAATCACCTGCCCGTCATCGCTCACCACTCCCGTCCCGATCGCCACAAATGATCCAATATCGTGGTCGAACGAGTACATCTCCGTCACCGCTCTCGGCGCCAGCCCATCCACATTCGGCAGCGTAATCGGCGCGGGCGGATTGAACAGCGCTCCCGAAGGCTGAATGGTCACGATGAAGCGCGGTTGCTGCCCGAAGCCCGGCGTCATCGGCACTTTATCCGGATGCACCACCGTCACACTCACGCAACCATCCTTCGATCCACCGGGGAACGTCACCTGTCCCGGACCGAACGTCAGCGAAAAGCCCGGCGCTTCCGGAATGGTCAACGTTCCTCCGCCGGTTATCGCCGTTACGCAAAGTTGATTATTCGTCTTGATCGGCAACAGAAAAATCGGCTGGCCGACCGTGTTGGTCTGACCCGCAACCGTCACCAAGTCGTAATCGAGCGTCGGATACGGACCCGGCAGAGTCGCGGTCGATCCGTCCACCAGAAGCTTCACGAATCCAACCGGCGCTTGCGCGATCGTGAACTGACCCTTCGCATCGGTCTGGGCCGGTGGCACGGATTGCACCGAAGAACTGTTCGAGTTCAGCGTATTGGTCAGCACGGCCCGGATGGTCACGCCCGGAATCGGCACATTGCTGTTGTCGAGCACGACGCCCGAGATCGTGGTCTTCGCGGGATCGCCTTGGGCGCGGCCGGAAGCTGTGAAGCTGGCTGGGAAACCCTGGTTCGAGGCAAAGTTCGCTTCAACCAAATTGTTCGAGTTGCCTTCCTGCTGACCTAGGGTCAAAGTGGCGGCGGCGCGCCCATCGGAGTCGGTCGTCAAGGTCACGGCGGTTTGGCCATTGAAGGTGCCCCCGCCCTGCTTGACCGTGTACGTCACGGGCACATTGGGCAACCGGTTGTTGCCGCTGTCCACGACTACGGCGATCAGCGGCTTCGGAATGGCTTGGCCCACCGCGCCGGTCTGGTTGTTGCCGGAATCGATCACGATGATTCCGGGCGGCCCCTGCGTGCCGGTTGCGGTGAAGATGGCCGTTCCATCGAAGCCGACCGAATAGGCTTCCACCATGTCGCTGCCCGCCCCGGACCGCGCGCCCAAGGTCCACTGCACCTGCGCTTGTCCTTGCGCGTTGGTGGTCGCCATCACCAAAGGCGCAGCCGCACCCCCCGCGCTCACCACGCCATTGTTCTGCGTCACTTTGACGATCACCGGTTTATTCGGAACCGGGTTGCCCGAACCATCCGTCAGTGCAACCACCAGCGGGGTGGACAGAACAGAACCAATCGGCCCGGTCTGATTGTTCCCGGAGATCAGCTTGATCTGCTGCGATTGCGAAGGCGCTTGCCGCGTAACCGTGATCTGGGTCGTGGCGGCATTCCCGGCCCGGTCCCGCGCGACGGCCTGTATGGTGTTGCTGCCTACGTTGAGCGGAATGTTGGAAGCGAGGAAGGTCCGGTTTGCCACCTGGGCTGCGGTCCCGTTGATCGTGACCTGCGCTTGCTGATCGTTTACCGTACCCACCACGGTATCGTTCACGTTGCCTGCGATCGAGAGGGAGGCGTCCGTAGTAATGAACTGGTCGGGCGGACTGGTGATGGTTACGTGCGGCGGGGTCGTGTCCAGCGTAACTTGGATGCTGGCCGTCCCTACCGCTCCCGACGCGGATGTTGCCGTGGCCGTTAAGATGTTCGGTCCTTCGGCCAGCGGAACCGTCACACTGAAGTGGCCATTCGCAACGGGAGCCGCAATGGAGTTAATAGTGACTGAAGCGGCCGGTCGTCTACGGTGCCGTTTACTGTAGTGGAGCTGAGGTTTAGATAACTCAGATTCGGCGGAGCGAGGATGGCGAGTTTGGGAGCTATTGGCGCGGCGCTGGTTACGGTGACCGTGAAAACGCTCGAAAACAGGCGCGCCAGCAGACCTTTGAACGCAGCAGAAACACGAAACGAGATTGGGCCGGTAATAGGCTCGGTTAGCGTGAGTTGAAGAGTATAAATGTGGTCATTCGCGACGGCGTCACCGTTCAACCCATCGTCGTGTAAGACACCCAGGACGGTCGCGGCGCCCGAAGCATCCAGGCGCTGTAAATTCACGCTGGTCGCGATCAGGGACGGGTCAGTGATCAGGGAGGTCACTGTAATCACCGTCGCCGTTCCGGCTGGGATAGAAGTGGGAGTGACCTTGGTGGTGCCGACGCTCGGTGCGGCGTGCAGCGAGAGAGCCAGTAGACTCAGGGAAGCCAGTCGACATAGGCGGCTCTTGTTCATAAAGCAGTTTTGCAATCAGGGCTTTCTTATGCGAGCGCCGAACGCGAGCAGTCCGGAAAGGATGAGCAGGATGCTGGCTGGCTCGGGCACAGCGGGCGCTGTAGGAGTCGTCAAGGTTGCATCATCCAAGACGAAAGAGCCGCCGTTGGGATCGCCTTTGATTGTGACCTTGGAAATGCCCGCCGCGAAGTTTACGCTCAATGGCTCGTTTGGGCTACTGCCCGCGTTTCCCGAGCAGGGTGGTCCCGCGAGACACGCTAGGTTATCCGCGAACTTTGAAGTAACGGAAGCGACTGGATTATTTGCGCTATTGAAAGCAGTCAGGGTCAACGGTAGCAAGTAGGTAAAGTACCCACCAAAGTTGGTTACGGGTGTGGCGAAGGTAATAGATAGAGGGCCACCGTTATCCGAGGCGACATTCGAGCCGGAGCGCGGCGGAAATTCAAATTCGTTTAGAGAAATGCCCGCCTTGAGAACCGCGGCATTGGAGAAAGTTACTCCGGAATACCTGGGGCCCGCCACTGGATTCAATCCATTACTGCATTCATAAAGGCGCTAAAATAGAGGCATCCCTCTATGCTCGACCCAATTCTCGCGAAAATCTTTGGGACCCGAACCGAGCGCGAAATCAAGGCGATGCGTCCTATCATCGCGGCGATCAACGATCTCGAGCCACAGCTCCAACAACTGACTGACACAGAACTCGCCGCCAAGACGCAGGACTTCAAGCAGCGCCTCGCCAATGGCGCCACGCTGGACGATATTCTGGTCGAAGCCTTTGCTACTGGGCGCGAGGCTGGCCGGCGCGTGCTGAACATGCGCCACTTCGATGTCCAGTTAATCGGTGGCGTCGTACTGCACCGCGGAGCCATCTCCGAAATGAAAACGGGCGAGGGCAAGACGCTGGTCGCCACCCTGCCGGTTTATCTAAACGCGCTCGCCGGCAATGGCGTCCACGTCGTCACCGTGAACGATTATCTGGCCAAGCGCGATTCCGAATGGATGGGCCGGCTTTACAAGTTCCTGGGACTAACGGTCGGCGTGATCGTGCACGATCTGGATGACGAAGAGCGCCGCCAGAGCTACCTGTGCGATATCACGTACGGCACCAACAACGAATTCGGCTTCGATTACCTGCGCGATAACATGAAGTTCCGGCTCGAGGATTGCGTGCAGCGCGGCCATCATTACGCGATCGTCGATGAAGTCGATTCGATCCTGGTCGATGAAGCGCGTACTCCGCTGATCATTTCCGGTCCGAGCGAGGAGTCCACCGACAAATATTACAAGATCAACCGGATCATTCCCAAGCTGATTCGCGGTGAAGTGATCGAGGGCAAGGAGCCTGGCGAGAAGTACACTACCGGCGACTACACTGTCGATGAAAAGCATCGCTCCGTGGCGCTGACCGAAGAGGGCGTCTTAAAGGTTGAGCGGCTGTTGAGCATGGGCAATCTTTACGACGCGGCGAATATTGAAACCAATCATCATGTGCAGCAGGGCCTGAAAGCGCACGTGCTTTTCCACCGCGACAAGGACTACCTGGTGCAGGATGGACAGGTGGTGATTGTCGACGAATTCACCGGCCGTATCATGCCAGGCCGCCGCTGGAGCGATGGACTGCACCAGGCCATCGAGGCCAAGGAAGGCGTGAAGATCGAGCGCGAAAACCAGACGCTGGCCACCATCACGTTCCAGAATTACTTCCGCATGTTCAAGAAACTGGCCGGCATGACCGGAACCGCGGAGACGGAAGCAGCCGAGTTCGACAAGATTTATAAGCTCGAAGTGCTCGCAATCCCGACCAACCGCACCATGCGGCGCATCGAGAACCAGGATGTGGTTTATCGCACCGAGGAGGAAAAGTTCCGCAACGCGGCTCAGGAGATCAAGCAACTCAACGAAAAGGGCCAGCCGGTTCTGGTGGGCACCATTTCGGTTGAAAAGTCGGAACGGCTCTCCGGAATCCTGAAGAAGATGGGCGTCAAGCATGAGGTGCTGAACGCCAAGAACCACGAGCGCGAGGCGCACATCGTGGCGCAGGCCGGCCGCAAAGCGGCGGTGACCGTTTCGACCAATATGGCGGGCCGCGGTACCGATATTCTGCTCGGCGGCAACCCCGAGTACCTGGCCGACGACCTGCTTCGCAAGCAAAACAAATCGCGCGAGACGATCCCGAAAGAAGAATGGGAATCGGTTCTGAAGGGAGTCAAGGAAGAGACTGACAAGGAGCACGATGAAGTAACCGCGCTGGGTGGGCTGCACATTCTCGCCACGGAGCGGCACGAATCCCGGCGTATCGACAACCAGCTCCGCGGACGCGCCGGACGCCAGGGCGATCCCGGCAGCTCGCGATTCTATCTTTCGCTGCAGGACGATCTGATGCGCATCTTCGGCGGCGAGCGCATGCAGAATTTGATGCTGCGGCTCGGGATGGAAGAGGATGTCCCGATCGAATCCAAGCTGATCACCAAACGAATCGCGTCCGCTCAGAAGGCTGTGGAAGCGCAGAATTTCGCGGCCCGCAAGCACATCCTCGAGTACGACGATGTGATGAACAAGCAGCGCCAGGCCATCTATGGAATGCGCCGGAATCTGCTCGAAGGCAACGACCAGAAAGAGCGCATGCTGGAGATCATCCGCGGCATTCTGCAATCGGCCATCGACCTGCGCTGCCCGGAGAAAGAGCATCCCGGCGCGTGGGACTATGCCGCGCTGCAGTCGGATATCCTTTCTCAATTCGGCGTGAAGATCAATACGCAGGAGCTGACGCAGCAAAGCCGGGCCGAGATCGAGGAGACCGTGTATGAACAGCTAGCGCGCCGGTACGACGAGAAAGAAAAGTTGGTTGGCCCCGCCATTATGCGCGATGCCGAGCGCATGATCATGTTGAACGTGATCGACAACCAGTGGAAGGACCACCTGTTATCGATGGACCACTTGAAGGAAGGCATTGGTCTTCGCGGATACGGGCAGAAGGATCCGCTGATCGAATACAAGAAGGAATCTTTCGGACTGTTCCAGGACATGATGGATCGCATCGAGGACGAGACCATACGCTACCTGTTCTTCCTCCAAATGGCGGGCCCGGATGAGCTTGGCGGCGACGGCGAAAGCCGGCGTCCGATCCTTCCCTTCCCCTCGGACGAAGAGGAAGAGGAGGAAGAGGAAGACGATGACGAAGCCGAGATGGTGGCAGTGACTCCTACCCAGCGCGAGGCGGCCCAAAGCTCGATGCAGGACTTCACGCGGAACATCCAGCGGAAGAAGGAAAAGGAGATGGCCGACCTTCAGTTCGTGGGTAGCGGCGGAAGCACGGGCGACAAAAAGCAGGCAATCTCGAACAAGAAAGCCGGCCGCAACGATCCCTGTCCTTGCGGCAGCGGGAAGAAGTATAAAAAATGCTGCGGGGCGTAGTCGTTTTTCTGCTGGCCGTAGCGGCAATGAACGCGGCGATCTGGCCGGGGCAGCTTGGGCCATATACCCGGAAATCCGCTGAACCGGCCGGCCACGGCGCCATTGACCGCGAATACGGTTTCGTCGTTGCGGAAACCGCCGATTATGGCGCGTTTCAGGTAACCGCCTCGCAGTTCAGAGACCCTACGGGCGCGTACGCCGCGTCGCTTGAGCACCCGTCCTTCCAGCTAGGAAACTACGTCATCGCTTGTTCGGGGAACTGCCCGAAAGGCCTGCCCAAGCTGGCGGAAGCGCTTCCTCGGATCTCTCACGCGCCGCTTCCCACTCTGCACGCTTACTTCCCCGAAAAGGGCCTGATCGCCCGATCGGAGCGGTACATTCTGGGTCCACTGGGGCTCAAGGAGTTTGCGCCTCAAATTCCAGCAGGTCCGGTGGCCTTCCAGTTCGGGACTGAAGGCCAGATTGCTCATTACCGGGGCCCAAAAGGAGACGAGACCCTCGCCATTTTCTCCTATCCGACGCCCCAGATCGCCAGGCAGCAGGCCGCCGAGTTCCAGAAGGTTCCAGGAGCCGTAGTGAAGCGCGGCGGCCCGATTATTGGCGTTGTACCCGGGACGCAGGACCACGCCAGCGCCGACCCGCTGCTCAGCCGGGTGAATTACCAGGCGTCGATCATGTTGGATGAGAGGCCGCCGATTGTCGTTAAACCCCAAAGCGTCGGCAAGATGATGGTGGCCATTTTTACCTTGACCGGAATCGTTCTGGGGTTCTGTGTGTTGTCTGGCTTGGCATTTGGCGGGTTCAGAATGCTCAGGCAAAGGCTTGGCCCTAAAGATGCTCAGGAAGCGATGATTCTGCTCCATCTCAGCGACAAGTAACTGCCCCGCTTTCTCTATCTTAGAAACCAAACCGGACCTTTTTGAACAGGAATTCACAAGCTTTTCCACAGCTTTTGAAAACAACCCATGGACGTAAGTCGCTGCTGTACAGCGGCTTACAGGTAACTCTCGAATGGCTCTTTTTCACTTGACTCAAAACCGTCCAAGTCCTATCATCCAATCACAAACGGATTTTGACGGTTGCGTTTCCGTCGAATCTGATTCTCCCATGAACATCACCCTGATAGAACAGGGGCCTGGTTTTCCAGGCAGATGCGAATGCTCACCCCTAAAAAGGTGAGCATTCGGTGTCGATCAAGCAGTCGGCGGTTCGGCGTCCGCCCCTAAAATACTCTCCCGGGGGCTTCGATCCAAGCCTGTCAGTGGGGTCGGCTTGGCCTGCGGTTTTCCGCGGTTTCTAGGTACGTGTTCTCTCAAGCCCGAGCGGCTGAGCGTGCATTTGGATCTGATCGCGGGTCGCGCCCGGCCCGTACGGGACGAACAGCGGATTTGACCGGCATTCGGAAGGCTTTCCACGCGGCCTCCAGCCCCGGCCGGTGGTGATGGTGGACAACACAATGATGCTCCAGCCTTCCAGTATCCGCTGCTACTTGGTTTGGGCCAGTGTTCAATCTGCTTGCCTCCTTGCCGAACAAACTCGCACCCAAGTTCCTTCACACGCCGGATAAGATCCTGCCGCTTCACGATACCAGCGATTCCGCAATAGGTCGCACTCCAGGTATCTTTCCGCTCGGCAAATCGCTGTACAGATCCGTCAAGTGGCTCTGTAGATCTTCGAGGCTTTCGCCCTGCGTGAGGTAATCCGGGAACTCTTCGAAATAGCCAAGCCAGTAGTTTCCGTCCCGCCAGTATCGTAACGCGCCGTGGTCATGCTTCTAGCGTAATCGGCTTAGCTCGGTTTTGTACGATCAGCCGCATTGAGGTTGCCTTAGAATGGCGGGCGGATCGAGCATTAATTGTAGAGCCGAGCGCTGGATTACCGCGGCGGCGCTAGTGAGAACGGCGTAATCGCCGTTAGGGAGTTGTTGGGCCCCGAACGCAGCCCCAAACCCGTCACGAATTGTGATCCTGGTGCATTAAAGAAGATGCTCGCGACGATGTTGTTGGCCTGCGGATAGCGGTCGGTCACATTGAATGTCATGCGGGCGAGTGGTCCGATTTGAAGCTGGTCCGTCGTGATCGCGTTTCCGCTCTGATCCTGGACGGTCACATTTACGTTGGCGGTATTCTGGGTCGAAGAGTTGACGAGCGACACGAATGTGGCGAATCCGTTAGTGTTGTCGAAAGGCAATACGAACTGATTCTCGTCGATCGAGGTCAAAGGCAGCGTGAATTCGAGATCCGGCAGGCCGCTGGTCTGTTGCCGCACAACGGCGTAACCGGCGAACCGGTCGGTCCCATTCCTCGCTGCGGCAAAAGCATAGCCGGACGTGCGAGAGCTATCGAAATCCGAGGTGGTCAACGACGCCGTTCCGCCCGTTTGTATCGGAATGTCGATGTTGGAGGTCGATCCAATGCCGTTGACCGGAATCTGCAAATTGCTTCCGTCGTCCGCCGTGAATTGCAGGCTCAAATCGATCGGACGGTTATCCAGGTTGGTGAACACAAATGTGGTGCTCCAACCGGCCCCATCGTAAAGATAAGGAAAAATATTGTTCCGGGTAGGGTCAACTATGATGGCTCGATTTGCGGCGGCACGAATCGGAGGGCGCGCCTGTAATCGCTCGGCTGCAAGCATGGGCAGCGCAACGGCGGGTAAGAGCATGAAAGAGAATATTCGGGATGTGGAACTGAGTCGCATTTGTTTCTCCTGCGTCAGTTGGACGCTCGGGCGGGTGATTTTATTCCAAAGCCCGATGAGATTACCGCACTAATTATTTGTAATGATTCCGCGCGGTGATGGGACAAGCTGAAGCACGCCATCGTTGTTAGAACTTCTTCAGCTCTTCCGTTAATGCCTTTAAACCGCGCTTCTGGTAAAGCTGAACTAAGCGCTGCTCTTCAGCCGAAGTGGTGATGATCTTCTGAAAGCGAGGGTCGGCGAGATCGGAACGGCTCGGAATCCAGATGCTGCCGTCGGTGAATTCCACGTTGCTGACGAACCCCGTCATTCCGGCGATCGCCAGCCCGGGTCTTTGCGGAAACTTGAGCGTGGTGTCCTTCAGAATCTGGCTCTTCTGGCCAGGTGCCAGGCTCAGATCGGCAGGCACCGACCCAGCCAGAAACTCCCGCCCTTGACGGTCCTGCAGAATCCACCCGATCTCGAGATAACGAATCGGCCGATTCGACCGGTTCGTCACCTCCAGGCGTGGCGCGCGTGCTTCATTCCCGGCTACACGCGCGGTTCCGTCCTTTGGCTCAACAGGTGAATCCGGCAGTTGCAGAAACGCGAATTGCACCTCATGCTCGGGATCGAAGTTGGTGGCGCGCGCGCCGCGGACCACCTGCACGTCGAGATCGGGACGGACGGTCTGGCGGGCGAGGATCTCCATCATCTCGTGTTGCAACTTCTGCGGGCCGCCTTCCGCCACCAGCGCTTTGAAATAGCGGCGGTCGCGACGGGCTTCCCATTCCGCAACCGTGAGCATGCGGCGCGAGCTTAATCGATCCGGTCCGTAGAATGAAAAATCGTCAAACAGCACGCCGTCCAGCCCAACCTGAACCGGCGCGCCGCTTCCAGCCTGCAAGGGCCGCAACAGACGCAGGTCAATGCGAACCGGAAAGGTCTCACCTGGAGCGATGTCGAGACTCGAAACAGTCACCGATCCCTTTCCGCCGGGAGTGACCTCGTGTGCCGTCACCAGCAGCGTGATGCCGCGAATCCTGCGTTGGCTCGAATTGCGCAACGAAAGCGCCGCATGCAGATCGAGAACCAGCGCTCCGCCTCGGGCCGATTCATGGGAATCGCCGTAATCCGATCCCAAAACGGCTACCGGCGAGTCCTTGGGCAGATCAATCCTCGGCAGCACCGCGCTTTGGGCGAGCATTGAAAACAGGGCGGCCCCCGAGAGCAACATTACGCCCTGAATCGCTGAAAACTTACTGCGCATAATACACTCGGTTGGTGGTAACCTGGCCCGTATCGGCATCCACATACCGTACGCCGGCCGAGCCTTGCATACTTACCGAAACCGCGGCTCCGTCCGAGCGTGGATGGAGCAAAGACATCGCTCCGCCGTTCTCCTTGATGCCGATTGAAAGCGGCGAAGCTTCGAGCACTACGCCCTCTTCTACCAGCGCCGGCCCTCGCACAACGTGGCCGATCCGATCGAACCGAATCTTCTGGAGGGAGCCCATCAGACGATCGATCTCCTGCCTTGGTAATTGAATCCAGAGCGCCGCTATCGCGATCACGGTCGCGCATGCGAGCACCATCGCCGCATTCCAAACCAGCCCCTGTTTATGGGATCCGGCAAACGTTCGTGCAGCCCGCGGACTTTTCTCGAACCCGGCAATGCACTCCCCGGCTGCCAGACCCACCCGGATATTCCCCGTCATTTCCTGCGTGAGGCGCGGCCAGTTCACGCCGGCTGGCATTTCAGTACACAGCTCTCGAACCTGCTCCCGGCCGGATTGCAGGGCCGCAAACTCAGCCGTGCACTCCGGGCAATGCGCGATATGCCGCCGCACATGCCACCGGCTCCAGAAACCGAGGTCGCCGCCGGCCAACAGAGCTAACTGGATCTCATCGGGATGCCGGGCGAGGGTCTTCATGGATCGTTCCGCCTGGCGGTAACGCGCCGGTTCCGCTCGACGTAGCGCTGGAATTTAATGCGGGCATTCGCGATGTGGGAGCGAACCGTAGCCTTCGAACAGTTCATCTGCCGAGCTACCTCATCGGCCGGGAGACCTTCCACGTCGCGCAGCAAAAGAGCGGTGCGCTCACGGGCGGTCAACACCTGCAATCCCTCTTCTAGATAGGCCCGGTGCTCGGATCGCAAGACGGCCTGCTCCGGGCTTTCCGAAGGCTCGCGCAGTGGTTCGATCAGAGTATCGATTTCACAGAAGTTCACCTTGCCATGACGGCGCAGGAAGTCGATTGCGGTATTGCTGGCAATACGGGAAAGCCAATGCGTGGCCTTCTCCGTGTCCTTCAACTGATCCTGCCGTTGCAGCGCCTTGATAAACGCTTCCTGGGTGAGATCCTGCGCATCCGCAACGTTGCCCACAATGCGGTAAATGAGCAGAAAGATTCGCCGTAAGTTATCCGAAAAGAAGCGGCTTTGCTGTTCCTGCTCGGCCAGCAGGCTGGCCTCGTTGTGGGATTGAATGCCGCGCTCGCTCATCGCGCTCTCAAAAGCCCCTCCCAGCATTGGTGCCGCCGTTGCCATAGCCCTACTAGAAACTGACGCAAAACGGAAGAAAACGTGCAGTATCTTCTTGGGAAACAGCTTCGACGCTATTGTGATTATAGACCCGCGGCAAGCCGGGCCAACTGTAATTGCGCCGAAGCTCTGCGGAACCCATGCGGGGGCAGCGCCGCCGGTATGGCCCCGGTTGTACTGGCCGCGTCCAGGACGCCAACCGCGGATAGTCGCCCTATTGCTTTCCCAATAGAAGTGTGCCATGCTTCCTGTTGGAAACCCAATAATCTACATGAAAGCAAAAACGGATGTCCTCCAAGGCACGCTGGCGTTGATGGTGCTGAAAACTCTGGACGTGCTCGGACCGCTGCATGGCTACGGCATCGCCCGGCGTATTGAGCAGATCAGCGGAGATCTTCTCACCGTAAATCAAGGCACGCTATATCCCGTCCTACTGAAGCTGGAGCAGGAGGGTTCTATCGCCTCCGAATGGGGCGCCTCCGAAAGTAACCGCAAGGCGCGCTTCTATCGGCTGACACGCGGTGGGTGCAAACAGCTGCAGGCCGAGACCCGGGGTTGGGAACAGACGGCGGCGATCATGGGGCGATTCTTGGCGGCGAAAGCAGAGGACCTGAAATGAGAGCACTCAGGCGATTCCTAAAGCGGCTGATCTCCTCGGCGACAACGCGGCAAGACGAAGAGCGATTGCGAGCGGAAATTGAAGAACATCTCGCTCTTCAAACCGCGGAAAATATGCGGGCCGGTTTATCGCCCGTTGAAGCGCGACGTCAGGCTGTGCTGAAGTTCGGAGCGGTGGAAGCCATGCGGGAAAGCTATCGAGACCAAAGAGGACTCCCGTTTATGGAAACGCTGGTACAAGATACGCGCCAGGCGCTGCGACGGTTGCGAATGGCCCCGGCGTTCACCATCGCCACGGTGCTGACGCTGGCGCTGGGCATTGGCGCGACCACTTCGATCTTTACTTTGGTGCATGCCGTTCTGCTGAAGTCGCTGCCGGTGGCGAATCCGGGCGAATTGTACCGCCTGGGAAAAGAAACCCGGTGCTGCTACTGGGGCGGGTACAGTCAAGATAAAGAGTTTTCTCTTTTCTCGTACGATTTGTACAAGTACTTCAGGGACAATACCAAAGGTTTTGCGAAATTGGCGGCGTTCTCGGCGAGCGAGGCGCTGTTCGGTGTCCGACGCTCAGGCCGCTCGGAGGCAGCCCAAAGCTATCCGGGCGAGTTCGTGTCAGGCAATTACTTCACCATGTTCGGCATAAGAGCTTATGCCGGACGGGTGCTTACCGTTAGCGACGATCGAGCCGAAGCTCCGCCCGTCGCGGTTATGAGCCATCGCTTATGGCAGCAAAGGTATGGATCGGATCCGTCCGTGATCGGCAGCGTCTTCAATCTAAATGACAAGCCATATACCGTCGTCGGCATCACTCCACCAGGTTTCTATGGCGACACTCTGCGCAACACTCCGCCCGACTTCTTTCTGCCGCTGGTGGCCACTGCGGGGAATGGCGACCTGAACAAGCCCGACCTCCATTGGTTCGACCTAATTGGCCGCATCAAGCCAAGCGTGACGCCTGCATCCATAGAGGCTGAAATGCGGGTGGAGCTGAAGCAGTGGCTGCGCTCGCACTGGGGTGAGATGAGCGCCAACGATCGTGCGAAATTTTCCGACCAGACTCTATTCCTAAGCCCCGGAGGCGCAGGCATCACCAGCATGAGGGAGGAATATGAGCACTGGCTTCAAATGCTAATGATGGTGACAGGATTTGTAATGCTCATCGTCTGCGCCAATCTCGCGAATCTGATGCTGGTTCGCGGCATGGAGCGCCGGCGGCAGACATCGTTGAGCATGGCTCTGGGGGGCGCAAGCGTCGCGACTGGTGAGACAGGCCCTCACGGAAAGCATTTTGCTGTCGCTGTTAGGTGGCTCGGCGGGTCTGGCGATCGCATTTGCAGGCACGCGCATTATTTTGCGTTTCGCATTCCCTCCGGTTGGCGGCTTGGCAGGCATACCCATCAACGCGTCGCCTTCGATGCCGGTGTTGCTCTTCGCCTTTGGAGTTTCATTGATCGCGGGAGTTGCCTTCGGTATCGCTCCCGCGTGGATGGCCACACGAGTAGATCCGATTGAAGCCCTTCGGGGAGCCGGCCGCTCGACCGCCCGAACGGGCTCGCTCCCGCGAAAGGCGCTTATGGTGT
Source organism: Bryobacteraceae bacterium (assembly GCA_051000095.1). GTDB lineage: Bacteria > Acidobacteriota > Terriglobia > Bryobacterales > Bryobacteraceae > JBBSHP01. The sequence goes on along the minus strand of JBPCOQ010000091.1, from coordinate 89,117 downwards.
TCCAGGCCGCGCTCTCGCTTGTTTTGCTATCGGCGGCAGGACTGCTCACCGCCGCTTTGCAGAGACTGGAGAATCAAAATTTCGGATTCGATCAGGACCGCCGCACCATTGTGAATATCGATCCACGGCTTGGCGGCTATCAAGCGAGGCAACTCACGCCACTTTACCGGCGCATCCATGATTCAATATCGAGCCTTCCCGGTGTATCGGCAGTGGCTCTCTGCATTTATTCACCGCTAGATGGTAACAATTGGACCGCCGGCGTCTGGGTGGATGGACATCCGGCACCCGGCCCCAAAGACGACGACTCTGCTTTCTGGGAGCGAGTCACGGCCGGATACTTTGACGTCATCGGAAATCCCATCATTAGAGGACGCGGCATCTCCGAGCGGGATACGGCGGCTTCGCGTCACGTGGCAGTTATCAATGAGGCGTTTGCGCGGAAATTTTTTAAGCAGGAAGATCCGATCGGAAAGCATTTCGGCCGTTCTGAGTTGGGAGAGTCGCGCCAGTACGAAATCGTGGCTATCGCCAAAGACGCGCGGTATTTGACCTTCGAACTCGGCCAGCCGATTGGACCGTCCTACTTTCTGCCCGAGGCGCAGTACGACGTTTTCTCTAAAGCCGAATGGACGGAGGGCGATATGAGTTCGCATTTCATGCGTGACATTGTCATCGTCACCAGGCCGGGAGCTAGCCTGTCCATAGCCCAGGTGCGCCAAGCCATGGCTTCGGTGGATCCAAATCTGCCGATCATTTCGATTCGAACTCTGAGAGAGCAAGTAGCCGGCCAGTTCAGGCAGCAGCGGCTCATCGCACGCCTCACTTCGTTCTTCGGAGTTCTCTCGCTTATCTTAGCTTCGATTGGGCTAAATGGAGTTACCGCCTACAATGCCGGACGCCGCATCAACGAGATCGGCGTGCGCGTGGCCCTGGGTGCTAATCGCGGTCAAGTTGTTGCGCTGATACTCCGGGGCGCATTCGGGCTGATTCTTCTTGGCCTATTCATTGGGTTGCCGCTGACGTTCGCCGCGGGGCGATTTCTGGGCAATCAGCTTTACGGCATGAATCCCTACAATCCCGTTGTGACGTTAGTCGCCGTTGCGACGCTTGGGTTATCCGCGTTGGCCGCATCCTTGATTCCAGCATTCCGAGCAAGTTTGATTTCGCCGCTCGAGGCGTTGCGCGCCGAGTAAGCCCGATCGTTGCGGGCGGCGAGTCTTGCAATACTTGGCGGGCGTTCGCCTACATATTCCGCGACAGGCGCTTCACGCCAAAAAAAACGGCAATTGGGTTCGCCAAATCGGTTGTCACAAGCTCTCCAGCAACCCAGGGCTAAGTGGTTGATTTGAGTGGCGCAGGCCTTCCGCCTGCGCTTCAGAAAGGCGGGCTGAAGCCCACCCCACTCACAAGTTTCCGATACTTGTGACGGCCCCGGTCGCCACCGTCCCCCGGTACGTTCTAGCTCAAGCCGCGCTTGCGCTCGTAGGGCGCCTTCAGATACTTCGCCGCTTCTTCCTGAGCGTTTTGCGTGTTGTCGCGAGTGCGGATGGCGTGGTTGTATTCGTTCACCGCTCGTTCGCGCTGGCCGGTGATATCGAAGATCATGCCCAGATGAATGTGGGCCCATACTTCGGTCCACTTCGGATCGAGATCGCCGTTCAGAGACTCGCGGAATTCATTGGCGGCGGACTGATAATTGTTCTGCAGGAAAAACAGCTCGCCTACCCGGTAATGCGCCAGCGAACTCCCGTGGTTGACATCCAGCGCCTTCTGATACTCCTTGAGGGCCTCGGCGAATTCGCCAACCTCGGCGAACTGCTCTCCTCGCCGGATGGCTACCGCGACTCGCATGTTTTTGGTAAACCGCAGCACCCGCTCGTTAGGATCGATCGTCACCGACTTCGGCTTACCGAACGTGTCCACCGTGAATTCCGAGGAGGTGCCCACTACCTCCACACGCTTCTCTTCCGGATTGCCTTCGGTTTCAATCTTCAGATCGACGGGCATCCGGAAAGTGTCGAGATCCTGTGAAATCTTGCCCATCACGCGAAAACCTTTTTGCGTGCGGAACACCGTGTACTCCATCTTGAACTCGGGCGCGCCGCTGGATTCCACCCACTGAATAAAGAAATACTGGAGATTTTGTCCGGAGATCGCCTCCGCCGCCTTGCGAAAATCCTCGGTCGCCACCGATTGCCAGCTATGCTGATCGGGGAACGACCGCAGCAACTTGAAGAATGCGTCGTCGCCAATGGTGCTGCGCAACATATGCAGGATGGCCGCGCCTTTGCTGCCCGTGACCGCCCAATACTCCGGCGAATAATCTTCCAGCCGCGCAGCCTGGATCACCGGCGGGTTCTCCACGGTAAGAGCCTCGACGTAAGCATCATGCCTGTCGAGATCCATCGCGCTCGGTCCATTGGCGTGCTCGTCGTACAGCATTTCGGCATAGCGGGCGTTTCCGTTGGTCAGCCAAATATGATTCCGGCTATTCGGGGAGACCAAAGCGCCCCACCACTGGCGCGAGATTTGGTTCGCGACCAGACGGGTCGCGACTTGATCGCCGATCCCCTTGGGTGAAAAAAAGATCACGTCGGGCGCGGCGTATCCATTCGGCGTGCCGTTCTCCGTTTCCACGAACGTCAGATTCGCCTTGGGGGGCGGACCATACACGCTCGTCAGATAAGTCATCACCTTGCCGGCCTCTTCCCCGTAGGCATTGGCCATAGCCTTCTTCTCACGGAAAAAAGCACTCGTCGTCACGCCCTGAGATGAGACTTTCACCGGAGCGCCCTGCACGACAGCAATGCTCCCCGGAAACGAAGGGTGAGTGTAGTGGAAGGTATAGGTAGTCTTGTCGCCGGCCGCGCGATCGGACGATTCGCTTCCGCTCGCGATCACCTGGTTGCCGGACGGTACCGTCACCCGCAGATCGGCCGTGAAACGGTCCACTGTGTAATCGTTGACCGGGAACCAGCGCGCCGGATACATCAGATAGGAATAATCGTTGTGGATGGCGGCGAACTTGATGCCATATACCGGAGAATCTTCGTTTCCGGTCAGGCGGCCATCATACGTGAAGGTCAACGTGCTCGGCTTGCCTTTCAGCAAAGGCTCCGGAAAGCTAAGGCGGATGGAATAATCTTGCGTGGAGCGTGAAGCCGTAATCTGCCGGCCGGCCCCGTCCACAATTCTCGAGACATTCAAGGCATTGTTCAGCTCGAATGAGGCCGACGAGACATTGTCGTCGAGAGGAACGAACCGAACCTGCACATTCGCGCTGATCACCTGGGTGCGCGGGTTGATCTCGGCATCGATCGCGTAGCTTTCGACGTCGATGTGGGAGCGCGCGCCCTTCTCTTGCGCCAACAGGGTGGTCCCCAGCGCCACCGCAAACAGCACCGTCAGGCTACGCACTTTGCTATCAAGCATTCACGATTTCCTTTTCCAGATACCGTTCTAACGCAGTTGCCACGCTTTCCATCGGATCTTCCGGACCTTTGAGCCGGTTCGAAACCGACTCCAGGTCGATTCGCATCTGACTGCGTCTGGACTCATCGCTCAGCAGGGCCAGCGCTTCATCCGCCAGCCTTTGCCCCGACAAGTCGTTCTGGATCAATTCTGGCACTACTTGCCGCCCTGCCACTAAGTTGACCATGGAATAGAACGGCACGCGCACCAGCCGCTTCCCAATGTGCCAGCTCAAGGCGTTCACGCGATAGAAACTGACCATCGGGACTTTCAGGAGGCAAGCTTCAATGTTGACCGTTCCGCTGGCGGCCAGCGCAAGGTCAGCACAGGCAAGGACATCCCAAGTTTGGCCCTCTTGTACTTGGATGGATAAACTCGGAAACCGTTCCTTAAAATTTCTCAAATCCGAGCGCCGGCTGAAACCTTCCGGCAGCCCCAGTATGAAACGGGCCGGCTGGGCTCGCAGGATGGTTTGGGCGGCTTCGAGCAGGTGGGGCAAGTGTCTTAAAACCTCCCCTTCACGGCTCCCAGGAAGAAGGGCGATCAGGGGCGTGTTGTCCGGGATATCAAATCGGCGGCGCAGTTCCGCTTTTCCCGCGGAGGGCTGCACCAGCCGGATCAATGGATGACCGATGTAATCGGCCTTCATACCGTGTTTACGGAAAAACTCCTGCTCGAAAGGAAAGATACATAACAGGCGATCGATCGTGCGGCGCATGCCCCGCAGCCGGTTTTTCCGCCAAGCCCAAACTTGCGGGGCGATCAAATAGACCACCGGGATATCGAGCCGCTTGAGCTGCCGTGCCAGGCGCAAATGAAAATCCGGGCTATCGGTTAAGACCGCCGCTACCGGCCGCTGACGTCGAATTTCGCGTAGCAGTTTTCGGTACTCGCGATAGATTCGGGGCAGGTGAATCAACACTTCTACCAGGCCTGCCACGGCCAAACTGGCGGCATCCACCACGGGCCTCACCCCGGCCCGCTGCATCCGGGGGCCCGCGCAGCCGAATAGATCGAGATCGGGGCGCCGCCGAAGAAGTACGGCCGCGAGCGAGGAGGCATACAGATCCCCGGAGTCCTCCCCCGCTGAAATTAAAATTCTCGATGGCATGGAAAGTAAGTCAAATCCGTAGGACGCCCTAAGAATTGCATGCTAGAATGGTTTTTCCCTAAGATGTCCGCTCTCCCCGACCTTAACAAACTTCGCGTTGATCAGTTTGCGGAACGCTTCCGAAGTGAAATGATTCCGCTCAGCACTACCTTCTCATACTTCTGTTCTTCCGCTCCACTTAGCGAAGATGACCTGAAAGAGTACCTGCAAGAGCCAATTGCAGCGCTGCCACCGGCTATTTCGGAATTGATGCCGAAAATCTCGATTATGCTGGTACCATATCTCGAGCGAATTAATGGAAAAGAGCGAGGCGCAAATCAGGGTGAATTTGTTTGTACGGAAAAGCCGCCGGAAAATCGTCTTTTTTGGGCGTCACAGGTCAAACTGGATGGCGAGGAAGTGCTACTGTTCGCGCTAGAGGACCAAGAGGTAGCCGAATACCACTATCGCTTCTATCATAGTCTCGCGACCTTCACGGCAGACCGCTGGTCCTCCGATCAGCAACTTGCGTTTTCAGGTCTGATCCGCGAGGAACTGGGGGCGGCCGTGCACGGAGAGGTGGATGAAGAGAGCTGGCATTTGAAACAGGCTCTGCTGCGCCGCCAAAGCAACATTCGTAAGGAAACCAAGGTGTTTCGCGATTACGCCCGGCAATCTTTTATCGACACGCTAACGCTCTACCTGCATGGCATCTGCTGCGACATCGACGTTGAAACCGGACCACGCCAACTGCCCAGCCGGCACATGCGAAAGCGCCTCACCCTATTGCATTCGCTGTATCCGCCGCCCACTGGATACGTAGTTTTTCCCGAGGATCTCAAGAAACAGTCGTAAGCCACTGTGAACCGCTGTAAAGGCGGCTTACGATTCCTTACAACAGCCCCGTAACTGTAGCGGTAGCCACGACGTAAATAGACCATGGCATTGGCTGCGGTCTTAGATCTTGACACGGACCTGATGCTCCGGGTTCGCCAAGGCGACGGCGAGAGCTTCGAGTTGCTACTGCATCGTCATCGCAACACCGTCGTGAATCACCTGTACCGGGTGGTGCACAATCGAGCAATCGCCGAGGAGCTGGCGCAGGACGTTTTCATCCGCGTGTACCGCTCCCGTGAGCGGTATGAGCCGACCGCCAAGTTCACGACGTGGCTGTTTCGTATCACCACGAATGTGGCGTTGAACTGGCGCCGTGACACGCGCCGTCAAATGGCGGAGCTGGGGATTGAAGAGTTATCGAGCACCGTCCGTAAGTTCGAGTTTCGAGACCGGAGGCTGCCTATGGACGAGACCATGATACGGCGGCACAAAGCCGGGGAAGTGCAAGCCGCGGTGCGCTCGCTACCGAGCAAGCAACTGGCGGCGGTCCTGATGCACAAGTACGAAGGCATGGATTACGGCGAGATCGCCGAAGTGTTGGGTTGCTCGGTGCCGGCCCTAAAATCGTTGCTGTTCCGTGCTTACGAAAACCTGCGGCGGCAGTTGGCGCATCTCGATCCGTTCACCGCGGAGTGACGCGGACAGTCTTGCCGTCCGCGTTTGGGGATGTCTGACCCGGTGGAGTTGCGCGCAATATGGAACGTCTACGGACCGGGTTGTTTGAATCGGCGGAGCGCCAAGGCGCTGTCTCTCTACCCCAGTCCCGCCGTCATGGCCAGCTTTGCAACTCAATCGAGGCAAGCAACGAAAAGAGGCTGGGGGTTAATGCTTTGCTTGAACCTGAAGCGGCACTCAGGCACAAAAACTCCAATCGGAGCGTCGGGCCAAAAGCAAAACCCTCCAGGCGATCCGGAAGTATCACGGGTTGTTTGTCACTGGAGGGTTGCCGCCGATTACTTCGGAGCCCTTGCGGATCAACTTCACACTACAACAAGGAGGAAAGCACACGCGTTTGGTTACTTTCTTACGTGGCCCAGCCGGCCAGCGATTCCGCAACCCCGCTAGAGATGCACAGGAAAGTGTGCGCAACACCAGACCGCGATCCGCTCGAGAGAGGCAACCCGGAGCTGGAGATACTCAAGTTCCCTGCCCGCAGTACCGATCTCGCTTCCCTGCCCCGAATATCCCATTCAGCACGCGATCGAGAATGCTAAACAACACCGTGTTTGGCTCCCATCCCGAGCGCGAGTACGCCCACATAGTTGACCAGAAAAACAGGTGACGAGATCACCTGCTCTACGGATCGAAACAATATCGGCGTGCCGCGGGTTATACTTGTGAGTAACCGCATGTTCCTTCGCACGGCCCTTGGTCTGTCTCTATTTTCGGCGCTTTGTTACTCAGCGACCTTTGGCAGCGTGGTTCCCGTAATTGGCGGGGCTTCCGACGTTGTCATTGATGAGGGACGCAGCCGGGTCTACCTGGTCAACACGGTACAGAACCGGATCGAAGTCTATTCGGTCCAACAGAAGAGACTGCTCACTCCCGTGAAGACCGACGGCAATCCGCTCGCGGCCGCGATTTCACGCTCGGGCCAGGTCCTGTATGTCGCGTCCAAAGATGCATCGGCCCTGGACATCATCGATCTCGACAGCCAACAGATTGTCAATCGTGTGACCCTTCCGGCGCAGCCTCAAGGCGTAGCGGTGGGAGCCGATGAACGGGTACTAATCTCCACCATCGGAAGCGGCGCCGGCAACCTGTCGAACGTCTTGCTGATCTACGATCCATCCGCGCAGGGGCCGAGCGCGCTGGCTCCGGTACCAGTCACTCCCGCTCCGCCGCTTGCTCCGAATCTGCCCGCGCCCACCGGCAAGCAGTTTCAAGATGCACGCAGCCGCCTACAGGCCAGTCCGGACGCCAGCATCATCATCGGCGTGAACATCCCGGCTGCCACCCTGAGGATCGTCTTCGTCTACGAGGTAGCCTCTGGCACTGTTTTGCGCAGCCGCCTGGTCACAAACTCGTCAGGGGTACTCGCGGTTGCGCCCGACAACTCGAGGTTCATGTCGGGATCGACGCTCTTCGACACCGCCACTCTGCAGGTGCTCGCGCAGGAGAACCTGGCGAACGCCCCGTACGAGATTCCAACGGGGACCAATTTCAACACCGAAACAAATCAGGGCGGCAGCGTTTTCTCGCCCGATGGATCGGCATTGTATGCGGCTTTTGATATCGCTCCGCAAACCAATCCCCCCTCCCGCGCCAACATCAGTCAAATGATGTTGAACGATCCGGACAACCTGTTGATTAACACAGCGCTGCAGTTGCCGGAAAACCTGGCCGGCAAGATGGCGATCAGCTCGGATGGGGCGAATATCTACGCGCTTTCGGAGTCCGGCTTTATCGCTATACCTATCGGTACGATGAGCCAGCAGCCGCTGGCTGTTCCGGATTCGACCGTGGTGCTGCTGAACAACGATCAGTGCGGCGCGCTCGCTTCCCAGCGCACAGCGAGAGTTTCGGTGAACAATGCTGGCAAGGGCCGCCTGACAGCCACCGCGCAGGTTCTTACCACGACGGCTACCAATACACCCGGACTCGGCGGTGTAATTGGCATCGGTCCAGGTGGAGGAATCGCCGGCGGTGGCGGCGTCTTCATCATTCTGCCGCCCACCATTCCAACCGGAGGACCCCCAGCGGTCTCGGTCGGTCAGACCGCGCCCGCCGTGCAGGCACAGCAGACTGGGTCGGGAGCCACGCTGAACTTTACGTTCAACCCGTCCGCGGCCCGCGCTCTGGGCACCATCTCGCCGAGTCATGATTTTGTAGTGCAGAGTAATGAGGCAATCAATATCCCCTCCCGCGTGCGCGTGTACCAGAACAACCGCAACTCGGAGGCGACCGGCGATATCGTGCCAGTGCCGGTTGCCATCTCCGCCAATGAAGCGCTGGAAGATCTGGTGTACGACGCAACCCGGCAACGGCTCTACCTCGCGAATTCGGGCATGAACCGCGTGGAGGTATTCGATATCCGGCAGAAGGCGTTTCTCGCGCCGGTCAAGGTGGGCCAGTTGCCGCGCTCGATCGCGATGACTCCCGACGGCGGGACGCTCTACGTTGCGAACTCCGGAGGCGAGAATATCAGTGTCGTCGACCTCGACAAGTTACAGGCCATCGGACGAATTAAATTTCCGCTCACGCCTCTGCTCCTCAATCAGGCGCTCGCCACGCCCACTATGATCGCGGCCGGGCAGCGCGGGCCGCTCTTCATGATGTCTACGGCGAACGCAAACGGAACGAGCGCGAATGCGATCTGGCAGATCGTGGGCGATCAGGCCCTGCCCCGTGGCCCCAGCCAGGTGATTGGCTCAGTTAACGGATTGCCGCGCGCGCTCGCGGGTCCGATTAGCATGGCGGCGACGCCAGCCGGGGAGAACATCATCGTGTCGGCGGCGGATGGATCGGTCTATCTCTACGATGCGCTCGCGGATGATTTCGTACAGTCGCGGCAGTACACTTCGTTGGCGGCTTCCACCGGAATGGGATACTACGGCACGGCGGCAGCCGGTCCACGCGGACAATACTATGTCGTCAACGGCATTACCTTGAACCAGGCGCTCGCTCCCATCAATGGCGCAATCACGGGCTCGACCCGTCCCATCGCGGCGACTTATGCGGTATCGGCGGCTACGTACGCGCGCTTCACCCAACCCGCTCGCGCAAATACTACGGCGCTGCCGTCCGATCCCGGTCAGGTCGAGATTGTCGATGCGGCTACCGGACAGGCTCGGGCTGCTGTCCCGGCGCTTGAAGGCCCGATATCGCAAGCCACTACAACGGGCCGTGCTACCGCCATCGACCCGCATTTGATGGCGATCGATTCCGCGGGAACGACGGCTTACCTGCTGACGACCAGCGGCCTCAGCATTATTCCACTGAACACGTCCCCAGCATCGGCCCGCCCATCGGTGAACACCAGGGGCACGGTGAACCTGGGAGATTATCAGACGACAGTCGCCCAGAACAGCCTGGTAGCGATCTTCGGGACCAATCTGGCTGCTTCCGATCAAGCGACTTCCGCCCCACTGCCAGTTTTGCTGGGAGGCACCTGCGTTACCCTGAACAACAACCCGCTCCCACTGTTTGCGACCACGCCGGGACAAATCAATGCGCAGATTCCGCCGGAGCTGGCGGTAGGCAATTATTCGCTGGTCGTTCACTCGGTCAACAACAAGGCCGCTTCCAGCCAGCAGACCATTGCGGTGGCCAAGTACGCCCCTTCGGTTTTCATTGACCCCAGCACCAAACAACCGGCGGTGCTGCACGCCGATGGCAGGTTCGTGACAAAAGACCATCCGGGCAAGCGCGATGAGCCTCTCGTCATGTACGCCGAAGGACTCGGGTTGCCGACGTCCGGGAAAGTGACCAGCGGCAATCTATCACCCACATCGCCGCTCGCGACTGTCGGCAATATCCAAGTGTTCTTCGGCGACCCGGCCATCAAACAGGCTGGCATCATCGTCGACTTCGCGGGACTCGCGCCGGGTTTGATCGGTGTGTACCAACTGAACCTGCGAATTCCGGGCGATCACATCAAAGGCGATGCCGTGCCGATCACGATCAAGGTGGGCGGAGTCAGCAGTCCGACTACCGGAGTTCTGGCGCCGACGATCACGGTGGAGTAGATAGAATAAAGGTGAGAAGCAACAATGACTATTGACGAGCGGCTGGAAGCAATCGCCCAAAGCGTCGAACTGCTGGCTCACGACATGCATGAACTGCAAGCCACGTCGGCCGAACTGCATGAAACGGCGAAGTTGCTGCTGGACACCGCAAAGCAAGACGGCGAGAATATCCGCGCGTTGGCGCGTATCGCGGACGTCCATGAGCGCAGGATCACGGCACTCGAAGACGGCGAAGCCCGTAGGTAACCGATCGCCCGAAACCCGATCGCGGCACCTATTTATCTGACAACAGTTGGGCCACGATCTCTTCTCCGATCGCGAGCGAGGCGGTTGCCCCAGGGCTGGGCGCATTCAGTACGTGGATGGCATTGGCTTGGCGCTGAAACCAGAAATCCTGCACCATTTCGCCGGTTGGCGAAAGCGCCTGGGCCCGCACGCCAGCACCGCCGGGCGCGAGGTCGTCCTCCTGAATTTCGGGCACCAGCCTTTGCAGCGACTCGCAGAATAAACGCTTGCTGAAGGACCGTCGCAGCTCATCGAAGCACATGCGCGGATAGCGCTTCAAAAATCCCCATAATCCCGGATACGCGAGCGCATCCGCCAGATCGCCCGCGTTTACATCGCGCTTGCGATACCCTTCGCGCGCGAATGCCAGAACCGCGTTGGGCCCCGCCTCCACGCCACCGTGAATCATGCGGGTATAGTGCACACCCAGGAATGGAAATTTGGGATCGGGCACAGGATAGATCAGATTGCGTGCTAGAAACTGGCGCTCCGGCTTGATCTTGTAATACTCGCCCCGGAAAGGCACGATCCTCAGCTCGCGCTTCAGACCGGCCATTTCACTTATTCGATCGCAGTGCAGACCGGCGCAGTTGATCAGCAGGTCCGCTTCGAAATCTCCAGCGGTTGAATGCGCGATCCAACGGTTTGAGGTTTGGCTGAGGCTCCGCACTTGAGCGCTCGTTACCACCCGGCCTTGAATCAGCGAGCTTAGCACCTGGCATACGCGGGGATAATCGGCGATGCCTTCTTCGGGCACGCGGATCGCCGCCACTCCCGCCGCGTGCGGCTCGATCTCGTGAATCTCCTCCGGCGCGAGCATCTGAAGTCCGCGCAAACCGTTCTGCTGGCCCCGGCTGTAGAGGTCACGGAGCCTGGGCACTTCCTCTCGGCTGGTTGCTACGACAAGCTTGCCGCAAATCTCGTGCGGGATGGAATGCTGTTGGCAGAACTCCACCATCTGGCGAATCCCGCATACCGCGAGGCGCGCTTTGGTGGAACCAGGCTTGTAATACAGCCCGGCGTGGAGCACGCCACTGTTATGGCCGGATTGATGAGCTCCTACCCGCGGCTCCTTTTCAAGAACGGTGATTTGCGCTCCCGGGAATTTTTGGCCGAAGCGGTATGCGGCGGCAAGCCCGATGATTCCCCCGCCCACAACGATAACGCTACGATCGCTCACGCCTCCGCGATCGTCACGCTCTTGATCTCATCGCCCTGCTTAATTTTATTCACGACATCCTGGCCTTTGGTTACCTGGCCGAAGACGGTGTGCTTTCCATCGAGGTGGCTGGTGACAACGTGCGTGATAAAGAATTGGCTGCCGTTCGTGTTCGGCCCCGCATTGGCCATCGAAAGAGATCCAACCTTATGCTTATTCGGGTTGTTCTTTACTTCATCCTCGAACTGGTAGCCCGGACCTCCACGCCCTGTGCCAGCCGGATCGCCGCCCTGAATCATGAAATCGCCGATTACCCGGTGAAACCTGGTCCCATCGTAGAACTTATCACGGGCGAGAAACACGAAGTTGTTTACGGTCGCGGGCGCATCCTTCGCGAACAGATCGCAAACAATGGCGCCCTTGGACGTTTCAATCGTCGCGGCGTACTTCTTGTTCCGGTCGATCGCCATCATGGGCGGACTCGAATACTGTTTGGCCATGGCTTTAGTGTATCCCGTGGCGGGTGGATCGCGATGCAGGCGATGTTGCGTCCGGAAGGGTAGAATCGGAAGTGATGCGGCATACTTTTGACGTGGTTATCGAACGTGACGCGGAAGGTGTTTATGTCGCGTCAGTCCCACAACTCACTGGATGTCACACTCAGGCACCCTCGCTGGACTTGCTGATCGAGAGGATACGGGAGGCGATCGAACTGTATCTCGAAGTCAGAACGGAACCAAGCGGGGATCTTGAGTTTGTTGGCGTTCAGCGCGTGTCTGTCCCGGCGTGAGTAAACTACCGAGTCCCACGGAGAAGAGCCTTGTTGCCGCGTTAAAACGGGCTGGCTTTTGAATTGGTACACACGCGAGGCAGTCATCACTTCTTGAGGCATACAAATGGACGAGCCACGATCGTTCCGGTTCACTCAGGCGAGACCGTTGGCCCGGGTTTGTTGCGGAAAATCCTGGATGATTGTGATCTGACGAGCGAGCGACTCAGAGAACTGCTTTGATGCTCGTCAACTGAGTGCACGCCGGCTTGATCTCTGTCCACAAACCGGTCGCGCACGCGCTCCACTCCTGGCGAGAGCGGCTTCGGCCATTCGCCTCTGGCGATGATCTCGGGGTTGCCGCTGGTAATGTGGAGCTTGTTACTTTGGGCACAAGCTCTCCGGAAACTCATCGCTAAGTGGTTGACTCTGAGTGGGGCAGGCAATTTGCCTGCCCAGGGCAAAGCAATGCCGAACGGCGGGCGAAGCGCCCACTCCACTCAGTTTCCGATACTTGTGACGGCCCCGTCGCTCCCGCTGAAGCATGTGCCACTGTAGATGTTGAAGCGGTTGTCGCGGACGAAGCCGAGGAGCGTCATGTTGTAGCGTTGCGCTACTTGCACGGCCAGGCTGGAGGGGGCACCCACCGCCGCCAGCACTGGAATACCGGCCATCAGCGCCTTTTGCACTAACTCGAAGCTGGCGCGTCCGCTTACGAGTAGTAGACGATCCGTAAGCGGAATGCGGCCGGCGAGTAACTCAGCGCCTATCAGCTTGTCGAGCGCGTTATGACGGCCGACGTCTTCACGTGAACTCTCGAGCCGGCCGCTGGTATCGAACAGCCCCGCGGCGTGTAATCCGCCGGTTCTCTCGAATACCGGCTGAGCTGCCCGAAGCCGATCCGGCAGATCCGCAATCAGCGCGGCGGAAAACTGTGGGCCGTCGCGCGGGAGCATCCGGCAACCTTGCGCAGCCAGGGCTTCGAGCGATGCCTTTCCGCACACGCCGCAACTCGACGACATGTAGAAGTGCCGGGCAAAGCGATCGAGCTCGATCTCAATGTCTGGCTTGAGCGTGACGGTAACTGAATTGCCAACGCCGTCAATACTCTCGATTGCATCAAGGCCTGGAATGATGCCCTCGGTAAATAGAAAACCCGCCGCCAGCTCGGAATCGTTTCCGGGGGTGCGCATGGTGATCGAAATCGGCCGATCTCCAATGCGAATTTCGAGCGGCTCTTCGACCGCTAGAAGATCCTGCGCAGCGACCGAAGTCCCATCCGCGACACGATCTACGGGGATCGTGAGAATGCTCCGCATCAAAAGGTGTATTTCGCCGCGAGCTGCAGTATCCGCCCATCGGCGGCGCTGGTGATCGCTCCAAAAGTCGGCGACCCGAGAGTTCCTCCCGGCTGATTGAAACGTGCCTGATTCAGCGCGTTGAACGCCTCCACGCGCAATTGGAGTTGTTGCGATTCGGTGAACGCGAAGTTCTTGAACAGCGATAGATCTGTCTGGTTGAAGCCCGGACCGCGCACGATGTTCCTGCCTTCATTGCCAACTTGGCCAGCGCTATTCGCGACCGCCAGGCGCTGGAAGCAGCTCGTATTGAACCACTGCGTGGGTGTGCGAGCACCGCCTTGATTGGGATTGCAGACGGCATTCGGACGATTGGTGAGCGAGGTCAATGATACGTTGTTCGGTTCGATAACGGTGAGCGGAAATCCGGTTTGCGCCTGGACAATCCCGTTGAGCTGCCATCCGCCGAGCACGAGACGCATGGCGCGGCGCGAGTCGTTCAGGCGAGGGAGCTCGTAGCCGAAGCTCACGACGAAGCGATGACGAACATCGAACAGCGAGTCTCCCTTCTCGCGGGCGAGCGCCCGATCGAAAGACGCCGGATCGCCGATGATGACCGGCAGAATCGGTCGCGATTCTCCGCCGATATTGAGGCCGGAGACATCGTCCTCCGAGTGGCTATACGTGTAGGATGCAAGCATGTTGGTGCGATGCCAAGGGCGCATGCGAAGACTGGTCTGGAGCGAGCTGTACCACGATTTCGATACCGGGAAGGTCGGCCTGAGAAGGCTGAACGCGGGAAACAGGCGCGGCCCGATGGCTGGTTGCGGCGTCAGAATCGGGATGGTTGGATTGACCTCCATGAAGATCGGCAGATGGCCGCCCCGCGATCCTACGTAGCCTGCCTCGAGACCCCAGTATTCGCCGAGCTGTTGTTGGAGAGAAAGATTGTAGTGCTGAACGACTGGCGTGGTGAAGTCCGGCCCCCAACCGATGAAGATAAGGCCCGCTGGAAATCCGGATGCTCCTCCCACTCCTTTGAGCGGATTGGCAAAGGGCGGCGCCGGCACCTGAAGCGGGAAATTGACTTCGGTGAGCGGCTGAAAGGGCGGCGCGAGCGTGCCGTTCTGGAAGAAGTCGCCTTGCCCGGGAATGGTGTCGTAGAACAGACCCCAGGCGGCGCGAACGCTGGCGCGCCCGTTGCCGCGTGGATCCCAAACAACCGCCAGACGAGGCGCGATGTTATTGGTGTCGGTGTGATAGGTGCCACGCGGAAGACCTCCGTCGCCCGGGTACACCAGACCGGTGGGAGCTTGCGGGAACTTAGTGGACTGCTGACCGGGATGGAAAGCGGCAAGGTGATCGGATGCTTCGACAAAAGGTTGGTTCACCTCATACCGCACACCGAGATTCAAAGTGACCCGCGAACTGAGACGATATTCATCCTGAGCGTAGATGGAATAAGTCCACGATGAGCCGATCAGATTCGGATCGCCGGTGGCCTGCCGGAATTGTATGGGAAAGCCGAGCAGAAAATCCGCGGCCGCGTTTCCGCTATATTGGCCGGTGAACGTGAAGTCGCCGTTGGGGCGGTTGATATAGGTCACGTCGATTTGATCGCGGCGCAGCTCGCCACCGAACTTGAATGAGTGCCGGCCTTTCACCCAGGTAAGGTCGTCCGAGAAACTCACTACGTTATTGATGCGATGCGCGAAGGGCTGTTGGGCATCTCCGGTGGTGAAAAAACCATTGACTGTGATGAACGGCAGGCCCGCGGCCGCGGCGTTGCTTGGGCTGTACTGGAAGCCAAGATCGCTCAGCTTCAGGCCGCTGGTGGTGGTAGGGTTCGCGGCGATTCGATTCACCCCAAAACGCGCGACGTTGATTACGTTCGGGCGCACGATCCAGGTGTCGGAGCCCAGCGCGTCCTGCAGTCTCGCCACAGCGCGATTGCCGCTCGGCGAGAAATTTATCCCGCTGCCCAGCGGGTCGAAGCTGTTGGTGTGGCCGAACATGTATCTGCCGAAGACGGAGTGTTTGTCGTTAATCTGGTAATCCACGCGGGCGCCAAACTGCTCGCGCGTATCTTCTAAATTTGGCGAGCGGACTACACGATTGCCCGGCTGGTTAGGGAGCGGGATGTAAGTATTCAGGACCTTGGCCGCGATCGGACTGATGCGATCGGCCGGGATCATGTTATTGAGAAAGGGCGTGTTATTGAGTGGATCGCGGATGGTTGCGCCTCCCGAGAAATCGCCGTTACGCTGCGTTTGGGATAACACTACCCGTACGTCGGTCTCACCCTGTGTGTTGTTGAATCCTTCGTAGTAGCCGAAGACAAAGAGTTTGTTCTTGAGAATCGGTCCACCGATGCCGGCGCCGTACTGATTCTGCTTGAGCGCCGGCTTGGCGGAAGCAAAAAAGTTTCGCGCCTGCAAGGAATCATCGCGATTGAATTCCCACCCGCCGCCGTGCCAGCGATTGGTCCCGGACTTCGTCACCACGTTCACAACCGAGCCGGCGTTACGCCCATACTCGGCGCCATAGGAATGGGTGAGAATCTTGAACTCCTGGATGGCGTCCGGAGGAGGACGAATGACAAAGCCGCTGTTGAACGAATCGTTGTTGGCCGCGCCATCCAGTTGAAAGTTGTTGGACTGGTTGCGCATGCCATTGACATTGAAACTTCCGGTGACGTCGCCGAAGCCGCCGGGAGTCGCAGTGCCGTTGAGACCGCCCAGCGCGCTGGGGGGCGCTACGACTCCGGGCATCAGCGTTCCGAGCTGCGCGAAGTTGCGGCCGTTCAAAGGCAAGTCCACCACCTTCTGCGTATCGATTACGATGCCAAGTGTCGCATTCCTGGTCTCGACAAGCGGCGCGATATCTTGCGTGGTGACCTGTTCGGTGACCTGCCCGACCTGGAGGGAGAAGTCCGCCCGGGAAGTCCCGTTCACGTCGACATCGATACCATCATGGGTGAGCGCGCTGAAGCCGGGCATGCTCGCCTTGACGTTGTACTTGCCAGGATTGACCAGCGGGACCGTGTAGAAACCGTCGTTGCCGGAGACTACGGTGCGGGTTTGACCCGTGGCCTGATTGGTTGCTTCGATGGTGGCGTTCGCGATGATTGCGCCCGAGGGGTCGGTGATTACACCAGTGATTTGGCCGGTCGCTTGGGCATGGGCCAGGGATGGGATTAGGAACGTCAGAAAGATACTAATGCGCCACATTATTCACCTCGGGACAGAGGACTGAAATTAACATTTTCAGGGCGGGAGGTCAAGCGGAGTTGAGGTGCTGACGGCATTTGCCGTATTTCTCGCTTTACTCCTTCGGATGGATAAGTTGTTTAAGATTCGACAGTTACGTGTAGCTCGAGTCCTCTGCTGACAGCACTGTGCATAGCATGCCGTCAGCAGGACGCGGTTCGGTTTGGATGGACGGAGCATGAATTTCATAGGTAGTCCTCAGTTTAGGCGGCGCCATGCCGCAGGGACGAGGCGCGGCGTGCGGATTTGCCTGCATGTAGTTCAAGCGGAAAGAGAAAATAAAAGTGGCGGACGCTGTGACTCGGAACAAGCTGAAGCGTGTTCCACATTTCCGTTAGACTGGGCAGACATGTCAAACACGAGTGAGATGTTCCGTCTGGATGGAAGGGTTGCAATGGTGGTAGGAGCCGCGTCCGGCATCGGACGAGCTGGGGCGATTGGTCTCGCCCAAGCGGGAGCGATGGTGATTTGTGCCGATGTGAATGCCGATGGCGTCCAGAGCGTCTGCGCGGAGATTCAGGCCGAACCACTTGTGATGGACATCACGGATCCGGCCAGCGTGGAGAGCGGCGTTGCACAGGTACGCAAGAATCATCCTCAGATTGACGTGTTGGTTTGCACGCCCGCGGTGAACGTTCGCAAGCCGCTACTGAGCTACACAGGCGATGAATTCGACAAAGTGCTGCGGCTGAATTTACGAGGCACTTTCAACATTACGCAGGCAGTGGCCCGAATCATGAGCGAGCAGAAACGAGGCAGTATCATTCTGCTCTCGTCTATCCGCTCCCTGACCGTTGAGCCCGGGCAAGGCGTATACGCGGCGACCAAGGCGGCCACCGTACAAATGGCGCGCGGGTTCGCGTCAGAGTTAGGTTCCGCGGGCGTTCGGGTAAATTGCATTGCTCCAGGAGTTGTGGAAACTCCTCTCACGGCGCCGATCAAGAGCAAACCGGATTGGTATCGGGCTTATGCGGATAGGAACGCGTTGGGCCGGTGGGCCAGCCCGAGCGAGATGGCGGGTCCGATCGTGTTTCTGGCATCGGACGCGAGCAGCTATGTGACCGGAGCGGTGCTGTTTGTGGACGGAGGGTGGACGGCGATTGACGGGCGATTTACGCCGCCGCTGTAGCATATTGCGCTACCGTTTGGATTCATCGAGCAATTGCGCGAGGTATTTGCCCCAGATGGCGGGCATGGAGTGTGTGCCGTGGCCGCGGGTTTGATCGCTGGCCGGAATCAAGATAAAGCGGCCGCGCTTTACCTTTTTGATCTCCCGCTCGCCGATCCCCAACTCCGGCGGGTTCACCTGGTCGTCCGCGGAATTGATTGCATATAACGGAGCGCGGATCGTGTCGAGATACGGTTCCGGGTTGTAGAATCGCGACGATTCAAAGGCGTAGATCATGTCGTTCGCGTCCGCGCGGGCAGCCCGCCGCGGATACGTTTTCTCCATCATCGCGTCCACACTTTCGCGCGACGGGTATTGCTTTTGAAGCTGCAGCGGGCTGCTGGTCATGATCGACAAGATGTATTGCGCGCACAGGAGCCCGTGAATGGGGGGCTTGATATATTCACCATTGTTCCAGTCCGGATCGTTCTTGATGGAATCCACGATCATCTTACGAAACATCCTGTTACGGCCGGCGATCTCGACCGGCTGACTGGCCAGGGGCATAAGTGCATCCATAAAATCCGGGTACATCTCGCCCCAGATCCAGGTATGCATCGCACCCATGGATGTGCCCATGACGAGACGCAGATGATTGAGACCCAGTCCCTGGGTGACTAGCAGATCCTGAGCGCGAACCATATCGTCGTAGGTGAATTTCGGGAAGCGCATGTGCATTCCGTCACTCGGTTTGCTCGACTTGCCAGATCCGATGGCATCCGGAAGGATGATGTAGTGCGTCGCGCCGTCCAGCAACTGTCCAGCGCCGAAGAGCCGGCCAGCGAATCCGGCGGAAAGGAATCCACGCCCGCTGCCGCCGGTGCCGTGCATAATCAGGACCGCATTGTGCACCACGCCGTGGGCGTCGCGTTCCGGCTTGCCAATGGTGGTATAGTGCAGCTTCAGTTCGGCCAGGGTCTCTCCGCTAGCAAAATGGAAATCCGTGGCTGTCCAGTCTCCCTCGACGGGCGCGGGATATTCGGCGGCCAGCAGGAATCCGGAAAACAACAAGACCGGCAGGAAGAATTTTTGCATATTTAGAGATTGGTTCCCGATGATGGTATCACCAGTTTGTCCAGCTTGGGAAATTCCCGTACCCGACGAAGGCGCGCCGATTGCTTTTGGCGGACTGGATTGCCGGGAATAGTCTGTTCTTTCCAGACGGCCACAATTGAGGGATCGCCTGGCATCCCGAATTGCGCGAAATAGCCGGAGCGGACCCGGAGAAATCGGGAACGAAGAAACCAGTACGAGTCAGATTGTAGAACCGAGCGACCCCGTGCGGCGCCAAATCCGGCGGCGCCGGTAAGAGCCGCTGAATGTAATCGGGCGACTCGGCTCCTCGCGCGATTACAACCTCCCGCGATTGGCGGATTTGCCGGATCCGACCGCCTGCGCGCTATGCCGGTATTCCGCCATTCCCCCCTATTCTCGTCTGGATCGGGCAAGCCTGCGTGCCTATTCATTTGACTTGTGCCCAGCCGAGTTCGAAAGATTGCGCCAGTTTCCAGGAACCGGACGCTTCGTTCCTTTGGACGGTCACTTCTATTAGTAGCGCGTTATTCTTCCGTGTCGATGACTTCCGCCTTCAACTTCCCCGAACGCCGTTCGGCGCAAGCTTCCGGGTTCGTCAAATTCGTGCCAACACCGCCCGGACAGACTCTAGGCACTGCTACGCGCCGCGTTCGCTCTGGTGCTGCCCGCGAGTTACAGGACAGTAATACTCGGGCTGTTGCTTTTCGATCCTCCGATCGTTACATCAATCGAATACGGCCCCGGCAACAGTGGTGGCACGACAAGGTTTACTTGCAGTACACCGACTAAACCGGGGGTCATACCCGCGAACAGCACCTCTGCCCCTCGTCCGGCAATTGTTGCGCGGACCGAGAGAGTAGCGCGGGAAAGGGAACTCGCTACCGCCGCTGTGCCGCTTGGAACCGGGTTGTCCAACGGTCCTTGCCCGGTCATATACAGAGTGATAACGCTCCCTGCCTCCGCTCCGTTAGTTGGCGTGTTTAAGCTGTAATCTTGGTTCTGCGCAATCGAATTGTTTTTTGACCATCGGTAAAGATGCCGGGCGCGGATGCAGACACGGAAATCGAGGCGGGAATGCTCGAAAGTCCGGTAACCGCATTGCTGACTACGAGCGTTGCCGCACCGGGTAAAATCTCAAACGGCATCTGCGCATTAATCTGAGTCGAGTTGGTATAGATCAGGGGCGCGGCATGATTGTTGATCGTCACACTGAAACCTGAAAGCGCGCTGGGCAGCGGTGTGTTGCCGGCCGCGATTTCGGACGTGTCAAAACTGGTACCAAACACGCTGAACAGCGTTCCCGGCGCGACACTATTATTAAAGGTTGCTGCGTTTACGACGGCACTGTTCATCAGTCGGGGCGTTACCGGCATCGTGTGAGATGTAAGAAGGAAAGAGATCTCCTGGCGGGTTCGCTGCCGGCCTCGCAATAATGCCGGAAATCATTCCCCACAGCGGTAGGAGATCAGCTTGTGTCGGGATCCCATTAAACACAACTGCCCAATCAAATCCATCACCCCAGCGGCTGCCAAAGCGGACCACGTACGCCTCTGTGCCTGGGAACGAGCCGCTCTTCCACCAACTCGTGCCAGCATCCTGCACCATAACACCGAATCCCCACCATGACCCTGCACCCTTGGCGTATGAAGGTTGTGCCGTCATGCTTTGCAAGCTGGCCGTTGATAAGGGAATTGTCCCTAGCCGTCCTTCGATTCCGTTCCAAAAGCGAAGGAGGTCAATGGTTGACGCAACCCACCCCCCGAAGGAATCGATTCCCTCAATAGTCTCTCCCCCGTATGGCGCGGGCACGAGGCCGACGCCTGGGAATACGCAGTTCACCATTGCGGCGCCCGCCGAATCATAATACGTCACTTCGCCCGGGAGGCGGCTTGAGGCAAATGTGCGGCCAATACGCATAGCATGGATGCCCATCTTTGCGAGCACATTGAGGCGAACGTAATCTTCGTAGTTTTGACCAGTAATCTTTTCGATAATGCGACCAAGGACTAGATACCCGACATTTCCATAAACGGCCTGCGTGCCGGGATCGAATTGGAGGGGCTGTTGCAGCGTGTATTGGAAAAGCGTCTGAGGATTCGGAGGAGGCAATACTTTCATAGCTGCCGCGATCTTCCCGGTCGTGAATTCCCATAATCCGGCCACGGTGTTATCCCATCCAGCCGAATACTGAAGAAGCATGCGAATTGTGATGCTGTTTAACCGCTGATCCGCGCTGGCCGGGAGCTGAACATTCATAACATCGACTAATCTGTCGTCAAGGCGCAGTTTTCCCTCGTCCACGAGATGAAGAATGGCCACGGCTGTAATTACCTTCGACACACTCGCTATCCTGAATAACGAATCGGGTTGTACCAATGCGCCGCTGGCTTTATCCGCATATCCATATCCCCGCGCGGAAATCAGCCGCCCATCCTTTGTGACAGCAAGACTGGCGCCCGGAATTGCAGAGTTCGTCATGGCCGTCAGGATCACCTGATCTAGCGATGCGTACGCCGGTATGGCGGTCCCGGTCATCGGCATCTCAGCTGCGGCGCAAAGGGACACTAAATAGGGCCACGCAAGCGGCACTAGGCAGAGGAGAAAATGCCAGCGGTTCGAGGGCATATCGGGTTTAACCGACGATGAGCACTTGCACCATTATATGCGAAGACGGGAAGGGCCGGAGGTTTTTGGACCAGCCTCCGACGATCGGCAATTGTAATATGACGGATCTAAAAGCTGGGGCCCTGAGATCGGCATAGATGGCGCGCGTCCGGTTCAAGGAAGTTGTTGAGCTGCTTGGGCGAGTAGCCGGCGAGGTGTAGATCTGCGAGTAGCGTGCTGGCTCCACAGGCACGTCCGCGGTTAGGGCGTTAGAAGGCCACGTGACTCTCAGGAAATATACCCTTGACGACATATGTCGTCTATAGCATACTTAAGGAGAATGGCATGGGAGGTCGAGTTCTCCGATGAATTCGGTGAGTGGTGGGACAGCCTGACCGCTGCTGAATAGAAGAGCGTTGACTTCACCGTGAGCCTCTTGCAGCAGGCCGGCCCGACGTTAAAGATGCCCCACTCTTCTGGAGTCGAGATCTCCCGCCACAGGCACATGCGCGAATTGCGCATTCAACATGAGGGGCGGCCCTATCGCGTCCTTTATGCGTTCGATCCTCGCCGTGCAGCGATGCTCCTGATTGGCGGGGATAAGACTGGTAACAATCGCTGGTATGAGGAGTATGTACCACGCGCAGATGCCATCTACCACCGGCATTTGCAAGAGCTGGAGAATGGTCGAAAAACGCCAGACCTAAACACTTGCGCCACCAATGGAGGAGAGTAACGACACGGCACGGAACTACAAAGAACTTCAAGCAAAGATGGACCCCACGAACCTCGCAGACAACAAACAGCGGGTGCGCGAAGAGCTACAGCGCATGGCGCTGGAAGAACTCCGCGGCGCCAAGCAGCTCACGCAAGCTGACATGGCCGAGATGCTGGATGTGCCGCAGAGTTCGATCTCCCGTATTGAACAGCGTGCGGACATGTATCTCAGTACTCTGCGAAACTATATCCATGCGGTAGGGGGCGAACTCCGTATTCAGGCTGTCTTTCCCGATGCCGGCACTGTTGTCATTGACCGCTTCGGCGAATACGAGGAACGGCCATATGTGGTCCAAGTACTAACAGAGGATGGTGGTGTGTTCCGGCTGCGCGCACACCCCCTACATCATCAGGGAGTTCCGTTCTCGACAAGGCCTTTCAGAATCTCCGGACTGACAAAAACTATGAGAGCCTTGCGTCTTCCAGAGCTTCAAATCGCTAGTATCCGGGAGAGCCTGAAAAACAGCGCCAACCGGATCGAGATCGGTGGTAGTGGCCCGTCGATACAGCGAGTTTTCAGCGTTCCAGACCTGGTAGCGGCAGGCTTTGAGGAGACCAATACGGAATAAACCGAGCGCACCCGCACCCACTTGCCCGCAACGCCGGCGTCTCGGAAAACTGGGACCGCGGCTTAGCCGGCCTCCTTCTTGGGGGCTGGGCTGGCTTGCTCGCCCGCGCTTCGCTCAGTGCCCGCTCGAGCAATGTCTTGATTACCGCTTGCCGGCTGATATATTCAGCCGGGCGGCCCGCTCATCGAGTTCCCGCAACATGCCTTCCGTAAGGTTGACACTACCCGACGGACCGGTCTGAACACGGTGAACTTGTTGGTGAAGTAGGCGGAAAAATCTTCGAGATGCATACAATTTCATAACTGTTATACCGTTGCGCACTCGGCGCCGCTGATCTGGGAAGTGAACAGTATTGGGACTAAACCGTTTGCGTTTTATTTGCGGAGATTTGCATGCTTATTGGCAGAATCGGGGAGGCAGGTGACGAGATCACCTGCCCCACGGTATCTTAAAACATATGTGCGGGATTGTGGGTTACATCGGGAATCGGAAGTCCGTTCCCATTATTCTGGACGGCCTCCGGCGTCTCGAATATCGCGGCTATGATTCGGCCGGAATCGCTGTACTCAACGGTGATAGTCACCTTTCCATCCGGAGGGCCTCCGGCAAACTACGCAACCTCGAAGAGGCGATCCGGATCAACCCCATGGATGGCGCTTACGGCATCGGCCATACCCGGTGGGCAACGCACGGCAGGCCCACCGAAGAGAACGCTCATCCTCACCGCGATTGCACCGGCAACATCGTCGTGGTGCATAACGGAATCGTCGAAAACTATCTCGGCCTGAAGCGCCAGTTGCAGCTTGAAGGACACACATTCGTCACCGAGACGGACACCGAAGTGATCGCGCATCTGGTCGAGAAGTATTTCGAAGGTAACCTTGAGGAAGCGGTCCGGCACGCAGTCAAGGAGATCACTGGAGTATTTGCGCTTGGCGCTATCAGCAGCTCGGACCCGAACAAGATCGTAGCGGCGCGCCAAGGACCTCCGGTGGTCGTCGGACTCGGCGAGGGCGAGTACTTCGTCGCCTCCGATGTGCCCGCGATTCTCAGCCACACGCGCGATATGTTCTTCCTTTCGGACGGCGACCTGGCGGTCCTTACTCCAGAGGGCGTCCATTTAACCGACTTCAGCGGCCGTCCTATCAAGCGCCAGGTCTCCCACATCCTCTGGGACCCGATCATGGCTGAAAAGGGCGGCTACAAGCATTTCATGCTCAAGGAGATTTTCGAGCAGCCGCGCGCCGTTCGCGACACCATGCTGGGGCGCGTCGGCCAGGAGTCCGGCCGGATTTTCCTGGACGAGATGGACATCACGGCTAAGGAATTTCGCGAATTCCAGCAGATCAAGCTCATCGCCTGCGGAACTAGCTGGCACGCTGCCTTAGCCGGTAAGTTCATGATCGAGAAGCTGGCGCGAATACCCGTGGAGGTGGACTACGGCAGCGAGTTCCGCTACCGCGATCCGATCGTTTCAAAAGAGATGCTGACCGTGGTGATTTCGCAATCAGGAGAAACCGCGGACACCTTAGCCGCGCAGCGCGAGGCCAGGCAGAAGGGCTCAAAGACTCTCGCGATTTGTAACGTGGTGGGCTCGATGATCACGCGCAACGCATCCGGAACTCTGCTGACGCACGCGGGCCCGGAGATTGGCGTCGCTTCTACCAAGGCGTTTACTTCGCAGCTCACGGCGTTGTACATCCTGGCGATGTATCTCGGTCAGATGCGCGAGATGCTGTCACCGGAGCAGTCGCGCAATCTGGTGCAGGACCTGATCCTGCTGCCGGGCAAGCTCGAAGCGGTGCTCGATCACGACACCGTTTACGACGAGCTGGTGAAGAAGCTGTTCCGCGCTAACGATTTTCTTTTCCTGGGCCGCGGCATCCATTTCCCGATCGCTCTCGAGGGCGCGCTCAAGCTGAAAGAGATCTCCTATATCCACGCGGAAGGCTATCCCGCTGGTGAGATGAAGCACGGTCCGAATGCGCTGATCGATGAGAACCTGCCCGTGGTGGTACTGGCCACGCGCGATCCGGACAGCGATGAGAGCCGCTTGCGCTATGAGAAGACGCTTTCGAACATTCAAGAAGTCAAGGCGCGCAGCGGCATCGTGATCGCGGTGGTTTGCCAGGGAGACGAAGAGGAGGTTGGCAAGATGGCCGACCACATTCTGCATATCCCACCCGCGCATGAGCTGTTATTGCCGATTCTCGAAATCGTTCCATTGCAACTGCTCGCCTACCACATTGCGGTGCGCCGGGGCTGCGACGTCGATCAGCCGCGCAACCTGGCTAAGAGCGTGACGGTCGAGTGAAGCAGTTCACGCGCCACATCCGGGTCCAAACACGCGGGAAGGGGTTGTACGAGTTCACTCGCGAGATCGGAAGCTGGCTGGCTGACAAGCAAGCGAAAACCGGCCTGCTTACCGTGTTTTGCCAGCACACCTCGGCGTCGCTGGTGATTCAGGAGAACGCGGATCCCGATGTTGTCTCGGATTTGTCGGATTTCTTCGCGCGCCTGGTGCCCGAGGACACCAGGTTATATCGCCATACCGCGGAAGGCGCGGACGACATGACATCGCACATCCGCTCGGCCTTAACACAGACGCAACTCAGCATTCCGATTCACGAAGGCAAACTCGCGCTAGGTACCTGGCAGGGCGTGTATTTGTTCGAGCATCGTGAGCAGCCGCATCGCCGCAGCGTGATTCTGCATCTGTTAGCGGAGTGAGTGGGACAGACGGTTTCGTCTCCCCTCGATGAAGACACTGGCAGGCGACACCGCCTGCTCCACTCGGCGTGACAGGAGCGCAAGAAAGTCTTTGCGACGTTCACCAACAATCATATTCTTTCACCCGCCCTACGTGGGTGTTCCGTGACTAATTGAGCGAGACACTCACGGTAGTATCGTATCCTCTGCTGGCCGGAGGCAGGTGAGCAAGATCACCTGCCCCACGCTGGGTGTATACTTGCCTGTGCCCATCCGGAAAATCTCCCGCCGCCTCCTCCCATTCCTGTTCCTCCTCTATGTCACTGCCTTCATCGATCGTGTGAACGTCAGCTTCGCGGGCCTCGAAATGACTCGCGAGTTGCACTTCTCCAACGAAGTCTTCGGCTTCGGCGCGGGCATCTTCTTCTTTGGATATTGCCTACTCGAGATTCCGGGCGCTATGCTGGCGCAAGGCTGGAGCGCGCGAAAATGGATAGCAACCATCATGATCGGGTGGGGAACGCTCGCCGGTCTCACCGGCCTTATCCATACGGCGGCTCAGTTCAACACGATCCGCTTCCTGCTCGGCTTGGCGGAAGGCGGATTCTTCCCCGCCGTGGTGGTATATCTCACGCACTGGTTTCGGCAGGAAGATCGCGCCAAAGCCGTCGCGCTGTTTATGGCCGCGATTCCAGTTGCAAACACCGTCGGCGCGCCGCTGGCCGGCCTCCTGCTGCGCCTGCACTGGTTTGGCCTCTCGGGCTGGCGTTGGCTGCTGATCCTGGAAGGAGTCCCGGCGTTTGTCTGCGGCATCATCGCGCTCTTTTATTTGACGGATTGGCCCATGGACGCGCACTGGCTCGCGCCCAGCGAGCGTGAGTGGATCACCGGCGAGCTGGTTCGCGAGGCCCGCGAGAAGAAGACAGCCCGAGAGCATACCAGTATCCTGACAGCGTTCCGGCAGCCGGTTGTCCTCGCGCTCACGCTCTCCTACTTTTTCATCAACACCAGCGGCTACGGCCTCAACATCTGGCTGCCAAAGATGGTGCAAAAATTCCAGGGACTGAGTACGTTGCAAGTCAGCCTGGTGTCGGCGATCCCTCCGCTCTGCGCAGTTCCCTGCATGCTCCTGGTGGGTTGGCATTCCGACCGCATGGGCGAGCGGAAGTGGCATGCGGCGCTAGCCGCGATGGCCGCCGGGGTTGGCTTAGGTCTGAGCCAGTGGCCCGGAGCGCTTCCCGTGTTCGTCGTCGCGAGTTTCTCGCTGGCAAGCATCGGCGTCATGAGTTACTACCCGCCTTTTTGGGCTTTGCCCACGCGCCTGCTGAGCGACCGCTCCGCCGCGGCCAGTTTCGGATTCATCAATTTGATCGCCAACCTGGGCGGTTTCTTCGGGCCGTATCTGGTCGGATTGCTGACGGATCGCACCGGCACTTATGTAGCGGGTGTGTTGTTGCTAGTCTCGACGGCGATTCTGTCCGGGCTAGTGCTGATGGTATTGCGAGATCGTTAGAAAAATTTGGTGCGGATGAGAGGACTTGAACCTCCACTCCCTTGCGAGAACATGGACCTGAACCATGCGCGTCTGCCAATTCCGCCACATCCGCATTGATGCTGATAGAACTCCCCCCGGCCGTCTAGCCGGGTTGGGCCTTCATTTAGCCTAGCATGTTAGCAGGTAGGTCATTAGGCTGGCATTTCGCAAAGCAAGTGCGCAGCGGACCTGGAGGTGGATGTGCTCTGGTGAGCGTCCTTCCCGCGCTGTGGGCCACCGGCGTCACCCGGCGCTACGCGTGTGCGCCTCTGAATTAAACTGGAGTTCGAGTGGAGCCGGATGCGCAAATTTCTTCCTCCGGATGTATTAGTCTTGCACGCGCGCCTCATGGAGCTGCTCCACGGTCGCACCGATCCCAAGCGGATTTTGGATCAATGAGGACGCCGGGAGTCGTGGTCATTGCTCTGCTTCTGGCGCCCGCCGCCTTTCCGCAGACCACAGCCGAATCCGTTACCCGTACTATGCAGCAGCCGCTGCAGAATTCGGAGATCACCGCCTGGCAGATCCGGCGCTACGTGGTCGGGAAAGTTCCAAAACTCGTTCTCCCGGGTAGCGCCGCGGAGTGGACCACGCAAGCCGGCGAACTACGGAGACGCGCGCTGGAGGTGGCGTTTCATGGCTGGCCCAAAGAGTGGATCGACCCTGCTCCGAAATTCGAAGACTTGGGATATCTTCCGGCCGGTGAAGGTTATCGTCTCCGCCGACTTCGGTTTGAGATAGTGCCGGGATTTCAGGCGTCGGCGCTGCTCTACGAACCACAAATTTTACGCGGGAAAGTGCCTGCCATTCTCAACGTCAATGGACACGAGCAGGAAGGCAAAGCAATGGAGTACATCCAGAAGCGCTGCATCAACCAGGCACGGCGAGGTATTCTCGCGTTAAATCTGGAATGGATCGGCATGGGCGAGCTGGCGGCTCCCGAAAATGTGCACTGGAATGAAGCCTACCTGGACCTGGCTGGAGCGAACGGCCTGGGCGTCTTCTATCTCGAGATGCGGCGAGGACTCGACTATCTATGGCAACTCCCCGGCGTTGACCGGACTCGGATCGGCGTCACCGGCCTATCCGGCGGCGGCTGGCAGAGTATCGTGCTGGGCGCGCTTGACGAGCGGGTGACAGCGGCCCTGCCCGACGCCGGCTACCTGGCATCCCTGTCGCTCGGAGGAGTTGAATTGGTTGGTGACAATGAACAGTCGGCGACCGATTTCAACTCTTTCCTGGATTACACGCACCTCACCGCGATGCGCGCGCCTCGGCCGACCTTGCTGATCTTCAACGAAGACGATAACTGCTGTTTTCGAGCGCCGCGAATGAAGCAATTTCTTTATGATGCCGCGCGGCCATTCTTCGCTCTGTACGGCGCCGCCGATAAATTTCACTGGTATGCGAACACCGATCCGGGAGACCACAACTATCAGCTCGACAATCGCATGCATTCCTACCAGTTCTTCGCAAAATACTTCGGTCTTCCACCCGTATCGCAAGAGATCCCGGCGGATGCCGATATCAAGAGCCGTGAGGAACTGAACGCGGGCCTTCCTAAAGACAACCTCAATCTGCTGACGCTGGCCCGCCAATTCGCCAGCCAGATCGCGCGTCCTGGCATCCCGGCGGATCCAGCCTCTCTCAAAACCTGGGCCGATCGGGAACGCGAGCGATTGAAGCAAATCGTGCGATATCACTCCGCCGGTTTGGATTTTTCTCCTTGGCCCGTGGCGAATTCGTGGGGCGGCGGCCTGAAGACCATCGGCTACCGTTTCGATTTCAGCAATGGGCTCAGCGCGGATGCTACCTGGCTCAAGTCGACCGTAATCCCTGACAGCGCGCCATGGACGGTGGTGCTGGATGATCGAGGCAAGAAGGAGTCGGGCGTGGAGATCTCCGACCGGGTGAATCGCGGCGAACAGGTGCTCGCGGCTGATCTGCTGTTCTTCGGCGACGCCGCGACGCCAAAATACTATTACCCCGTGTACGATCGAATGCTCGCAATGCTGGGAGACCGTTCGCTTGGCATGGAGGCTGCGCAGTTGATTGGCATCGTGGATTGGCTTCGAACAACCTCGGGCCACCGAGCGGGTCGTATCGAGGTCAGCGGAATGCGCACGCAGGCTGTGGCCCTGGTCGCAGCGGCGATCGATCCTTCCCTGTTCTCGCAGATCGTAGTTCGCAAGGGTCTAGACTCGTGGAGCGAGGTCTTTGCAAAGCCTATTCGTTACCAGGATGATCCGGAGTTATTTTGTCTGGATCTATTCAAGTATTTTGACCTTGACAGGTTGACTGCCATGGCGCATCCGGATCGGGTCGAGAGTACGGCAACACTGGAGTTTGCACCAGAGGCTGCTAGGGCTGGACAGTCGCTCGAAGAACTTCGAGACCCGCGGGCGCCTTTGCGTTCGGGTCCTCTTCCCCAGTTACAAACACGTCAAAAGCCTTGCGAGGCGTCACGGTTTTGAAAGTGGCTTCGAGCTTCTTGTCCACCTTAAGCTGCCCCTCGTTCGTCGCGTCGGCTCCCTTCTCTTGCAGCCAGACGACGTAACCAACTTTGGCAGGGGTGAGGCTTTCTGGCTTCGCCAAATGTTTGACACTAATTTTAACTTCCGTATTGCCGTTGTGGTCCTTGCCGATTTCAACCGTGCCTGCAGCGGCGGGAACAATGGTTGTTGCGGTGAGCGGAAACTTCTTGGCGAAGCACAGGCCAGAGGAAACCGTTAAAACGATGACAGCTATGACCGAACGAAAGCTGAGCATGAAACTACTCCTTTTCGAGCCATTTCATATGATGGCACGGCCACTGGACTTTGTGGCATCCGCTCCGGCCAGAACCGGTGGCGCGCTAGAACGGGTAGGCAGACCTGCGTAGCGCAGACAGTCTCGCTGTCTGCGGCCAACCGCGGTTGCAGGCGACCCCAAACACCGGGTCGCCCGGCAGGCGGCAAAAGCCCGACCGCCTGCCCCACAGTTTGGGTCGCCCTGCAGGCGGCAAAGCTCGACCGCCTGCCCCACAGTTTGGGTCGCCCGGCAGGCGGCAAAAGCCCAACCGCCTGCCCCACGGTTTGGGTCGCCCGGCAGGCGGCAAAGCCCGACCGCCTGCCCCACAGTTTGGGTCGCCCGGCACGCGGCAAAAGCCCGACCGCCTGCCCCACAGTTTGCGGCAAAGCTGCGCTGTGCTACGTTCAGCGGTTGTATTTAGGCGACGGGCCGCGCAGCTTCAGCCACACCCGATCGCACTCCTCTAGAGTTTCCTTCTGTAAAGGCCCATCGCCAAGCACGTTCAGGTTTTCATCCAACTGCTCGAGCCGCGATGCGCCGAGGATGATGCAATCGGCGGGAGTGTGATGGTAGATCCAGTTCAACGCAAGGCTTACCATCGAGCGCCCGGCCCGGGACGCAATCTGCTTCAACTCTTCAACGGCTTCGAAGTCAGCCTGGTGCCAATAGCGGTCGAGGTACATTTTGTTCTGATCGAATCGGGTGCCCGGGAGTGGCGCATGGCTTTGTTGTTTTCCAGTCAGGAGTCCGCCCGCGAGTGGATTATATACTATCGTGGAAACATCGAATTCCTTGCACATCGGAAGATACTCCTGCTCGATCCCGCGCGCGATCAGGTTATACATCGGTTGGGTTATCGTGGCGCGCTCGAAGCCCCGTTTTTCCGCGATCCAAAGCATCTGGACCACCTGCCAGCCGCTATAGTTGGAACTGGCGACATAGCGGATTTTGCCCTGCTTCACCAAGTCGTGCATGGCTTCCAGGCTTTCTTCGATGGGCACGTGGTAATCCGGCAAATGCAGGTAATAAATATCCAGATAATCGGTGCCTAGACGCCGTAAGCTGTCCTCGATGGCGCGTCGAATGGCGGCGCGAGAGAGGCCAGCCATATCCGCGCCTTCCCCCATCTTGTTTGACACTTTTGACGCCAGAACAATGCGATCGCGCTTGCCGCGAGCAATCCTTCCGAAAATCTCCTCCGATTTGCCGGCGTTGTACGCGTTGGCGGTGTCAAAGAAGTTTATGCCACCATCCAGACAGCGGCCGACGATCCGTTCCGCCGCATCTTCGGCGGTTTGCCCGCCAAAAGTCATTGTGCCGAAACAGATCCGTGAGACCGTTAAATCTGTGCCTTTCAGTGTGAGAGTGTCCATTTAAGTTTTGTCCGTCAAAAATAACATGATACGTTGTTTAGGTAAGTGAGCGAAGACGTGCAGACACCAAGAGTGGAAGAGACTGCCGCTCCGGCGGGAGTCGAAGTACCTTCCCTGGCCTACCCAGAGCTTGCGGCGGCAGGCGCTCCCCCAACTCCGCGAGTAGAGCCAGCGGTCCTGCGGCTGGCCTATTCCTTCGAGTTCCTGCTGGCACTGCTGGTGATCGTGGTCGGTTGGACGCAGATTGGTGGCCAGGCCCACATGGATCTGATGCCCTGGTATATCAAGCTGTGTTGTGTGGCTCTACTGGCGTGGTGCGGAGTCCGGTTAACTGCGGCTATGGTAGAGCAGCCCAAGGCATGGAATCGGGCGAGCCGAAATTGGCTGATCGGAGTATTGCTGGCGGGCACAGCGATGGCGGGCGTCACTTATTACGTCCATCTGCACGAAGTGCCGGATGAGCAGGATACGGATGAAACCTCAACCACCTCGGTAAGGAACCTGAGCGCGAGACATTTAAACCGGTTGTCGTGAGCGAAGCGGCGTTATTTCCGGAATTCGGATCCTGGGCGGCGCCCAAGATCCCGCTAACGATCGAGTATTCGCTCGACCTGATGGAACAGATCCGTGCAGCGGCGCAGCAGGGCCGGGAACGGTTATCGCGCGGAGGCGTAGAAGCCGGCGGAGTGCTGTTCGGTTCCCGCCTTGAGAAGTCGATTCGAATTCTGGCGTGGCGCCCCATCGTTGACCGGATGGAGCTTGCCAAAGTCTTGCAGAGCGCGGTTCACGATCCGGGGCTCACGGGATTACTTCCGTTAGGCTGGTTCGTCTCGCATCGCAAGGTCGAAATGACCGCACCGGACCAGAAAATCTACCGGCAGTACTTCCCATTCAGTTGCCAGACCACTCTGGTGCTCCAACCGGCGGCGGATGGTTCCGCGCGGGCGGGCTTCTTTGTACGCAATGCAGCGGGCAAAGTACAAGCCGCCAAGAGCGCGCGGGAGTTCACGATCCAGCCAGACGCGCCCGGTTCCGAGGTTGCGGAGGAGCAGGCTCCAGAAGTGATTTCACAGGAGCCTCGCAGACAGTGGCTGAACTACCGCGTATGGATCTGGATAATACCGGCCCTACTCGCGCTAAGCGTGCTTGGCGCCATGCTGCGGCGGAGTGGCGCTCCGAAACCACCTCCTTCTTTCTCGCTACGCGCCAACGATGTCGGCGGCAGCTTGCGCCTGGAATGGGATCGAAACGCGGATATCATTCGAGAGGCGGTCTGCGGGAAGCTCGATATCAAGGACGGCGGTTTTGCCGTTCCGCTCCAGCTCGATGCCGTACGCTTGCATGACGGGTACCTCACGTACGCGCGGACATCCGGCGATCTCGAAGTACGCATGACGGTGTACTGGGCGAAGGGCACACCGGTGACGGAGGTCGCTACGTTTGTGGGTATGCCGGTAAAGCCGCGGGTGACGGTCGACGAATCGGCCGAAGTAAACAGCGAGCGTGACCGATTAAAGGCCGAAGTAGAACAGCTACGGGAAAGCGTGCGAAAGGAAAGCGCGCGCAATCGCCAGCTCGAGGACACCGTTCGGATTTTAAAGGATCGCGTGCAGGTACAAAAGCTTCTGGAGCCAAAACAGTGAGTAGTACAGGCTTTCGAGCCGGTGTGGCTCTTCAGCGCACGAAGCCCGCCCGGCGCCACCAGTCAAACAACACGACCCCCGCTGCTACCGAAACGTTGAGAGAAGCGATGGCCCCAGCCATCGGTATCCGAATCAACACGTCGCAGTGCGCGCGGACGTTCTGATGCAACCCGGAGCCTTCACCGCCCAGGACGAATGCGGTTGGCCGGGCATAATCTGTTTCTGAGTAGAGCTGTTCGGCCCGCTCCTCGAGACCGTAGATCCAGAAGCCTCGGGCCTTCAGCGCTTCGAGGCTTTGGCTGACATTGCCGATTCGGATGACCGGAAGATGCTCGAGCGCTCCGGCGGCGGCCTTTGCCACCACCTCAGTCAATCCTGCCGCGCGTCTTTCTGGAAACAGCACTGCGTCCGCACCCGCTGCGTGCGCCGTTCGCAGGATGGCTCCCAGGTTGTGAGGATCCTCGACTCCATCCAGGATGGCCACCAGTTGGGCACCCGGCCTCAACTGATCGAGGCTACTGTAGCTATGTGCCGCTCCGAAGGCCAGAATCCCTTGATGACGCGCCTGGTTGGCGGCGCGATCGAGCGCCTCGCGCGGCTCGAACCGAACCGGGATGCCCAACTCGCGGCAAAGATCGATAATCTCCTGCAAGCGAGGTCCGCCCGAACCCCGCGCAATGAGAACGCGATCGATGGCTCTCCGGGCCAGCAGGGCCTCGCGGACGGGATGTATCCCGACCAGCGTGCTGGAAGGGCGTGGGGCGCGCGTTGGCATTCTCGTGGAAGTTGAACAGTTGCCGACAACTTAAGGTACCAAACGGGTTATAATGGCGCGAGATGGCTGATCCGGTGGTCCATACGGCTGCGGAAGAGATTCCCGACAAGCTGTATTTCCGCATCGGCGAAGTGAGCCGGCTCGCCGGAATCAAGCCTTATGTCCTGCGATTTTGGGAAACGGAATTTCCAGCACTGGGCCCCAAGAAATCTGGCACCGGCCACAGGCTTTATAGGCGCAAAGACGTGGAGATGGCGCTCGAGATCAAGCACCTTCTTTATGACAAGAGATTCACGATTGAGGGCGCGCGTAAGCTACTGAGCGACCGGCATCGGACCGGCGCGGGCAAAGCGGGAGAGCCCAAGCCGGAACCTTCGCAACGCGATCTGTTTGCGGGTGGTCCGGCGTTGGATTTTATTCGGAAAGAGTTGCTGGCGCTGGTGGAGATTTTGCGGTGAGTGCTTAATCCTGCCGCGGAGCTACGACCGGATTCACCAGCGTGCCGCGCCGCGCTGGCAGCGTTCCCGCTATCAGACCGCCGGCCAGCAGCCCTAGGATGGCCGTTGCGGCTTAGCGATGGGCTGCGGCTGTCCTTGCCGTGCTGGCGGTTTCCGGCTTATTCCCGTGGAACCGGCTACGGCCCGCTCCGCCTGTTCTCGATCGCATCCGGCCGTTCACCAATGGCGCCCGGGAGCCAGGAACGTCCTTCGTTCTCGCCCGATGGGGAGACTCTGGCATTCGATTGGGAGGCCCCCAAGGAAAGTCATCGGAGCGTCTACGTGCAGCGCTTGGACGCGTCCACACCCGTCCGCTTCAGTAAAGGAGTGGTCAATGAAAGGCGTCCGGTGTGGTCCCCCGATGGACACCACATCGCGTTGCTACGGGACGTTGGCCCGAATAGGCTAGCGATCGTTTCCATCCCCCTGGTTGGGATGGAAGAACGAAAGTGGGCGGAGTTCCAGCGGGGGGCAACGCCGGTGGTTCGCTTGGTCGCGGGATGAAAAGTGGTTTGCGGTGGCCGAACCTACGGTTCCGGGACATGGCCCGGCGGTGGTCCTGATTTCCTCGGCTACGGGGGAACGGCGCGCTATCACCACCCCTCCCGCGGGATGGAGAGGCGACAGCATACCGATGTTTTCGCCGGATTCGACCCATGTCGTTTTCCGGCGCACCATGCCGCAATCGGGCATTGAGGATCTTTACGAAGTACCGGTCTCGGACGGCCAGCCCCAACGTCTCACCTTCAATAACCGGATGATTGGCTCATTCTCGTTCGCCCCGGACGGGAGTCTACTATTCTCCTCGAAACGCGATTCTTCTATTAGCCCGCTCTGGTGGATGGCGCCGTACGGAAGCCGCATAAGTCGTCTGACTTCTCCGATCATCGATGCGTCTTGGGTGACCGTGTCGCGCAACGCCAAGCACTTTGCGTTTTCGAGACGCTTATACGATGTGAACATCTGGCGCGTGAACGCCGATGGGAGCGGACCCGCAACGCCGCTAATCGATTCCAAGCTCCCGGACACGGGCGCGCAGTTCTCGCCGGACGGCCGCAAAATAGCGTTCCGAAGCGTCCGGTCGGGCACCGATGGAATCTGGGTGTGCGACGCCGATGGCGCTAACGCGGTGCGCCTCACCGATGGAGGCGCAGCAGACTCAATAGGCAATCGCAAGTGGTCGCCCGATGGGCGCCAGATCGCCTTCGAGTGGCAGCGCTCGGGAAGGTCGGAGGTCTACACAGTCGCGAGTGAAGGCGGCACACCTCGAAAACTTGTGGCTGACAACTCTCAAAATAGCGTGCCGGCCTGGTCCCATGACGGGCGTTTCTTGTACTTCGCATCCAATCGCGACGGGGGGCAGAAGACCATCTGGAAGGTGTCCACCGAAGGTGGGACCGCAATTCCAATCACGAAACGACGAGCTTTGCTCCGATGGAGTCGCCGGATGGCAGGTATCTTTACTACTTCCGGAACCAAGGGGAGATCTGGCGTCTCGCTCTTCGCGGCAGCGTTCCCGACGGCCCCGAAAGCAAGGTTGAAACGGGGCTGCCTCCAGGTGACTGGGGCAATTGGGCGCCGGCGAACGACGAGATTTTTTACATCCCGCTCTCGACAACCGGCGAAGCAAAAATCCAATATATGAAGTTTGCCGACGGCTCGGTCCAGACAGTGTGCGTGCTGCGGAAGCCCCCCGTCTTCGGGAACGCCGGGTTGGCGCTTTCACCGGACGGCAAGACGCTGCTGTTCGCTCAGGTCGATCAGGCAGACAGCAACATCTTCGTGCAGTGAGTTGGGAGAGAAAACGGAATAGCAAGTGTCGAGTTGCGATACCAGCCTGCGGGCGAACGTTATTCCAATTGTGAGCGTTCTTCAGACCGCTCGTAAAACCGACCCGGTGTCACTAATCAATTACGCTCATTCACGGATAGCCTTGTTCGGGCAGCTTCGGGTGCTTGTCTTAGACTGACGCGACTGGTGAGAACTCACCCATTCCATCGCGCAGCTCTGCTTCGATGCGCTGCCCGCCCCACTCCAGTCTCGCCGCCATACTTTCCGCGTAGGGCCGCAACGCCTCCGGATCCCATCGCCGTTCGTAACCCAGGTACGTTGATACAAAAAGATGGTCCGAAAGGCGTTGCTCCAACTCAATTTCGCGCGCCTCATCAGGATCGGGTAGCGCGATTTTCTCCGTCCAGTGACTCGCTGCCAGATCGGGGGCGATTTCACGGCACGCCAGATCGGCCGCTTCTTCGCTCATGGCCCGATATGTCGTGTACTTACCGCCCGCGATGTGAAGAATGCCCTCTGCGGAATTCCAGATTCGATGGCCGCGGCTCGCGCTGGTCGGCGAATTCGAACCATGGCCCACCAGGGGGCGCAACGAGCTATAACTCGAAATTACGTCCCGCTGGCTCTTGGCCGGAAACACTTGCTGAACAATGCCGAGCAGGTACTCCACCTCCTCCTGTGTGATCCGCACCCGATCGGGCCCGGTCGAATGATCGACATCGGTTGTGCCCACCAGCGTGAGTTGATGATTGGTACCCCACGGAATCAGAAACACAATTCGGCCGGACCGCTCGAAATACGAGATCGCGTTCTCGCTCGCATTCACGCGCGGAATGATGATGTGAGAGCCGCGTACCAGCCGCAATGAGGCGCCCCCGCTCCAGGCTCCCGTCGCATCGATCACTTTGCGAGCCTCAATATCGAACAGTTCCTGGCTCAAAGTATCGCGGACCCTAATCCGCCATCGCTCCCCCTTGCGAGTCCATTGTTCAGCCTTGAGATAGTTCACGGCGAGGGCTCCCCGGTCCATCGCATCGATAATGTTTGCGAGCACCAACCGGGCGGAATGAACGCGGCAATCGTAGAAGATCGCACTCGCGGTGAGACCCGCTCGATTCAGGCCAGGCTCGATTCCGGCGACCTCGGAATCGCTCACAACTCGATGCTTTTGGATAGAATGGCCCCCCGACAACAGGTCGTACATCGAGAGCCCGGCGCCATATATCAATCGCGACTTCCACCCGTACATGGGCAGCAGAAATGGCAAAGGGCGCACGTATTGGGGCGCGATCCGCAGCAGTGTTGAGCGCTCCCGCAGGGACTCCCGCACGAGCCCGAAGTTCAGATATTTCAGATATCGCAATCCGCCATGGATCAGTTGTGAGTTCTTGCCGCTTGTACCCGAGGCAAAGTGGTTTTTCTCAATCAGGCCGAATCGTAGTGGCGCCCCGGCCTGCCCGGCGCGCCCGGCAAGATCGCGCAGAGTTCCGGCGCCGTTGATCCCGCCCCCAACGATCAGCGTATCGAGAGCGCTGCTTCGGAGTGCTTCGATCTGCGCAGGACGCGCGCTATGCATTCAATTCATTACAACATTGCGGGATTTCGCTGTTTGGGAAGGAGGAAAAAGCTGGCAAAGGAGGGAAAAACCTGTCGCGCACAGCGGAATCGAGCCTACCACCGTGCGCGACGAAACAAAATATCGAACTGGTTATTTGCCCGGGGGCGGAGTAGTGGTGGTGGTCGTGTCGCCCTTCTTCATCTTGTCCTTCTTCATCTTCTTGTGCTTCTTGGTCTTGGTGGTATCGGTGGCTGGCTTAGTAGTATCCTGCGCGAACATCGAAGCGGCGCCGAGAACCAGCGTCATGCCGAGCATCAGGCTCATGATCTTTTTCATTTGGGAAAGCTCCTTGGATTTACGTCGTGAAGTCGAACTTCAGCGACTATCATTGCAGCCGCACATGAACTCACCCTTAAGCCGCGGTTAAAATTGATTCATTCAAATGCGCCGACGCTCTCGTGTCGTAATTCCGGCCCCGTTCCTAGATACGCGAATACGCTGGACCTATTTTCAACATGTGAAGCGTTTATGCAGCACTGCAATATCACCGATCCGCCTAAGATTCAGAAAGGGTTGTTCTCATGACGACGGTGCACGAGATCGAGAAACTTCTGAACGATTACCGCGCATGGCTGAAGGACAAAACGACGCTGCGCGAAGTAAACGGTTCTTGGATTGAAATCACGACGCCTTACCTTGACCGTCACAATGACGCTCTGCAAATCTACGCCCGCGCGGAGAATGGCGGCTACGTTCTGACCGACGATAGCTTCACTATTCACGACCTTGAAGCGTCGGGGTGCAATCTTAACACTGAGAAGCGGAAAGACCTCTTGAAAATGACGCTGAATGGTTTTGGCGTCCGAATGAACAGCGACGCCTTAGAGGTACACGCGTCTCCTGAAAACTTCCCGGCGCGAAAACACAACCTGATTCAGGCCATCCTTGCCGTGAATGATCTTTTCTACCTCGCAAGCCCCATCATCGAAAGCCTATTCTTGGAAGACGTGATTGCCTGGCTCGAAGCAAACGATATCCGCTACACGCCCAAGGTGAAGTTCACCGGCACCAGCGGGTTTGACCATCTATTCGATTTCGTCATTCCGAGGTCGCCGCGCAAGCAGCCGGAACGCATCGTGCAGGCGATCAATCGCCCGGCGCGCGACAACGCGGAAGCTTTCATTTATGCATGGAGTGATACCCGCGAGGTCCGCCCACCAGAATCGAAAGCTTACGCGGTCCTCAATGACGTGGACCAGTCGATTTCAGGCGGCGTGCTCGACGCATTCCGTAATTATCAAATACACCCCGTACCGTGGAGCACCCGCGGCGAAGCCGTCACGGAACTCGCAGCCTAGCTCAGCTCTTGTGGGGCTGAACGGCAGGCGCGATCTCGCCGCCCTCCCGCAGCGTGACGATCCGGTTGGGCGCGACGTTCGCGAAATTCTGTTTCAACCCGGAAGGCCAACGAACTTCCAGATCCACGGACTTCGCGCTGCCCAAGCCGAAGTGCAGCCTCAAATCACTCGCTGAATAAAAGCTCGACTGGCTCATCACCTCCTGCGCCTGGCGCTTGCCGCCATAGTGGGCGATCACCCGCGCGCCGATGGCACTGCGGTTCGATTTCACGCCGGTCAATTTGATCTTGAGCCAGTTGTTCTTGCCGCTCACATCGTTCCGTAACAGCGATGGCGGCTCGTTCAGGTTAACGATCAGCACGTCAATGTCGCCGTCGTTGTCGAAGTCTCCGAATGCGCAGCCCCGGCTTGCGTGAGGCGTTGCAATGCCCGGCCCCGCCTCCTCGATCAGTTCTTCAAATTTGCCATTCCCGAGGTTTCGAAAGATGACGCGCGGCGTCTTCCAAGGGTAGGTGGGTAGCGTTTTCTCGATCTCCGGGTATACATTCCCGGTAACCAGAAACAGATCCGGGTTTCCATCGTTGTCGAGATCCACAATGCCTGCTCCCCATCCGATAAAGCGGGTCTCCACGCCCAAGCCAGATCGGTTGGTCACGTCTTCGAACAACGCCTTGCCGTCGTTCCGGTAGAGAATGTTGGTGTCATCGGCGAAGTGAGTCTTAAAGATGTCGAGATTGCCATCCATATCCACATCGCCGATGGCTGCCCCCATACCGGCCTGCTCCATCCCGTCTTCGTTGACCGCGACACCGCGCAGCAATCCTTCCTCGCGAAATGTCCCATCGCGGTTGTTCATCAGCAGCAGGCTCGGAGTGGAGTCGCACGCCACATAGATGTCGGGCCAACCGTCGTTGTCGAAATCCGCGCAGGCAACGGTCATACCGTAACCCGTCATCGTCTTTTTGATGCCGGCCGCTTCGCTCACTTCCGTGAAGGTGCCGTCGCCGTTGTTGCGGTACAGCGAGTGTATTCCGGGCGGCAAGCCTCGAGGCCCGCAGTTCACAGGAATTCCCTTCCAGGTACAGTTTGTGGAAGCGCCGGGCTTCGGCACGCTCTTGAAATCGAACTCCAGGTAACTGGCAACGAATAGATCCAGACGGCCGTTGCGGTCATAGTCGACAAAGCTGCAACCCGAATTCCACCGGTTCGGGTGGCTGGTCAGCCCCGCTTTCACGGTTACATCCGTGAATGTTCCGTCTCCATTGTTCCGGTAAAGAACATTTTGTCCCCAATAGGTGATAAACAGATCTTCAAAACCGTCGTTGTCGTAATCACCCACGCAGACCGCGGAGGCCCAGCCCGACCGGTGCAATTCCGCCTTTTCTGTTACATCGGTGAACGTTCCGTCGCGATTGTTCTTATAGAGCCGGTTCGTGACTCCCGCGGGCGAGTCTTTGATGCGGGTTCCGCTCAGGACGAAAATGTCCTGCCAGCCATCGTTATCGTAATCGATAAACGCGCAGCCGCAGCCGACCGTCTCGAGAATGAAGTCCTTCCTCTCGACACCACCGTAGATGGTCGGAGCGGTCAGGCCGGCCTGGCTGGCAATATCGGTAAACCGGGCACCAAAAGGAATGCCGGACGGTTTGCCGCGCGGCTGCGGCTTGATGCCGCGGCTCGCTACGCCCTGCGCGAGCAAGCCGTTCGGCATCGCTGCCAGTCCGATCAACTGCGATAAAAAGCTCCTGCGGATCACTTCGTTCTAAGCGCCAGCGAGTTTCGGAACCAGCATCCATTTCAGAGTGCCGCGTGGCGCGGGGGCAAACCGTTCGAAATCGATCCTGACCAGTGTGCCCTTTTTGAAATCGATGCGAAGATTCGGGAACCCTAGCAGGTAACCAGCCAGATTTGTAAACAAGGGATCGTGTCCGGCCAATAACACCTGACGCTCCTCTTTATGCACGCGAACCTCTTCCCAGACGTTTTCCGGTTTTGACGAGGGCAGCAACGCGTCGGTTCTTAACAGTTCAGACTTGTACTTCAAGACGTCCGCTGCAATCTGGGCCGTCTGCAGCGCGCGCTTATAAGGGCTGGTCAGAATCAGCGATGGCGCGACATCCGCATCCAGCGCCGTCTTCAGCACGCCTCGCAATTTCTTCTTCCCTTCTGACGTGAGCGCGCGCTCGGCATCGGGTTGCCCTGCCGGCGCGTCCTCGGCGATTCCATGCCTTAGCAGATATAGTTCCATCATCTGTTAGTCTACAGACTTGCGATTCAACTTCGAGCGGGCCGCCTTTTATCTCACCGCCACGTCGGTAATCACGATTCTGTTTTCGATTGCCGCTTCGCAAATTCTCCTCGGTTTGGCGTTCGCGGCATTGCTGATATCAAGCACTAAGATTCGCCTTCCGCCGATCAAGCTTCCGCTTGCGATCTTCATAGCGGGAACCGTCGTCTCGCTGTGTCTTTCAGTCGATCCGCGGTCCGGAATGCCGCAGATCCGGAAATTCTTCGTATTTCTGGTCCTGGTGCTGGTATACAGCACGTTTAAGAGCATCGCTCAGATCCGGTCTGTGGTTTTGATTGCCGGAGGGGTGGCCGCTCTCTCGGCCGCCCGAAGTTTGTTTCAGTTCCTGCAAAAATACCAAGCCTCGCAAGAACTGCACGAGCACTTCTATGACTATTATGTCGGCGAGAGGATCACCGGGTTCATGAGCCACTGGATGACCCTCGGCGGCGAAGAGATGATCGTGCTTTTGATGCTCGCCGCATTTCTGTTCTTTTCGAACCACCGCCGCTGGAAAGTTGGCGGCTGGATCTGTGTGGCCATTCTTTCGGTTTCCGTGGTGCTCGGATATACGCGGAGCATCTTCCTGCTAGGCCTCCCCGCCGGGCTCCTTTACTTGCTCTGGTTCTGGCATCGCTGGCTGGTAGTCGCGCTGCCCGCCGTTGCCGTCGCGGGCATTCTGGCGATCCCGCCCATTCGGGAGCGTGTGACATCGATCGTTCAACCGCACGGCGAAACCGATTCCAACCTGCACCGCACCATCACCCGCCGCACGGGCCTCGAGATGATCCGCGCGCATCCCCTATTCGGCCTCGGTCCCGAGCAGGTGAAAGCGCAGTTCAAGGATTATGTACCTGCCGATATCCAGCGGCCTCTTCCCAACGGCTGGTACGGGCATCTGCACAACATCTATTTACAATATGCGGCCGAGCGCGGTTTACCAACGCTGCTCGCAATGCTATGGCTGATCGGCAAAGCGCTGTTCCATTTTGGCAAAGGCCTGCAACACCGCGAGTCGCTGGCGGAGGATGCGCGATTTGTTCTCCACGGAGCGATCGCCGTGATCCTGGCAATTCTCGCGGAAGGCTTTCTCGAATACAACCTGGGCGACAGCGAAGTGCTCACCATGTTCCTGGCAGTACTCGCTTTCGGTTACGTAGCCGTGGAATTGTGAGCAGCACCGGCACGCATCGTGCGCAAGCGCATTCTTGCCTGTGACTCTTGGCCCGGCAGCCGGGCAAAAACCGGATTTGAAACCATCAGGGTCCTTCGTCTAAGGCAACTAGCAATAATAACTTGAACATCGGTGAATTGTGTGATACGCCTAGGATGTGTTGCAATCCCTCGCGTCGGTCACGTTGAAGTTTGAGCGGATGCGGTCTCACCTGAACGAGGCGGGATTACGATCATGGGCGGCGGTGAAGCGCT
Organism: Bryobacteraceae bacterium; assembly: GCA_051000095.1. Classification (GTDB taxonomy): domain Bacteria; phylum Acidobacteriota; class Terriglobia; order Bryobacterales; family Bryobacteraceae; genus JBBSHP01. The sequence continues at coordinate 46,292 of JBPCOQ010000091.1, read as the reverse complement.
ATCGTCGGGATATGGGGGTGTGAGTGTTTTATCGCGAGCGACGGGGCTCAGCCGGACGACGATTCACGCGGGCATGGTTGAGTTGGCGCAACTGTCTCCATCGCCGATGGCGGAAGGCCACTCGAGGCGCGCTGGCGGTGGCCGCAAGCGCCTGACTGAGAAAGACCCAGGATTGCGGGAGGCGCTGAACCGGTTGGTGGATCCTGTGACGGGTGGCGATCCGGAGTCTCCGTTGCGGACGAGTAAGAGTACGACGACACTGGCGCTTGAGTTGACGAAGGGGGCGCATCCGGTGGGGCAGCGCACGGTGTGCGACCTACTGGCTGCGGAAGGATACAGTTTGCAGAGCGTCCGCAAGACGCGGGAAGGCGCGCAGCACCCGGATCGGGATGCGCAGTTTCATCACCTGAACGGGCGTGCGCAAGCTGCGATCAAAGGTGGGCAACCGGTCATCAGTGTCGATACCAAGAAGAAGGAACTCGTCGGCGACTTCAACAATGCCGGGCGGGAATGGCAAAAGAAACGCAATCCCGTCAAGGTGCGGGTGCACGATTTCGTCGACAAGAAACTCGGCAAAGCCGCGCCTTACGGCGTCTATGATCTGGCTGCCAACCAAGGCTGGGTCAGTATCGGAATCAACCACGATACGGCCGAATTCGCTGTCGAAAGCATTCGCCGCTGGTGGACGCAAATGGGCCAGTCGCTTTACCCGAAGGCTACGCGGCTGATGATCACCGCCGACTGTGGCGGAAGCAACGGCAACCGTGTACGTCTATGGAAATACGCACTGCAGCGCTTGGCTACCAAACCGGACTGCGGATCGAGGTCTGCCACCTGCCACCAGGCACCAGCAAATGGAACAAGCCGGAACGGCCCGCAACCGGGATCGAACATAGAATGTTCTGCCACATCACCCAAAACTGGCGAGGTAAACCCCTCGAAACTCTCGCTATAATCGTCGAACTCATCGGACATACCACGACAGCGAAAGGGCTAACCATCCGCGCCGAAATCGATGCATCCCTCTACACAAAAGGCAAGAAAATCTCCAACGAACAAATGGAACACATCCTTATCCGTCCAGACATATTCCACGGCGAATGGAACTACACTATCTTGCCCGCGAAAAATTAGATGTTCATGTTATTTTTGCTAGATCCCTAAGTGCAACACAGGCAAGAATGCGCTTGCGCATGATGCGTGCCTGTGCCACTCGGTGCTCCACCAGAAAGGTTTGGCGCTCGCCATCGGGCTGGAACTGTTCGCGGAAGCGTGGGGGCGCGGGAGTAAAGATTATTTTGGCGAGTTGTGACTGGCGAGAAAATTTGTATCGATCTTGCCTGCTTGGAAATCGGCATCGGCCAGGATCTTCTGGTGCAGCGGGATCGTGGTATAAATTCCCTCGACCACGAACATGCTTAAGGCGCGGCGCATCCGGGCAATGGCCTCCGTCCGGTCACGCCCGTGCGCGATCAGCTTGGCAATGAGCGAGTCGTAGTACGGAGGAATCACGCCATCCGTGTATGCCGCTGTGTCCACCCGCACCCCGATACCTCCGGGCAGGTTCATACCCGTAATGCGGCCCGGAGCCGGCACAAAGGTGTCCGGGTTTTCGGCATTAATCCTGCATTCGATGGCATGCCCGCGGATCGCGATCGGCGTCTCGATGATTTGCGAGAGCCGCTCGCCCGCGGCGATCCGGATCTGCGCCGTCACGATATCGATGCCCGTGACCGCCTCGCTAACCGGATGCTCCACCTGCACGCGCGCGTTCACCTCAATGAAGTAGAGATCGCCACGCCCATCCATCAAAAACTCCACCGTCCCGGCGTTGCTGTAGCCAATGTGCCGCATGGCCTCGCGTAGGCCGTCAGCCATGCGCTCTCTCAACTCCGGCGACACCGCGGGAGAGGGCGCCTCTTCGAGCAGCTTCTGATGGCGCCGCTGGATGGAGCATTCGCGCTCTCCCAGGATCTCGACATGCCCGTGCTGGTCCGCCAGCACTTGAAACTCGATATGCCGGGGCGCTTCGATCAACTTCTCCAGATAAATATCCGAGCAAGAGAACGCAGCGGTGGATTCCGCTTGCGCTTGCGCCAGCAGGCCCGGCATCTCGGAGGGCTCGCGCACAATGCGCATCCCGCGGCCACCGCCTCCCGCTGTAGCTTTTAGCATCACCGGGTACCCGATCTTGCCGGCCACTTCGTGCGCCTCTTCGGCACTCTTAAGAATGCCCTGCGATCCCGGCAATATGGGTACGCCCGATTGGTGCATCACCGCCCGCGCCCGCTGCTTCAGCCCCATGGAGCGCATCACGTCCGGCTTCGGTCCGATGAACGCAATGCCGGAGGTCTCGCATACCTCGGCAAAATCGGCGTTTTCACTCAGAAATCCGTAACCCGGATGGATTGCGTCCACATTCGTGATCTCGGCGGCGCTGATCACGGAAGGAATGTCGAGATAACTGCGGGAGCTTTTGGCCGGACCGATGCAGATAGCTTCGTCGGCGAAGCGCGCATGCAAGCTGTGCCGGTCCGCTTCGGAATAAACGGCCACCGTTTGAATCCCGAGATCCTTGCACGCGCAGATCACGCGGATCGCGATCTCGCCCCGGTTGGCGATTAGGATTTTCTGAAACATGACGGATTCAAGATGGGAAACCAGTTACCGCGGGCGGATCGCGAACAAAGCTTCGCCGTACTCCACCGGCCGGCTGTTCTCCATCAGCTTCGCGGAAACGACGCCGGACACTTCGGATTCGATCTCATTCATCAGTTTCATCGACTCGATGATACACAACACCTGGCCCGGCTCGATTGCATCGCCGACTTTCACGAACGGCGGATCGCCGGGCTTTGGGAAATCATAATACGTTCCTACAATGGGCGATTTGATAATGACGTCATGGCTGCCAGGGCCGGAGGGGCCCGCCACCTGAGGGGCCGGGGAGCTGGCAGCAGGCTCGAGGGCCTGCGCCGGACCGCTGGTAGCAGGAGCAGCCTGGGTGACTACGTGATGCGGAATCAGGACCTCGGTCGTCGGGGACGGGCCGAAACTGCGTCGCAAGCGAAGGCTGTTTTCACCACGCTTGATCTCCATCTCGGCTACGCCGCTATCGACAAAAATCTGAATCAGATCCTTGATGTCGTCATTGGACACTATAAAAGAATCAACTCCTTGGACGTGGGTGTCAGCACTTCGCAGCCGGTCTTGGTCACCAGCACGGTATCTTCGATCCGAACGCCACACGCGCCTTGCACATAGGCGCCTGGCTCAATCGTAATCACCATTCCGGCCTCAAGGCGTGTTTTGTCCTTCTTGCCCAACCGGGGCGCCTCATGAATTTCCAGCCCTAAACCGTGCCCGGTAGAATGCACGAAAGCTTTGTCGAGCCCGGCGGGTTTCAGCGCTTCCCTGGCTTTTCGATCCACCTGCTGAGCCGTTACGCCCGGCCGGACGGCGGAAATGGCCGCAAGCTGCGAAGCGAGAACGGCATCGTACATGGACTTGATCTTGCGCTCCGGCTTCCCTAAAAAAAGCATCCGCGTCATGTCACTGGTATAGCCGTCCTGGCACGCGCCCATATCTATCAATAGTAGTTCATTGCCTCTCAGTCGCCGATGGCCGGGGCGAGCATGGGGGAGCGCGGTTCGGGCACCCGCCGCCACGATGGTTTCAAAGGCGTTCTGCTCCGCACCGAGCCTTTTCATCCGATAGTCCAACTCCGCGGCGACTTCCAGCTCCGAAATGCCCGGGCGGATGTGGCGGATGGTTCGCGAGAAGGCTTCGGAGTTGGTCTGCACCGACCGGCGAATGCGCGCGACCTCATCCTCCGTCTTGATCATGCGAAGCTGCTCGATGATGGGTCCAAGCGGACGAAGCGAGCTCCCGAGCGGCAGAGCCTCTTTCAATTCCTTATATATTCCGTACACCAGCCGGGCTTTGTCGAAACCGATGCGCTTCAGCCGCTTGCGCCCGATCGATTGGAGTACGGCGAGGTGGAGCGGTCCGCGCGCGATTCTCACTGGGCAGGAGCTTTCTTCGGCTGCCTGAATGGTATAGCGCGGGTCTGTGAACAGCGTCATCGATGAAGCAGTCCAGAGCACCAGGGCATTGCTGCCGGTGTAGCCGGTCAAATATCGAACGTTGGGTAGCCCCGAAACCAGGAACGCGTCGATTTTGTGCGCCGTAAAATCGATCGCACTCACGGTACCAGAATCAACTTCCCGGTGGTCTTCCGGCCCTCCAGATCGGTCTGCGCGCGTCCAGCTTCAGCAAGGGGATATGTCCCGTGAATGTGCAGCTTCAACTTGCCGGCCGCAATCCACCCAAGCACATCGCCAGCCCTCCACTGCAGCTCCTTCGCATCCGCGGTGTAGTGCGCCAAACTCGGCCGCGTCAGAAACAATGAACCTTTCTGCGACAAAATCAACGGTGCAAAATCCGGCACGGGGCCACTCGCATTCCCGAAGCTGACCATCATCCCGCGAGGCCGCAGACAATCCAGACTGGGCAGGAACGTCGATTTACCCACCGAATCGTACACGACGTCAACGCCCTTTGCTTTGGCGGTGAAATCGTCTTTAGTGTAGATCACCACTTCATCGGCGCCCGCGTCTTTCGCCTGGCGAGCCTTGTCTTCGTTGCCGGTTGTTCCGATCACGCGAGCCCCGATCATTTTCGCCATCTGCACCAGCAGCAGACCCACCCCGCCGGCCGCTGCGTGGATCAGGCAGGTGTCGCCGGCTTTCAATGGATACGTGGAGTGCGTCAGATAATGCGCGGTCATGCCTTGCAGCATCGCCGCGGCGCCGGTCTGAAAATCGACTCCCTCTGGCAACTTCATAAGCTGCCACGCCGGAACCACGGCGTACTCGGCGTAAGAGCCGCGGGACATCGCATAGGCAACCCGATCGCCGGCCTGCACTTCAGTGACTCCCGTGCCAACGCTCTCGACCGTGCCGGACGCCTCATTTCCGAGCACCACCGGAGGCTCGGCTTTGTATAAGCCGGTGCGGAAGTAGACGTCGATAAAGTTCACGCCCGCCGCGGCGATTTTAACGAGCGCCTGTCCGGGGCCGGGCTCCGGCTTGGGCAAGTCGTCGTACTTTAGATTCTCAGGACCACCCGGTTTCTCAACAAATACCGCTTTCATGTTGTTCTTATTTTCCTCCGCAGATGAACGGTGGCAGCATACACAATCAGGTACAGCAAAGTCAGCGGAAACAGAACCAGCCGCGCCAGCGTGCGCACCGCCCCCGCTCCCGAAAGGCCGGCCCGGAACAGGATGAAGTGGCGAATCGACGGCCAATGCCCGCGATCGAACCAGAAGTAGTCGCCATTCTCATTCAGGATAAAAAGCTTGGCAGGCAGGCGCACGGCGATGGCCCATTTCCATTTCGTCATGATCGGCTCGCCGGAGCAGACGATGCCGATGACGGTATAGCGGTTGGCGTCCAGTTCGGCAAAAAGCCGCCGCCGGCCTGGGGAGCCGCTATACTCGCCGACCCGGTACGCACGCCCGCGGGAAGGATCAAACTTCGCCGGCAGCCCCGCGTAGCAGGTAACCAGGTCAGCCTTCATTTCGGGATGAACGGCGTAGAGGCCATCCAGCAGGTCTTCCAAAAGCTCGCGGCTGCCGCTCTCGACCAACAAGACGCGCGAAAACGGCTGAAGACGCTTGGAGACCCAATAGCGCACTATACCAGCGTGCCACATATGCTGCGTGTGGACGATACGAGAAGAGCTCGGCTCCCGCGCTAATACGCTATATTACTCTTAGCATTCGAGCGTCCGTGACCAACGAACAACTGTATCTCGCTATCGGGCTGCCCATTATCTTCAACCTGATTTTTAATGGCGTGCTGTTTCTGGGACTGAATTCACGCATGTCAGGGCTGGAAACGCGCATGTCCAACCTCGAGCGATTTACCGGCGCGAAGTTTGACCTGCTTACGGGCGCGATTCACGAGCTCGATAACCGGCTGTCACGCGTCGAAGAGCGGTTCGAGCGCAGATAAGGGAGCCGCGTCCGAAGACGTGGGCTGACGAACCACACAGACAGGATTGCCTATGTTACGCGAGCTACATGTCGGCTAGCGCCGCGACCAGAGCGCCCTTCGCTGAGGTGTGCAGCGGGTCTTTCGCCATGCGGATTTCCGAGATCGGGATTGGAAACTCCTGTTCCTTGAGGATTTTTTCAAAGCGGTCCCGGAATCCCGCCGGGAGCGCCGTTCCCCCGCTCAGAACCACTGGGATCGGCCTGCCTATCTTCGGCTTGTTGCGGGCGCCGTGGAACGCCTCCTTCATCGCCTGCACCAGGCTTAGGATCATCTCGTCGTAGTAGACGCCCAACACCTGATGAATCTTGCCGGTGAAGAAGCCGTTCAGGTGAAAGTCCTCCTCTTTTAGAATGCGGATGCGGTTGGCGCGCTCGCCGGTCATCGATGCCGCGCATTGATCGATATAGTCGCCCGCCTTTGCCATCGAAAAGCTCAGGACCGGTACCGACAGATAGGCCAGGCACGCGTTGCACAGACCGCCGCCGCAACTGATCCCGATGCCGGTGTAGTTGGACTCCTCGAGCTCAGCATAGACCACCGCCAGGCCTTCGTTGATACTGCGTACTTGGTATCCCAGCTCCGTGATCACCTGCTTCAGCGTCGCTTCGTGATACGTCAGGTTATCCTCGGCCCCGAGAGGCGCGGCCGGGATAGTGAAGCACAGCTTGTTTCCGGGCGGCTCCGATTCAGGCGGCGACTTTGATTCAAGCGGCGGCTTTGGTTCAAGCATGGATGCAATGATCTGCCGGATCATGGCCAGGCTGTCGGGCTCGGAGGAGTTCAGGACGCCTCGATTCATCGTTCGGCGAGTCTCGATGTTCAGCAGGTCGGCAAAGCGGTCCGATTCGTTGCCATGCACCACGATCTCGCTTCCGTTGATCTTGTGCGGGATGTCCGATTTCTTTAGCACCGACTCCGTCATCTTCGAGAACGGGATGGTAACAAAAGCGTTCAATTGCGTTTTGTATTGGAACTCGCCGCCCGCGTTGCGCGCGAGACAAATACGGCTGGTTCCAACATCGAGTCCAAGCGCGGCAGGCGCTGTCTTGTGGTTAGCTGCCATTTTGTTGCTCCTCTTTCTCTTTTGAGCCCTTGTCCGGGCGGCTGGAGGCAATGAGATGCAGGTATTTCGCTTGCAGCAAAGCCTTATAACGCTCGACCGGTAAACCAAGCCGGGACGCTTGCGCGCGCACCTGGTTTTCGGCGTTCAAGAGGCCGGGTAACAGCCGCTCGCCCGTGGATTGCAGGTACAGAGGATCGTAGCCGAACCCGAATACGACGATGCTGGCGGGCGGCTGCAGGTAGTTATCTCGCAGGCCCAACTCGAGAAACGGGAAATTGGCGGCCCAGTCCGTGTGGTATCCGATGAGCCAATTGGCTGGATTTACCGAGACTTGCGCATGAGTAACACAGTTCGCCGCTGCGATATGGTATTTGCTTCGAAGCATCTGTGTAAGCACGCGAGCGGCATAGATCTGCGCGCCATTAGCAGCGGCGGAGTCCTGCCCGGCCTTGCTTTGTGTCTCCATGGCTATGCCAAGAAAGCTCGTGTTGAGCCCAACATACACGCGCTCATCGTCCGCCCAGATGGAATTCCCGGCATGTTTGGCGACGTCTTCTTCCCGCACGATTCGAAACACCCGGCCAAAACGATCAATCACGAAGTGGTACGAGCGATTCTGCTGGACGAAGAGCAGAACACTTAGCCCAATTCGCTTCAGATTGCGATCCTGATCCGCTTGAAACGGAACTTCATCGCTTTCGGTGGTGTGAAAGACAATCCCCGCGGGCGCATTCATCGTTTGCGCCATGGCGGAAGAAGTGTTGTCTCGTGGATAGACCCGGTACCCTTCGCGCGGCTGAGAGTTCACCGCAAACCGGTTTTCCACGCGAAGACCGTTGCTGTACGTCTCGACATCGCCTTTCCGGTCTACCAGCCATACGGCGGTCTCGCCCATAGCTTGCTGCAATGGAATCACCGGCGGCAGGATCACGGACCGGCTAATCGGCATAGTCTCCGGGCGCGTATGCTCATAACCGGACACGAGTACCCCCGTTAAGCCCAGAGCCAAGGCGGGCGCCAGCCACTTCAGGCCCGGAAGAAAGCTCCCCCGCCGTTCTCGCCAGCCTGTCCCCGTGTGCCCGCGCAGGAATTTGAGCCGCTCGACCGGGTCCTGGATCGAGCGGGCACGCCAATCGATAATAGTTTGACGATCGAAGAGCTGCACGCGACGCCGAGATACCCATTCCATCCAGTCCAAAAACGGGAGAATATTTCTCCCACTTAGACCATCGGATAAGATGCTTGGAACTTTAGCGGGATGGTGAAGAATCGGTGGCAGGCTGAATGCCTGCCCCACCCAGGACGGTCCGGGTGATAGCCCACACGGACTCGGCGACTAGCTCGGGGCTATCATTCCCATTGATGATCCGGACTCGTTCCGGCTCGGATTTTGCCAGTTCCGCGTAGGCATCCCGCACCTTATGGTGAAACTCAATGGCCTGGCGGTCAATGCGGCTCTCGTCATCTCCCGAACGCGACCGATTGCGATGATGGGCGCGGGCTAGCCCTGTCTCCGTATCGATATCGATACAGATCGTGAGATCGGGGACTACTCCCTGGCATGCGATCTGGTCTACTTGCATAACCACGTCCCTCCCCAGTCCACGGGCAGCGCCCTGATACGCGAGCGTTGAGTCCGTAAAGCGGTCCGAGAGCACGATCTTGCCCTGCTTCAGCGCCGGTAAGATCCACTGCTCGACATTTTGAGCCCGAGCGGCGAACATCAACAGCAACTCGGTAGTGGGGGCAAGCTCCTGATTCGCGGCGTCCAGTAGAATCCGGCGAATTTGCATTCCGATCGGTGTTCCGCCAGGCTCGGCGGACTGGAGTACGGAGTAGCCTTCGCGGACCAGACGATCCGCCAACAGACGGAGCTGAGTGGACTTGCCGCTGCCATCCGGGCCTTCCAAGGTGATAAAAAGCCCGTCAGTCGTAGACAAAGTGCAGCGCTTTCTTGAGATCTTCCCAGGCTTCGCGCTTCGCGTTCTGATTGTACGGACGCAAGAGATAGGAGGGGTGATAGGTCACGATCAAGGGAATGCCGTTCCATTTGTGCCAGGAGCCGCGCAGGCGCATGACTCCATCCTTGGTTCCGAGAAGCGCTTTGGCGGCGGTGGAGCCCAGCGCGCAAATTGCTTTGGGCTGGATCGTCTGAATCTGCCGAAACAGGAACTGACCGCAAATCTCCATTTCGTCGGGCTGGGGAGTGCGATTTTCAGGAGGGCGGCACTTGACGACGTTGCAGATGTAAACGTCCTCTCGCTTGAGGGCCAAGCCTTCACGCTGGGCGGTGCCCTCCACCATCTGGGTGAGCAACTGGCCCGCGCGGCCGACAAACGGCAGCCCCTGCGCGTCTTCATCGGCGCCCGGACCTTCACCGACGAACACTAGTTTAGCGGCCGGATTGCCGGTTCCGAAGACGATCTTGTTACGGCCCTCATGGAGGCGGCAGCGGCGGCAGTCGCCGATGTCTTCGATGATTTGGAGGAGCGCCGCGCTCCCTGAAGGTCGCGAGGGAGGGCCTTCGGCCTGTTGGCAGGTGACGAGATCACCTGCCCCACCGGCTTCGGTTGGGATGGGACGATACAGCATTGTGATTCCGAGGTCCTGGTAATACTCCAGGTATTGCCGAAGCTGGACGGTAGTCATCGCGTGGCGTGGAGCGCTAGTCTGAGTTTGAATACCTGATCGAAAATCCGGTCGGCGATCTCCCGCTTGGGCGCCAGGCCGAGAGCAACTGTCTCGCCGCTTCGCAGAACCAGGACTACCTCGTTCTGGTCAGCTTCAAATCCTGTATCGGGAATGCCGACCAGGTTGGCGACTACCATGTCGCAGTTTTTCGATTGGAGCTTACGGCGCGCTTCTTCGACCAACTTCTCGGTCTCCGCGGCAAAGCCGACCAGCAGCCGGTCTCCCTTCTTCTGTCCAAGTTCGGCCAGGATATCGGGCGTTGGATCGAGCTCGAGCGACAAGCGGGTTGCCGTTTTCTTCAGCTTGTTCCGGGGAACCTGAGCCAAGTGATAGTCCGCCACCGCAGCGGCTTTGATAATGATAGTGGATTCGTCCAAGTACTCGAATACAGCCTGGCGCATCTCGCGCGCGGTTTGAACGTGGATCACCTGATCCGCCGGAGGATCAGACAGCGAGACCGGACCCGCGATCAGGATCACACGCGCGCCGCGCTGCGATGCCGCCTCGGCAAGCGCGTAACCCATCTTTCCGCTGGAACGATTTGACAGGAAGCGAACAGGATCGAGCGGCTCCTGCGTGGGACCTGCGGTAATCAGGACAGTTTCCCCGTCTAGATCCCGTTTGTGCCGGCCCAGCGATGCGACCGCCTCCGCGATGCCGCGCGGATCTGGCAGGCGGCCAGGCCCAACCGTGCCGCAAGCGAGAATGCCGTCTTCAGGCTCAATGACGGTATGGCCCCGTTTTCGCAAAATAGCGAGGTTGGCGACGGTTGCAGGGTGCCGCCACATGTTGGTGTTCATGGCGGGCGCGAGCACAACGTGCCCAGTGAAAGCCAAATACAGGGTGGTCAGAAAATCGCCCGCCATGCCATGTGCGAAGCTTGCGAGCAGATCGGCGGTAGCGGGCGCCACCACGAGCACATCGTTATCCTGGGCAACCGCAATGTGCTCGACGGCGCTCGATAATGTTTCTTCCGGACTCACGGACGAGAAGAGGCCAGTGATCACCTTGCGTCCAGTGAGCGCGGCAAAAGTCAGAGGCTGGACAAATTCCAGGGCGGATCGGGTCATCACCACCTGCACGCCGATCCCATGTTCCATGAGGGCGCGCGCCAACTCCGCGGCTTTATAAGCGGCGATTCCTCCGCCGACGCCGAGGACCGCGTTCATGCTCTATTCTTCTACAGGGATTTCCAGGAGCTTTGCGTCGCGGATGCGATCTTCGTATTGCACCAGGCCGCGGCGCACTTCTTCCATGGAGGCCACGGTGGGCTTCTTGGAGGTTGTGGGCAAAAATGAGCGGGCGCCGTTCTGCAACTGACGGGCGCGCTTAGCAGCGACAATAATAAAACGATAGGTACTCACTTCCCGATCGTCCGGGATTGAATACATCGCGTTGTTTCGAACTCTTTCCGACATGGTAATTACCTCAGTTCTTCTCGAAGCTTTCTAGAATCGGCCGGACTGCCTCTTCCATACGGACACGGCGAATGCGCTCCGCTTTGACGATCGCCTGTAGCCGGACTATGGATTCCTCCAACTGATTGTTGATAAGCACGTAATCATACTGCGTGTAGTTTCGGACTTCCCCGGCTGCGCCACGCAAGCGCCGCTCGATCACATTCTCCGTATCGGCCGATCTGGCGCGGAGCCGCTGCTCCAAAACCTGCCGCGAGGGGGGAAGCACAAAAACACTGACTGCTTCCGGAAGGGCTATCTTCAATTGTCGCGCACCCTGTACATCAATGTCGAGTACCAGATCCCGATGCTGCTCGATCGCGAGGCACAGCGAGGCGCGGTGGGTTCCATAATAGTTGCCAAACACCTCGGCGTGCTCGAGAAACTCGCCTTGTAGAACGAGCGTCTCGAATTCTTCGCGCGAAATGAAATGGTAGTCTTCGCCCTGGCGCTCCTGGGCGCGCATCGCGCGCGTGGTGTACGAAATCGAGAACAACAGCCCGGGGACGGTGTGAAGCAGCTCCCGCACCAGCGTGGATTTTCCTGAGCCGGATGGGGCCGAGATAATAAAGACGGCTGTCATGAGCGGGCGGTGTTTAGAGGATAATTTCCAGTATGTCAGCTTCCGCTTGCGAGACGTGAGGAAATGGACCCGTTCATTCGATTTAGCGGACTGGTGCAGTGGCGGAACGGAACAACTTGTAGATGCTGGGGCGGCCGGCGCGTGAGCTTTTTTTCTGGAATTGATGGATCATTCCGTACGGCCTGCGATCATGCGGGAATGCCGCCGGAGTTGCTGGCGAGGCACGCGCAGTTTTGTGGCTTGACATCTCCCAAGCACATCAGGCTCTGGTTTACGCTCTCGCCAGCCCTTCAAACTTTAGCCGCACAGATTCCAGCGGTCGTTGCGCCGGTGCGTGAGAGCCACTACTCTGAAACGGCAACGAGCTTCGATTCAATAATGCGTTGGTCCGAAGTGAGCAGCCGGAGGCGATGGACGCCAGCTGTGGCGACGATCACACGGTCGCAGGATCCCGTAACCTAATGGATAGCTTCTTTGCCTCGACAAGCCATACGGCAACATTGGTGTCGAGCAGAAAACGCGGAAGCCGTAAGTCTCCTATTTCTCGCGAAGAACTTCCTACAAGTTGGACGTGTCGAAGTTGACGATGTCTCCTACGATTTGAGCTCACCCGACCAGCTATTTCTGGGCGATTTTCGCAAAGCCTTCTTTGCAGGACCTAGAACAGCGACCGGACGGCCGCACCGTGTGATCGTGATCAACCCACCGCTGTCCTCCATCTCATGCACAAACGCGAGACACTTGGCCTTGAATTCCGTCACACTTACTACCCGCACGGTCGTCATCACACTAAATATTATCAGTAGACCACACGTGTGCAACCCACCAAATGCTTTATGAATTCCAACCGCTCACGAGTCATGCCCTTCACCCGCTCGCCAGCCCCTTCAGATTCCAGCCACAGATACGGCTCGCTTCCAGCTTGTTGCCGTTCGGTCCCGGCCAGTGGGTTTCCAGGCTCAGGTAACCGCGGTAGCCGTCGTTCATCAACGCGGCGATCTGGCCTTTCCAGTCGATGTCGCGCGTGCCCAAGGGACCCCACTCGGGTGTGTGGCCGTCCAGGCTGCAGTCTTTCGCGTGAACGTGGATGATGCGGTCGGGCGGCAGTAACCTGTAGCCGTGCGGGAATGGATCTTCGCCCGCGACATAGGCATTCGCCGGGTCCCAGACCACTTTCAGGTTGGGATGCTTTACGCGATCCAGCACCCGGGCGGTTTCAGCGGCTGTGGCGACGTTGCAGGCGTGCTCATTTTCGAGTCCGATGATCAGGTCGTCTTGGGCAGCCTTCTCCGCGAGATCGCCGAGGGCTTTCACCACTCCCTCGAAACACCTGTCCGGTTCCACCGTGCGCCAGTACGAAAACACGCGCACGATTCTCGCGCCAAGCTGTTTAGCGATATCGAAGGCACGTTCGGTCAACCGCGGTTGATCACCGAAGGTGTGCTTGGATGCGAAGATGTCATGTTGAAACCGGCTGTCCACCGCAGGCGCGCCGGGCAGCAGGCACTTGAGCAACGGCGACGCTATGGAGATCGCCTCGATCCCACGCATCGCGAGCGTCCGTTGCACCCGCTTCAACTCATCCTCGGTCAGATCCAGAATATTCTTGCCGTACACGACGCGCAGCTCGGCGGCTTTCATGCCGATCTCGTGCATCGCATCGAGAGCGGTCTTCAGGTCGGGTGAAAATTCGTCCGTGATTGCGGCGATCGGAAGCTTCGGCGTCACTTGCCCTCTTTGATTGTGAGAAATTGGTTCGCTTTGACGTTGGCCAGGTGGTCATGGTGGCCGCTTGGCCAGGTGACTTCGATACTCTTGACGGCGTCGTCTTTCCCGAGCCCGAAGGTCAGGGCCAGATCGGATTGCGAGCAGTAGCTGGAACCGCTGTGCACGGTCTGGCTCTGCTTGCCGGACGGGCTTTCCACGACCGCCACGGCTCCCAACGCGCTGCGATTGGATTGCGTGCCGATCAGCTTGAGATGGAGCCAGTTATTTCTGTTCCCGCCATCATTGCGGAACAAGTACGCCGGACCATTGTTGGTGCTGATCAACACATCGAGATCGCCATCATGATCGAAGTCGCCATAAGCCGCGCCGCGCGCGACGACGGGGCGCTGAAACTCACTGCCCACTTGCTTGCTCACGTCCTCAAACTTGCTCTTCCCTAGATTGTGGAACAGCAGGGGCGGCTCGCGGAACTGTACTTTCGGCTGGACGCGGCCGATCTCTTCATCAATATGTCCGTTGGCGGCGAAGATATCCGGGTATCCATCCAGATCGTAGTCAAAGAAGAAGACGCCAAATGCCAGGCTGAGAAGACTGGAGCGCCCGACGCTGGACCGTGGCGCTTCATCGACGAACAGATTATTGCCTTCGTTGTGATAAAGACCGAGCATCTGGTTCGAGAAATTACCTACCAACAGATGCTGACGGCCGGAGCGATCATAGTCCGCCGCATCCGTGCCCATCGCGCCGCGCGCCACGCCATCTTCGCCGAAAGCCACGCCTGCCGAGACGGCTTCTTCCGTAAATGTTCCGTTGCGGTTGTTGCGATACAGCTTGTTGGGTTGCGTGTCGTTCGATACAAAAAGATCCGGCCATCCGTCATGGTTGTAGTCGAAGACGGTGATGCCGAGCGATTTACTGGTGGGGTCCGCGAGACCAGCCGTTTGCGTGACATCCTGAAACCGCCCTCCGCCGAGATTATGATAGAGCTTCGAGGAGTTTCCTACGTAAGATTCCGGCGTGCAATACGACTTGCTCGATCCATCGAGCGAGCATCGCAGGTCGCCCTTTTGAGTCCATTGCACGTAGTTGGCGACGAACAGATCGGCTTTGCCGTCGCGATCGTAATCGAACCACGCCGCGCTGGTTCCGAAGCTCGCGTTCGAAATGCCGGATTGGCGCGTCACGTCGCGGAACTTGCCGTTACCTTCGTTGTGAAACAGGTGATCGCCTTCGAGCGCGGTGATGTATACGTCATCCCGCCCGTCGTTGTCGTAATCGGCAATCGCCACGCCCATCCCGTAAATTTCGATGTCCAGGCCGCTGCCGGCACTAATATCAGTGAAGGTGCCGTTGTGATTGTTGCGATAGAGCGCCGCTGTCGATTTACGGCGACGCGGAGTCCAGTCCTTACTGTTGATCAAGAGGATATCGAGCCAGCCATCGCCATCGGCATCGAAGAACGCGCAGCCGGAGCCCATGGTTTCGGGCAGGTACTTCTTGCCGGCTTTCCCGGCGTTGTGAGCGAAGTGGATGCCGGCCTGCGCGGTAACGTCGGTGAAATGGATAGAGGGCGAAGTCACGGCGAATAGCGCGCCTGCGAGTACGAGGAAGTATTTCATGGGACCCGTGGCGCAGGTCTCCGACCTGCGGGCAGGTCGGAGACCTGCCCCACATTGACGTGATCGTGGATCGGCTGGCGTTCGTTGTTCGCTTCCGGACTCACCAACCGTGCTTTCCCGGTGATTGCCTGCGAAGCTTCGTCTGCCTTGAATCGCGCGAACAATTTTTGTTCACGCTCCGCCTTGGTAACATCGCCGAGTCCTCGATAGCACAGCATGAGGTTGTAGTGGCATTGCACATCTTCGGGATCGACCGACAGCACCGATTGGAGCGCCGCCACGGCGTTCGCATAATCCCGCTTCAAAAACAGAATGCGTCCGATTTGATTTAATACTACGCGGTCGCGCGGATACATCGTTTCCACGGTGCGTAGCGATTGCAACGCGCCATCGTAATCTCCATCCGCTTTCTGAATCATCGCCTTGAAAAACCAGACTCGTCCCAGCTTTGGATTGATATCGAGAGCTTTCCGGATATAGGGCTTGGCTGCATCCGTCTCGCCCTCCTGAATCAGCGCGCGGGCCACGTTCAACCAGCCGTCGGCGTACGGTGGATCGGCTTCGGTGACTTTCTTGAACGCGTACTCGGCGCCCTTCAGGTCGCCTTGCAGCAGCAGTCCGATACCCCAATCGTTCCACCGCTCCCGGTCTTGTTTGCGAACCAACGGGGTCCAGTGAGTTGCACCGCTGAGCGGAAGCGTGCTGGTCGCGCTCGCGAGTGTGATGACCGGCAGGTCGGGAATACGGCCCTTTATCTGGCCCGACACGTTTGCCGGGATATTCGCCGCGATGAACGAGAAGGCGCGGCTATCGTGGTTAACATCGACCAGCGAGGCGGCCTGATCGGGCATAGGCTGGCCCGAGTAGGAAAATTCCGTGAAGTAGCGCGTGAACTTGCGGTAGTTCAATTTCGCTTCGAGCGTCACCGGACCGCGCGCGTCCTTCGGTATGTGAATGCGGTAGTGGACCACATCCGCGGCGCCGGGTGGGATCAGATGGACGTACAGAACACTGCGTGCCTGAAAAGCGTTGCGCTTGTTGATCTCGTTTCCGTCTGCATCGAGCAGGTAGGAGCGAAAGAAGTGGGCGCTCTTGTCGACCGGACCGTTATCCGACACCTGGCCACTGACAAAGATTACGCGGCCATCGGCATCGCTCGCCTGTAGTGCCAGCCAGACATCGAATGAATCCACCGTGCCCGCGGGAAAGAAGTGGCCGATTTTGCGGGTGCGCACGACCGCATCGACGCGCACCGTGGAACCAGGCTGGAAGCGCACGCCCGCCGCATCTAAAGGCGCGGCGATTTGGCCGACATCGCGAAGAATGACGGGGCCGGTTTGCTGGGCTTCTTCACCGACAGCAAAGGTGGAGTTGAGTTGGGGGGTGTCGGAACCGCTCCCTTGCGCTAGCCAGCGAGACGGTCGCGGCTCAGTTTGGTGAGCGACGGTTTCGGCGGCGGTGGCCGGTGATGCGGCAAATAGATCGACTGTGATGAACCCGGATTTCAGAAACTTCTCTTCCGCCTGCATCTGTTCCCGATCCTGATTCGCGTAGGCCACTGCCATGTTCGCCGCGGGGAAGCGGTGGGAATGCACTTTACCGTCGTGATTTCCGGGATCGTGCGAATCCGTGAGCGGCATGTGGCAATCCAGGCACGCTGACGCTTTCTCGGGATAGTAAAACGAGCGCGCACCCTGGCCCGAAACGCCGCTGGCCTGCCAGTTGTCGTAATCGTTGAATCCGCGTTGCCATCGGTAATTGTTGACCGGCACGTCCAGGTGCACCTTGTGGCAGGCTGCGCAAAACTCGGCCGAGTCCTGGCGCATGAACGTCTTCATAAACGTGCGGCGATGCGGCTCGGGATTGAGATACGTAAGGAAGTCGTCCATTACGCGAATGAAACGATTCTTGCTGGATGCGAGCTCATGCAGCGGCGGATACGACACCGTGAAATCGGCGTTTCCCATCGAGCTGCCAACATGCGTGATCGAATGGCAGGACATGCAGCCCAAACCGTTTTGCGCTTCGGGCGTGTCGATCTGATCCTTGATTGGACGCTCGAAACGGCCGTTGAAAAACACCGCGTGATCGTGGCATCCGGCGCACCATTTGCTCCCTTTTACACCGGCGATATCCTGCATATACTCAATCGATTTCCGGTAGAACTGGTTATTGAAGGACGCGAAGTGATGCATCGAGCCTTGCCACTGCTGGTAGATGTCTTTGTGGCATTCGCCGCACTTCTTCGAATCCATGAAGAAGTTGGACGGAATGATACCGCCGACATTGGTTTGTGCCGAGGAAGGCCAGAACGGGGATTTTGGGCCCGCGCCTTCTTCGGCCATGGAGACAGGGACATTGTGCGGATTGCGGATGCGGTCGGCGGGATGGTAGAGGCTTCGAGTGGCAATGCCGACGATTACCAGCGCGATCGCGGCGACGAACATTCGCCGATGCCGGCGCAAGTAGGGCAGTAGGGCGACACAACCGAGCAGCGCGAATGCGATGTGTAACCAGAGGGCCCAGCGGTTGGGCGTGGTCGCGCCAGAAAACGTCAGATAGAGACCGAGGGCCGCGGCCGCCAGAAAGGGAATCGCGGCGGGCTTCTGAATTTTCCAGACGAGAACAATGGCGGCTGCGATGCCCAGGATGACGTGTAGCAGCACGTTGCCCATGTAGAAGATGGTTACGGAGGGGAGCGCGGCGATGTAGGCAGCGTTTACGAGGAGAACGAGGAAGAGGATTGCGATTGAGCTCCGCATCTCAGATGTGTGGCACAGACATTCTTGTCTGTGTTGCTTTTCGAATGAGCGTCGCATGCGGATTGACTCGGGAGACCAGCGGACGAATCAACACAAGCGCCGGTCGCGTGTTGTAACGCTTTCGATAATCGTCGTGCAGCGCGTCGCTGGGATAATGCTCTCCACCACCATACGGATATTGGCTCATCGCGTGAAACGGCAGCGGCTCGACGGTCTGCGAGTGCGCGGTGTTGGCGTCGCGATCCTTCGCCCAACCGTCTACCTTAAGGATGAAATCGCGCTTCCAACCCGGTCTTGGATTCGATGCGTTAAAAGTAAGGCGGAGTTCGTCGCCCGATCCCATAATTACGAAACGGTCGTCGGGAGTCGCGACCAATCCCCTGACGTCGCCGTAGCGGGTGTAGAGGCCGGGCGTCGGATTCCAGAAGGAGATTGGCCTCGAAGGCGCATAGAAGAACGTTTCAGGTTGCGTTCGTTGCGGGTGGATCTTCGACTCTGAGAAGCCACGGAAACGAACTTCAGCACTCTCTGCCGGAACGGTAGCAAGGCCTCCCGGGAAAGCATTCTCGCCGAGGAAGATTTCATCCCAATACACGCACATATTGGTGACGATCCGGATTGCGCGCGAGGCCGACAAAAACTTTCCCGTAAGATCCACCGCGATGGTCTTCGGCTTTCCATCCGGCATCCCCATATCTTCAATGACGGTCTCCCATTCGCCGCGCTGGTTTTTCACCTGTAGATAAGGAGGAATGAGACCATTCTTGGATTGTTGCGAAGCAGCCAGAAAGGTGCTGCCGTCGGCCCAATCCACCCAGCCGTTCAGAACCAGAAGCGCGCCAGTTACCGGCGGGAACTCCAAATCAAGCGTATGCAGTTCCGCGATACCAACCGGATCGCGATGGAAAGTATCCACATACTTGCCATCGCGCGCCATCAGCCTTGGCAGCACATCGTGGCCTGCACCGTCACGACCGGCTGTCGGATAGGTGCGATGTGCCACCCCATAAAGCTTGAATTCAGGGAACGGAGGCCCTTTCCATTTTTCACTGGTGTAAATGTCGATGCCGGCGGGATGATCGATGGCCAGCAATTCAACCTGATCCAGGTACGATACCTCGCTCAACTCTTCGGTGATTCGGATCTCATATTTCCCGTCTGATGCCGCTAGAGCCTCGCCCGGAATCTGGATGTACTCGTCGTGATCGGTGGCGAAGTATTGGCCATCACCAGAGCTCGCGCCCAGAGGAGCGACGCCGAGCACGTCCGTGATGAACTGGAACTCGTGCCCGTTCCAGGTCCAAATCATCGGACACGATCCCGAGAGCCGCTGCGCCTCTTTGTAGTTGTAAGAGCGGCCCGCAGTCTGTTTGGGTTCGTTTTGAATCAATCCGTTCGGCCACGTGATGCGCACCGTGTCGGCTTCGGCGCGGCCGCCCAGATCGAAGGCCAGCGGCACGCCGTCGTATATTTTCTTCTGATAGGAGGTCCCGGCCTTCACCTCCACCCCAGCGCCATAGGCCAGCTTGAGGTTCTTCACGCCAGTGAGCGCGACTGTGATCGACTTCGATCCGGCAGGCGGACGCCCGGGTAAACTGCCATCACCGCGGGGCGCTGCCGCCGGTTCAAAGCGACCAAGCCGGTTTAACAGAGTTCCCGCGGACGAGACAATATCCAGCCAGCTATCGTGGTTCGAATCTTCGGCGCGAAGCCACTTTGCTCCAGGCGCAAGCTCCGGCAACGGAAGCGCCTCATATTTGCCCGTCAGCTTGTCACTGTACAAAACTCCCGCGTGATCCCAATAGCTTACGACCAGGTCGAAGGCTTTGCTGTCGGCCTGCCAGCGATATGGAATGCCGTCTATCGCGTGGCCCGGCACGAACGGAAAATCAGCGGTATGGTCAGCGAACCCGGCAGCGCCCTGATTGCGTAGCAGCACAGGTTTTTCACCAAGCAGGAACAGGTCGAGATCATAGTCGTGATCGTAATCGAGCCAAACCGCTTTCTCGAATCGCGCGGTTGGTAGACTCGCGTTGACTTTGACGAACTTGCCCCTGGTGTTCCGGTACAGCAGTGGACCTTGTTCAGTGAGTATGCACAGGTCGGCCAGCCCGTCGTTATCGAAGTCGCCCGCGGCGGCTGAGACGATCTCCTTGGCTTGTACCCCAGGCAAGGGCGGATTGAAGCCATTTGCATTCCAGGTCAAGCGGTGAGCCGTCCCGCTGCCATCGAGATCGATCAGCAACTGGCCACTGGCGCCAGCGGGCAATGGCACTCGCGGAATCTCCGCTAGTGGCTGGCCGTTGGCCGGATCGATCGGGTCGTAGATCTCGGCGTAATCGCTCCATTCCATGTCTTCGGCGATCACCGCGCCTTCCTGCTGCTTCTTGAGCTTTTGAAAGATTGCCAGCTCCGCGGTCGATTGATCTTTCTTCTGCTGCTGGCGATAGACGTTATAAAGCTGAAAATGCGGCGCGGCGAGATTCGGATTCAGTTTGGTCGCGGTCTCGAACTGCTGCTGCGCCTTGTCCAGTTGGCCAGCCTGCTTATAGAGCACGCCGAGATTGTAGTGCGAGACCGGCTCGTCCGGAACAAGCTCGATCATCTTTTCAAACTCGGGAATTGCCTTCTCAAAGTCGCCGCCTTTTCGATAAACAATGCCGAGGTTGAACCAGGTGTGCGGAAGCTTCGGGTCCTGCTCTTGAACTTTGAGTAGCTCCGTAACACCCTCCGGCGTCTTCCCTGCCCTGAGGAGCGCAAGACCATAGTTCAGCCGCTCACGCGCTGAGTTGGGCGCGAGCGCGAGCGCCTGCTTGAATTGGTCCACCGCCTGAACCTGGGTGGTAGGATTTTCGTAGAACGCTTTCCCGAGATTGCGATGTTGCCAGAGCCTCTCTTCCTGCGTGTTCGGCGGAGCAGCGAACAGAACGAGACAACAGGGCAGCCACAGGCGCTTCATTGGAAGGCGGATTCAGTCTGATTTTCCCACGAACGCCGGCCGGCGCGCTATTCTAAGTTGTATTGCAAAGCCCGAAGCGTTTCTCACTGGTGTTGCTCAAACCATCGCACTACGACGATGACGGCTATGTCATCCAATGGCTCCGTTCGTCCATACCGTCGAATACGCTGGCGGTGATGAATGGCTTGGCTCTCGATTGCAAGGAGCGGCGGGTGCTCGGCGACGATGTCGAGATCGACGTTTGGGCTGCCGATGAGACGAATACGCGCATCCGGCCCGAGCGTATTGCGCGGCAGATGCGCGGTTGCCGCGGGCTGGTCGCGCTGGTAGGGGTGCAATCGAATCAATATCCGCGCGCGATGGATATCGCACGCAAACTGCGCGCGGCGGGCCTGCAAGTCTGCATCGGCGGGTTTCACGTATCCGGCTGCTTCTCTATGTTGCCCGAGCTCACGCCCGAGCTGAAAGAAGCGATGGACCTCGGCATTTCACTGTTCGCCGGCGAAGCCGAGGGCCGCTTTGAGATGGTTCTTCGCGATGCCTGGAACGGGACTTTGAAGCCGCTCTACAATTATATGGACGATCTGCCGTCTATGGACGGGGCAATCGTTCCTATCCTTCCAGCGGCGCAGATCAAACGCACTGGAGGTAACCTTACCAGCTTTGATGCAGGACGCGGCTGCCCATTTCTATGCTCTTTTTGCACCATCATTAATGTGCAGGGCCGGAAGTCCCGACGCCGGTCGGTGGACGATGTGGAGCAGATCATCCGGGCCAACCTGGCGCAAGGCGTCAACCGGTTCTTTATCACCGATGACAATTTTGCGCGCAATACGGATTGGGAACGCATTTTCGACCGGCTGATCGATCTGCGAGAGAACCAGAAGCTGAATATCAAGTTTGTGATCCAGGTGGACACGATGTGTTATCGGCTTCCACACTTTATCGAGAAGGCCAAACAGGCCGGCGTGGTTCGCGTGTTTATCGGGCTAGAGAGTATTAACCCGGACAGCCTGGTTGGCGCCAAGAAAAAGCAGAACAAGATCACTGAGTACCGTACGATGCTGCTGCAGTGGAAGCACGCGGGCGTGCACACTTTTGCCGGTTACATTGTCGGGTTTCCGGCCGATACTCCCGAGTCGATTCTGCGCGACATCCAGATTATCCAGCGCGAGTTGCCGGTCGATCTGGTGCAGTTTAGCGCCATGACGCCACTGCCTGGCTCCGAGGATCATCAGAAACTCTACAAGGCCGGCGTCGAGATGGATCCGGATCTGAACAAATATGATGTGGAGCACGTGACCACGGCCCATCCCACCATGTCCAAGGCCGAGTGGGAGAAGGTGTATAAGGAGGCGTGGACAGCTTACTATACACCCGAGCACCTGAAGACCGTGATGCGCCGCGAAGCAGCAACAGGGGGCAGCCCGGGAAAAGTGCTGACCCTGCTGATGTGGTCGTACGCTTCGGTCGTGCTGGAAGGAATGCATCCTTATCAGGGCGGCTATCTCCGGCGGAAGTACCGCAAGGACCGGCGCCCGCACCTGCCGGTGGAAAGCCCTTTCGTTTTCTATCCGCGTTACGTCGGCAACCTGATCTATAAGCACGTCAAGCTGGCCCAGGCAGTTTGCCGCTACTACGGGTTGGCGTATCGATTGAGACGCGACCCGGCGGCGCGCCAATACACCGATCTGGCGTTGACGCCTGTAGTGGATAACGAGTTCGATTCCCTCGAGATGTTCACGACGAGTGACGCGGCGAAGGCGGCGGCTCAGAAGCTCCGCGGGAAAAGCATGCTAGTGACAATCCACCGGTGAGCCGGGCTATTCTGGAAGCGGCGTGGAGCGGGCGATCTTGTCGCCTGCTTTCAGATAAGCATCGTTTCAAACCTAGCCACCCAAACCGGTAGCATTTCGTCCGCATGAAACGCCTCACTGCCTGCTCCGACTTTGGATCGTTGAGAAGATCTGATTCATAGCTCCTCGGCGATATTGAGAATGTGCTCTTTCTTCGGCGAAGAAAGAGCGAAATTATCTCTCCGATTTCGGCGTCCATCGTGTGGGGGGGACTCAACCAGAATGGCAATCGAAGACCTGCGCAAAGACGACATGATGGCGCACCTCATGGATTCGCTGGATGCCGGTAAGGACATCGGCCACTATGGGCGGCTGGTGTTCGCGATGGTGGCGCGGCACTTTCTGGATCTGGATGAACTTATTCAATGGCTCCGGAAAGATCCGGATTGCGATGAGGAGAAGGCTCGGGGCCTGGTGCAGCAAGTGCAAGGGCGCGATTACAATCCTCCTAAGCGGCAGCGGGTTCTCGAATGGATGAAAGAGCAGGAGTTCCCGATCTGCCCGAATCCGGAGGACCCCGATTCGTGCAACGTGTATAAGCATCTGAAATTCCCTGACGACATTTACGAGAACATTTCTGAGTATCATGAGCATAAGGTCAGCTAGTGGTTGATTGGGAAAGACAGGGTGTCCGGATCGTTCGCGCAGGCGAATTGGACGCCAACACTCCCCAAACTCCCGGCATGTCGCGCGCGGCTGCGATCACGACCGCCAGCGCCGGCGCACATAAGCTCTGGGCCGGAACAGTGGTGGTTCAGCCCGATGCCAAAACCGGGCCGCATCATCATGGCGAACTCGAGAGCGTTCTTTACGTCGTGAGAGGACGGGCGCGGATGCGCTGGGGCGAGCGGCTGGAATTCGTCGATGAAGCGGGTCCCGGTGATTTTATCTTTGTTCCGCCGTTTGTTCCGCACCAGGAGATCAATGCCGAGCCCGACGAGCCGGTCGAAGTGGTGGTGGTCCGCAGCGGTCAGGAGCCGATTGTCGTAAATCTGAACATTCCTAGCCCGGAGACGGTTGGGCACTCGAAGTGGATCGATTCGGCACACCCTGAATAACTTTGGAAACGCAAGCCGCTTGACTTTCGTCCACCAACTAAGCAGTATTAGGAGCAAAAGGGTAAATATGCGCAACTTTTCAGCCACTCTGGTTCTCGGTACATTCGTAGGCGGTTGCTTATTTGGGCAATCCGTCCTTTCGGTGAATTCAGGACTCGTGCACTACGCGGAAGGCAAGGTTTACGCCGCTGGCAAGCTTGTAGAACCGAAGTTCGGGCACTTCCCGGAGTTGAAAAAGAACGATGAGTTGCGGACCGAAGAAGGCAGGGCCGAGGTGTTGCTGTCGCCGGGTTCGTTCCTTCGGGTTGCGGAGAACAGTACGGTTTGCATGGTTTCCAATCGCCTGACCGACACCAAAATCGAGCTCCTGCATGGCGAGGCTCTGATAGAGACGGTCGACGAGACCAAGGACAAAGCTGCGGCCATGGTCAAGGGCAACGCGATCACGATGCTGTACAACGGTGCGTCCGTAGCGATGGTCAAGGCCGGCGTGTACGTATTCAATGCCGATTCCGGGCGGGTTCGAGTGTATGAAGGCGAGGCGATCGTGACCTCCGGCGGTACCCAGTTGACCCTAAAAAAAGGCAAAGAAACCGAGCTCGGCGGCGCTTTGATGGCAACTAAGTTCGATACCAAGCTGGGCGACGAGTTGCTGCGCTGGAGCTTCCGGCGCTCGGGTTACGTCGCGATGGCCAATGTGTCGGCCGCGAAATCATTCCGCGATAACGGTCCCGGGTATGGCGGATTCAGCCTGCTCGGAGGTGGATGGGGCGGCGGTTGGGCGTTCAATCCCTGGTACGGCATGTACACTTTCGTTCCCGGAAATGGTTTCGCCTACAGCCCCTTTGGCTACAGTTATTGGAGTCCGTTCACAGTCAACCGATTCTATGCCTATGCTCCTTACTATGGACTCGGCGGTTACACGAACTATAGTGGATACCGGAATGTAGGAGCCAGCTCATCCGTTACGGCTCCCGGGCCGGCGGCGCATTCCGAGACTGCATTCTCGCATAGCATGATTGGCGCGATGCGCTCCTCGTCGCCCTCCGCGGTTTCGAGTGGAGACACTGGCATGATGAGTGGCGGCGGCGGGCGGATGTCCGGGGGCAGCGTTGGCGCGGCCTCCAGCGGCGCCAGTGCCGGTGGCGGTCACGCAGGCGGCGGCCGGCGATAACTGTACTTCTGGTAGGCAAACCACTTGGCCTCACAGTTCGAAGCGGCGGTGGACGCTATCGTCAGCGGCGACTCAGCAAGGCTTGAAACGCTGCTGAGCGAGAATCCAGAGTTGGTGCGAGCGCGTTCCACGCGTGAGCATCGCTCCACCCTGCTCCATTATGTCTCGGCGAACGGCGTTGAGGACTTCCGCCAGAAGACCCCTAAAAACATTGTCGAGATCGCGAAGCTGCTGCTGAAGGCCGGCGCCGAGGTGAATGCGGAGTCGGACGCGTATGGCGGCCGATCGACAACGCTTGGATTGACGGCGACGAGTTGCCATCCGGAAAAGGCGGGTGTGCAGGTCCCGCTGATGGAACTGCTGATCGGCCATGGCGCAATCATCGAGGGTCCGGATGGCGCCAGCGCGGTCAATGGCTGCCTGCATAACGGGCGCGGGCAGGCGGCCGAGTTCTTTGCGAGCCGCGGCGCGCGATTAGACCTGGAAGGAGCGGCTGGAACCGGGCGGCTCGACGTCGTCAAAAGCTTCTTCGAGGACGACGGCAGCCTGAAGCCGCCGGCGACGCAGAAGCAAATGCGGGACGGATTCGCTTGGGCGTGTGAATTCGGCCGAACCAGCGTTGTCGATTTCCTGTTGCAAAGAGGTATGGAGGTAAACGCGAAGCTCAGGCATGACGGACAGACTGGCCTGCATTGGGCCGCGGCCGGTGGACATGTGGACACCGTCAGGCTGCTGCTTGAGCGCGGCGCGGCGATCGACGCGAAAGACGGCAGTTATGGCGGAACACCCCTTGGGTGGGCGCTGTACGCCCGTGATGATTCCCCGGAGAGGGCCGAACGCGCACACTACCACGAAGTGATCGCGCTGCTGAACGGCTAGTGACACAGGCATTCCTGCCTGGGTTGGGTATTACTTCAAATTCTTCTCAAAAAAGTCAGTGGTCAGCTCCAGCAGGTGTTTTCGTGCCGGTCCGCCGACCCCATGGCTTTTTTGCGGATAGATCACCATCGTAAACAGTTTGTCCGCGCGTTCCAGCGCATCGCTCATCTGTAGGGTGTTTTGGAACAGCACGTTGTCATCTTCGATGTTGTGGACAATGAGCAGCTTGCCCTTTAGCTTGTCGGCATAGGTGACGTCCGAGCTCTTGCGATAGCCTTCCGCGTTCTCGCTCGGCAGTCCCAGATACCGCTCTGTGTAGATCGTGTCGTAGTTGTGCCAGTCGGTCACAGGCGCGCCCGCAATGCCGGCCTTAAAGAGATCCGGCGCATTGAGCAGCGAGTACAGCGTCATAAAACCACCGTAGCTCCAGCCATAGATGCCGATGCGCGCCGGGTCCACAAAGCCCTGTGAAATCAAATGGCGAACTCCCTCGCGTTGATCAGCCAACTCCTTTTCACCTAAGCGGCGGTACAGCGGCGACTCGAAGGCGTGTCCCCGTCCCGCCGCGCCGCGATTGTCAAGCTGCCAGATCACAAAGCCGCGATGCGCCAGGGCCTGATCCCACGTCGCGCCGGTCCATGAGTTACGAACGGACTGCGCGTGCGGCCCGCCATACACCATGACAATGGCCGGGTACTTCTGGCCAGCGCGGAAATTCGGGGGCTTGATGAGCCTCGCGTACAGCAGCGTTCCATCCGGCGCCTTCACTTGTACGATTTCGGTGGGCAGGAGATTGTACTCATCCTGAACCTTGTGATCGGCTTCACGGTACACGGCCCATTCAGCGCCATCGATCGCATGAAGAGTGCGGCGCGGCGGCGTAGTCAGGCTCGAGTACGTATCGAGAAAATACTCGTGAGACGGGCTCATCGAGATCGAATGCGAGCCGGCGGCCTGCGTGAGCCGCTGCTTGCCGGACCCATCCATGTGAATTGCGTAAAGCTGGCGCTCGAGCGGGCTGGCCTCGGTCGAGACATAGTACACGCGGGATGCCGCCTCGTCCACGCCCGCCACATCCGTCACTTCCCAGTTGCCCTGCTGGTTGCCCTGCTGATTGCCCTGCGTGATTCGCCCCATTTGTTTTCCGTCCGCGGAATAGCGATACAGGTGGCGGAATCCATCGCGCTCGCTCGACCACACAAATTCGCCCGATTTCAGAAAGTGAAACTGATCGGTGATGTTGATCCAGGTGGGATCTTTTTCATGTATCAGGGTTCTGGCGACACCATCGGCCGGATCGGCCAATAGCAGATCGAGCTCGTTCTGGACGCGGTTCAAGCGATGGATTGCGATGCCGGACGAATCCGGGCGCCAGTGCACGCGCGCCAGCAGATGATCGCGGGTTTCGCCGAGATCCATCCACTTGGTGGAGCCGCCCTCCGCGGAAATCACTCCCAGCCGCACGTCCGCATTGGGAGTGCCCGCTTGCGGATAGCGCTCCAGTTCCAGAGATCCGCGCAGCCCGCGTAAATCGACCTGTGGGTATTGCATCTCGTGGCTGACGTCGAATTGTAGATAGGCGAGCCGCTTCGAATCGGGTGACCACCAATAGGCTGTCCCGAGATCGAGCTCCTCCGGATACACCCAGTCGAGCTCGGCATTCAACAGCGTTGGATTGCCGTCGCTGGTGAGCCGGGTGGCTTTGCGGGAAGCGATATCGAGCACGTAAAGATCGTGCTCACGGCGGAACGCGACCCGCTTGCCGTCCGGGGAAAGCTTGGGGTCGAACTCGGCCACTGGAGTTGCCGTAAGCTGGTCCCACTTTGACGAATCCATGTGCCACAGAAAGAGGTCGCCGTCCACCGAGAGCAGGATCTCCTTGCCGCTAGTCGACCATTGCAGCGAGTTCTGACGCACCCGGCGGTTCTGCCAATCGAATCTCTCCGGCTCGGGAACCTTGCTAGCGGCCGATTCCATGGCGGTGACGTTCAGAAGCTCACGGTCACTCTTGGCCGGCACATCGTACAGCATGATCTGCTTGCCTTTGAAATACGCGAAATGCTTTCCGTCCGGGGCCCAGGTTGGAACGCCGGCGAAATCGGCGCCTCCCCGGCCCCCCTGGCTTAAACTTTCAAGGGTGACGGGCTTCTTCTCGGCATACAAGAGAGCCGAGCATACCGCCAGCAGAATCACAGGATGTAAACGCATTCGTAGTGATTGTAGCGGGTTGCGGAATTAGACGGTAGACCGATGCCGCAGGCGACCAGAAAGTTCGCTCCAAAGTGGCGTCGTTATGAAGGTGGCTCTGAAGGGATGCCGCGAGTTGCCGGACGCCTCGCTGGTGCAGATCGCGATAAAAATCGTCCGATGTGACCAGTAGATATTGCAGGCGGTGTTCGCGCGCAAATTCGGGGATCGCGCGGACCAGTGCATCGGTGGCGTGTTCGTCGTAGTAGATCAGCTTCGGCGGAATCGCCAGACTGCACGATTTTCGGCCGGTGTAGAGAAACAGAAGCGGATCGTCATAGGCGAACACGTTTGCGGAATCGGGTGACTGCCGGGCGATCCAGTCATAGGCCGGCCGGCGATGTTCGAGATCCGATTGATAGGCAGCCATTAGATCCGGGATCACGTGGGTGAGCCCGTACGCGTGGGTGAAGGCGACGAACAGAGCAAAGGTCGTAAGTGCCGCCGCGCCGATACTCGCGGCTACTCTGTCAGGGCCTCGCTTAGCCCAGGCCGTTTTCAACGTGGCAACCAGGTTGCGCAATTCAGTCCACAATCCGGCCAGTAGCAGGGGGTACAGCGGAAATACGAATCGCTCATCGGGTTGGTAGCACCAGACCAGGAGCAGCGCGGAATATGCGAGGGCGGCGAACGGGTACTGCAAGTTGCCTGTGCGGCGTGCCAGGCGAACGATGCCGGCGATGGCCGCGATAGCGACCACTCTTGCGAGGGGCTTTCCACTGATTGACCCGATGTCGAATAACAGCAGCTTCCCGATGGCCGTGAGGAACGCGTCCAGATTGTGCCAGATCACGGACGGCAAGTCCGCAAGCGCAACGTTGTGAAGCTGCAGTCCTAGGTAGTTCGTATAGTACAGCGTCACCGGATCGCGGGACGGCGAGATGTGGCGCCAGGTCCAGAGTTGCCATGTGATGACGGCCGGCAGCATGGTGAGCGCGAAGATTCCCGCCTGTTTGTAGCGTTTTCGCAAAATCAGGACAAGCGGGACCGTCAGCAAGAGGGGTAGGGCCGCGGATCGTGTGAGATAGGCTAGGGCGCCCGTAATGCCCGACAGAGCGGCAAAGCGGTCCGCTAGTAAAAGGCTGAGCACCAGGAGCGATGTGATCAGCAGTTCGGGCATTAGCGAAAAGCTGAACAGGGCGCACATGGGATTGAGGCCGGCGATGAGGCATAGCACGGCTTGTTCGAGCGGACTGAAGCCATAGCGTTTCAGCAGAGCGCGGACGAGGAGGAGATACGCCGGAAGCAGCAGCCAGACCAACAAGGTCGCGAGCGGCAGGTTGGCCGGAAACGCCGGATTCAGCTTCCAGACCAACGCCAGCAGGGCGGAGAAGACGGGTGGGTACTTGGTTTGATAGGGCTGGCCGGGTAGGCTGAGGATACGGTAACCGTGACCCGTTGCCAGGGACAGGCCTCCCACCCAATAGAGCCCGTCATCGTGATAGAAGCCAAGGTGCGGCATCGCGCGCCAATGGAACGCCAGGTAAGCGGACGGAACCAGGGCGGCGATGAACAGTATTGCCGTGTACGCGCGACGTTGGCTTGCTATTGAGACCACTTACAGTTGAATGTTCGGATGGTTCAGCGCTGCGTCCCATAGGGTGAATCGCCTATGCTTGTCTACGATGAAGCTGACTTTTTGGGGTGGTGCACAGACCGTCACCGGATCCATGCATGAAGTCGATGTGCAGGGCCGCCGCTACCTGCTTGATTGTGGGCAATACCAAGGCCGCCGCAAAGAAGCCGAGACTCGCAACCGGCATTTCCCGTTCCCGTGCAACGAAATCGCGGCCGTACTGGTCTCGCATGCTCATATCGACCACACCGGGAACTTGCCTCTGCTGGTGAAGAATGGTTTTGCCGGTCCGATCTATGCGAGTCCGGCCACCGCCGACCTGTGTCATCCGATGCTTTTGGATTCGGCGCACGTGCAGGAGCAAGACGCGCTGTTCATCAACAAGCGCAATCGCCGCGGGAGCCATCTGCACCAGGAAGCGCGGCTGAGTCCCGCGCCCCTGGAGGGATCGGTTCAAGCGCTGTACACCACCCCAGATGCGGAGAGGACTTTTCCGCTCTTTCATCCGGCGCCGTTGCACACGCCGTTTGAGGTGGGTCCGGGTTTGGAGTATCAGTCCTTCGAAGCGGGCCACATGCTTGGCTCGACGATGATGCTGCTCCGATTGAACGAAGCGGGGCGGGAGGTTCGCGTGGGCTTTTCAGGCGACCTGGGCCGTCCTGGACTACCGATCATCCAAGATCCCGAACCTTTGCCGCAGGTCGACTATCTGCTTCTCGAGAGCACCTACGGCGATCGGCTGCATGCGCCAGTGCAGTCCGTTACGGCCAGGCTCGCCGGCATCGTGAATCGTACGTACAATCGCGGGGGAAAGCTCATCGTGCCGGCTTTCGCCGTCGGGCGGACTCAGCAACTGGTGCTGTTGCTGCATGAGCTGATCAATGCGAAACAGATTCCCGCTTTCCCGATCTTCGTGGACAGCCCGCTCGCGGTGAACATCACGGAAGTGTTCCGCCGCCATGCGGAGTTGTTCGATGAAGAGACCCGCGCGTTCGTTACCGGGCATGAGGATCCCTTCGGCTTCAAGCGGCTGACGTACGTGCGCGATGTCGAAATGTCGAAGGGGCTGAACGACCTGCGTGGTCCGTTTATGGTGATTGCGTCTTCGGGAATGTGCGAGGCCGGGCGCATTTTGCATCACTTGAAGAACAACATCGAAGACCCTAAGAACACGGTTTTGCTCACAGGCTATCAGGCGGAGAACACCTTGGGCCGGAAGATCGAGCAAAAACAGCCCGTCGTTCCTGTCTTCGGCTTGCCCATGCGATTGCGGGCCGAAGTGGAGAAGCTTGACGAACTGAGCGGACACGCCGACCAGAACGAGCTTCTCCTCTGGATGAAACCGATCGCGGCGGGGTTGAAACGGGTGTTCCTGGTGCATGGAGAGGGCGATGCTCGGGGCGTGCTGGCAAAGGCTATCCAGGAGAGGTTCGGGCTGGAGGCAATTGCACCAGAGTGGGGGCAGAGTTTCGATCTGTAGGGGCGAGCGTACTAAGAGGTAATCAGTACTTGACTCCTAATCGGTTCTCCGAGAATTAGTGTACGTTAAGTTAGGCGAACCACTTAGTTATGAATCAATTATTGCTGCAATATTCTTATCTACAGGTTTTGGACTTTCTAACGACCGTTGCTTTTTTGATGAGCGGTGTGAAGGAGGGGAATCCGCTGGTGCGGCTGATCATGTCCTCCAGCCCAAGCGGAGTGGTAGGGCTCATGCTGGTAAAGGCCGCAGCGGTCGTGCTTGGCATATACTGCTGGCGCATGGGCCGGGAGCGCATCTTAGTGCGGATCAACATCTTGTTCGCCATAGTGATTGCGTGGAACCTGGTGGCGCTAATCCTCGGGACCGTCGCCCGGTCGTAAGCCCACGGCCATTACTCTATCGGCAACATGACCGTGTTGCTAATCTTGCCGTTCACCGTCACGGTGATTGGAAGCGTTGTGCTTCCGGGCAGGTCGTCTGTAATCTTGAACCGGGTCGCCGTTAACCCCGTATACCCGGAAGCCGCGCCCGCCCACGAGGGCGGAATTCCGGTTGCGGCGCCTATCGAGAGCTGAACGGAATCGGAAAGTGCGGACGCGGGATCGGGTGGAAAGAAGCCATCGACCATGGGCGAAGCGTACGGTCCAAACCCCGTTCCCAGGAGCATCACCGTCTCTCCCCGTTTGGCAGGACTGTCGCTGGTGACTGGAGTTCCATCGCCATGCATGCAGGTGCAGTACTGAATTCCACCCGAGAGCGTTACGAGCAGTCCCGGGGAGTTCCGAGCGACGGTGAAATTGCCGCTAACATCCGGTTGTCCCGCGGAGTGGATCTGGAGCGTATAGTCGCCTCCGGAGAGATCTGATGGAAGCTGTGCCGTAACCTGCTGAGGCGAAACTGAGACCAAGGGAAGTAGCCGATCTGCAAGCGTGACCGTCACGCCCCCGATCGTCTGCGCGAGCGGGTTGACGCGGCCGGTTTCTTCATTGGGCGCCAGGCTTTCACCCGTAATGGCAATCAGGGAGCCAGGAGCAACCGTTCCGTCGGGAGTATCCCCAGCCAGGTTGTGCACACCCGCCGGCGCGATGTAGGGAATACGATCCGCCAGTGCAAGAACCGAGTGGGGGCCGTACATCGTGAGTGTTCCCGATGCATAGGTCCCACTCAAGTCGCCGGCCCATCTGCGAAATTTAAATCCAGGCTTGGCCTCGGCCGTTACATTGATCTGGGTGGCAGCCGGGTAGAACATGTCGGGAGCCACCGGATCGAATGTATAAGTTATCGCATTCGCAGGATCGGACGCGGCGGTTAGCCGGTAGGAAGTGTTGTACGAGGCGGTCAAAATCTGGGAATCAGAACCCAAGGTGTAGAGGTGATCGGACGCTCCCCCATCCGACCAGTTACTAAAATCGAGCCGCGTGTCAGGCGACGCGGCTATGGAGGCAGGCGCGCTAATACGCAGTTGCGTCCCATTCGCCCGATCGAAACTACACGGGGTCTGGCAGTCAGCGCCTTCGATCTGGACCTTCAATCCCGGCGGCGAGGTTTGAACCGCCACTCTGGCCAGCCCGTCATAGTTTGCGATCATGCGCAAACTGGTGGCGGAGGTGGAATCTACCGTGAAGCTCTGAGTGACTCCTCCGCCGTTTGACCAGTTCCGAAATGTGAATTTACGGCCCTGCGAATCAAACTGCTCGGCCAGAGCGGAAACCTGATGCGAGGTGCCCGATCCCCACACAAAATTGTAGGCCGGCCAGTTGCTGCGCCCATCGATGTTCAACTTGAGACCGGTGGGAGAGGTGACAAAACTCGCTTGCACGCCTGGTACAAACTTGATCAGGACCGTATCGGCGCTAGCAGTGTTGAAATCCGCTGTGTAGATCGCATTCTGGCCCTGTCCGCTACCCCAGGAATCAAACACCCATAGGTTGCCAGTCCGGTCGTACTGCGGTGTTAGGGCGCCCACCAGGTGAGCCGAACCGGGAGCAAAGTCGAAGTCTCCACGGCACAGCGCGGCCACCGTGCTCGGAACCGTTACGGGCAGCCCCTCATTATGAGGACAGGGCGTACTCGGATCGAGTGAGCTTAAGGTAGGCGTGGGAGTGCGATCGACCAAAGCCTGTAGCCCGATTGGCGATGTCTCAAACCGTACCCTCTTCGCGGGTTCAAATCTGGGCGCTATGGTGACAGGTCCCTTGAGAACGTAATTTGTGAGATACGCGTTGGAAGAGCCAAGATTACTCGACCAGCCGCTGAACACAAACCCCGGAAAGGGAAACGCATTCAACTGAAGTGTAGAGTTCGCGGGGAAGTACAAGATCGCGTTATTCCAAAAGCATTGCGAGCCGATGTACACTAGCCCCACTCGAAACTCCTTATTCGAAATACTACCGGGAGCTCCACAGGAAGGCGGGCTAGTGGCTGGCGGGTTGTCGAAAAAGTTTAGCAGGACCCGGTAGGTCAACGAGACGCCGATCATCAGGGACGGCACGGCTGGATCGGCCGTCACCACCTGGTTGGGGTCGCTTCCGGGAACCAACAGTCCGTGTGCATCCGTAAAGCCGCTGAAAGCATAAACCGAAGCCCCGTCCGCCGTTACTTGAACAGGCGCTAATGTGGGCGTCGACGGATCGGTGAAGACAAAAGCGGATGGATTGAGTTGCGCGTCCTGCACGAACCGAACGTAGTGTTTACTTCCGGCGGGCCACTGAAAATTGGCCGCGGAGGTGTAAATAATGCCGTCCACCGCGAAACGCGCGCCCGCTGGATCGGTAAAAACTCGAAAGCTTACCGTCGTAGGCTGCGCATTCAAAGAAAAGGCCAATATGAAAACGGCGAGCGCGAACCCGGCGAATTTACAGACAATCTCCCACACATGTTATAGATCGTCGGGATCGCGATAACCTTTAGGCCCCAGTGTGCGTTATTGCCGCACCTGCAAGAACACACCGCCCTGACTGGAATACCCATTCGGCGTCACCAGAAATAGCCTCACCGGTCCGGATACCGTGGTGGGAGGAATCTGGATATTGATCTGGTACAGCCCTGCGTAACCGGGCGCCAAGCCGGCAAACAAGACCGGCGCCGTCAAGCCGCCGGCCACAACCGTCACCGGGCCGTTCACACGGGATAGCGGATTGGTTGGCGCCGGTGTTCCTTCATTCACCGCGGGCGTCACCGCGCCGAGCCCCTCGGCATACAAAGAGACATAGCTCCCCGCTGCGGCGGGATTCGAGACTGAGTTGATCGTGCCGTTCTGATTGACCGCCAAAACCTGCCCTCGACCATTCGTTTGTGCTGTAAAAAGCCCTGCCGCGGACGACAAGACATCCAGCGAAATGGAACTGCTGGTCCCGCCGCTGTTTTGCACTTGGATGCGAGCCGTCGCGCCCGGCGTCAGAGCATACGGAGCTTGCACGTTTAGCTGATAGTACGAAGAATACAGAATCGGTACCGGTGTGCCGTTGAACATTACAGTCGTTCCGCCCAGGCTTGTGGGAGCCGTACCTGGAGTCGCCGCCACACCCGCCTGGGGACCCAGGGCGAGACCGAAGATGGACACCAACTCGCCGGGAGCCACCACGCCGCCAATCAGGCTTGCGCTATTGACGACAGAGGAAGAATCGAAGCCCGGCCGGGTGATCGGAGTTCCGGCGATCGTCATCGCGAACGTTTGAAGCAGCCCGGTGTTCGTGTCGCTCTTTGTATTTTGAATCACCAGGTCCCAGTTCCCGGCCGAAATCTCGCCTCGTGAGTTTGCGAGCGGCTCGTTGCCGCGGAATGGCCCCCGGCCGGGCTCCACCGGGCAGAAATCACTGAACTTACTTTGAGCCGTGTCATCAAAAGTCGTGTTCACATTGGCCAGATTTCCGCAGTTGTTCTGCAGCAGGATAGTTCTGGTTCCGTTCGGCGAAAACAGGTACATGGTCAGATCGCCGGCAGCGGGATAGGTGACCTGAACCTGGACCGTCACGCTGTTGATGGTCAACACGGTTGGAACGTTAATCTCGGCGACAGCGGCGACGTTCGCTCTGGCTGGCGGAATCGTGATTGGCGCGCCGGTATAACTGAAAGTGACTGTTTGGGTCTGGGCATTAGCGAAAGACCCCAAAAGTAAGCAGGACAAAGCCGGAAATAGGAGTTTGAAGGGCTGGATATTCATATGGACCTGTAATTTGGGACGCCTCTCTCGCGAAATCGGTTCTAATAAATTCAAGCTCGCGGGGTTACTGGCAAGTCACAGATTTAGTTTGACAGCCGTCCCTGGCCGGTCTTAATATTGAATACAACTAAAGTTCAGGCCACGTTTGGTCAAAGGAAAGGGTCAAGACTGTGGTTAAACAATACAATTTCATCGCAACGGTGCTTGTGTTGCTCGCGTTCGCGAGCTTCACACAGGCCCAAACAGGTCAAGGCGTCGTCACCGGCACCGTGACCGATCCCGCAGGGGCGGCCATGGCTGGAGCCAGCGTGACAATCACTAACCAGGGTACAAACATCAAGCAAGTCGAAAAAACCGGCGGCGATGGGGTGTACCGGTTTTCTCTGGTCCCGCCGGGAAGCTATGTGCTCTCGGTAACGGCACCCGGTTTCAACGAGAGGCAGATCAAAGGCATCCTTGTAGATCCCAGCCAGACTACCGCCGTGAACGCGACTCTTTCAGTCGCGACCGCGACGACCACCGTCGAAGTGAGTTCGCAAGCGCCGCTGGTCCAGACGACCACATCGGATCTGAACATTACGGTGAACACCACTACAATCGCGAACACCGCTCTGTTGACTCGCAACGTTTTCTCACTCGCATTTCTGGCTCCCCAGGTCACACAGGGGATGAATCTCAATCCCGCTTCCGGAGGAGCGCGCGAGTCCGGCACCGCCTATTTATTGAATGGCGCCGATAATAACGACAACTTTAGCGAAGGCGCCGTGAACGTGAATCCGCCGCTCGAGTCTGTCGGCGAGTTCACGATTCTGACGAACAGTTTCGGCGCGCAATATGGCCGCGCAGCCGGAGCCGTGGTTAGCGCCTCGCAGAAGTCGGGCACCAATCAGTTCCATGGGGTGCTATACGAATTCAACCGCAACCGATCGTTCAACGCGTCCGATTTCTTCCAGAACCGTCAAGGGAGTCCGAAGCCGAAATACATCCGCAATCAATTCGGTGGAGAGCTCGACGGACCCATCGTTAAGAATAAGACCTTCTTCGCTTTTGCTTACGATCAGGTCACGCTCCACACCGGGAGTGAACTGGACGTTCAGGTGCCCACGCCTTCCGAGTTGGCGGCGATCAAGTCGGGCGCCGGCCCGCTGGCAACATCGTTGTTGAGTAAATACCAACTTCAGACCTCGACCCGGCTCTGCCCGGATGAGGCGTCCACCGCCCCAGATGCAATCGGGCATATTGGCTGTCTTCATGTGCAGAACCCTATCAGTCAGCCGCAGCATAACTATTTCGGCCGGGTGGATCAAAATTTCAGCGGCAGCGACCGGCTGACGTTTACGGCCAATTTCACTCGTCTGGAGGATGATCGGGCGTTTGGAGGCGGCTTCGCGAGCACGACAGTTGCGATCCCGTCCCACGAGCCCCAGCACAACCACAATCTGGCGTTAGTGGAGACCCATGTGTTTAGTCCCCGGCTGATCAACGAGTTCACGCTGGCCCACAATCGCCATTACGATAATTATTTCCAGGGCACTGGGCAGACCACCGACCCCGAAATCATTATCGATGGGGCCGATTACGGCTTGGGCTTCAGTTTTGGACCGTATTCGGAAAGCGTGGTCGAAGCCTTTACGCAGGATCGATGGCAAGCACAGGATAACCTGAGTTTTACCAAGGGCAAACACAATTTTAAATTCGGAGGCGGATGGCAGTATGGCATTGTCTACCGCAATTGGGATCTAGGCGGCCCGGGGCAGTATGAATTCGGGAATACGACGGGGGTAACGCCCGCGCAAGCCGGGGTTCTCGGGCCGAACGGCGTGATCAGCGGCATCAGCGATTCCTCGATCAGCAATTTCCAGAAGGATTTTTCCTATTTTGAGGAAACCTCGATCAACCCGCACACCGGCGTTAAGGCGGATGCCTACCGCCACTACGCGAGCAAAGATACGTTTCTGTTCATCAACGACGATTGGAAAATCAGCAAGCGGCTCACCTTGAATCTGGGTCTGCGTTGGGATCGTTTCGGCGCTCCCTATGAGGTGAACGGCAAGCTGGCTCAATTCACCAACCTCACTTGCCTTACTCCAACCTGCATTGCGAATGCGCGAGTGGGACCGGTCAGCCAAATGTGGAAGACGAACAACAAAGACTTTGGCCCGCGTTTCGGCTTTGCGTGGGACATCTTCGGAAATGGTTCTACGTCCCTGCGCGGCGGCTATGGTATTTCGTACGACCGGATCTTCGATAACATCTGGTCCAACGGCGCCTGGAACCCCCCGTTCTATGCCTTGGTAGACTTCGATGCGACTCTATCGGACGCGATCTACTACAGTCTCCCAACCTCGGTGGGTCCCGCCTACAAACCCGACACGCTGCCGGGCTCGTCGGGCCGCGTCTCCGTCCGCACCATGGACGTGCACCTGAAGGACACTTCGGTCCAGAACTTCTATCTGGCAGTCGAACATCAGTTCTTCCACGACTTCCTGGTTCGGGTAAACTACCAGGGTTCTCAAGGGCGGCATCTGCCACAACTCCAGAACCTGAACCGGTATGACGGCTTGCGCTACAACGCAAATCTCAGCTTGGTTCAGCCCAATGCGCTGTATACCGGCTTCAATTATCGCGCGAATAATGTGAATTCGAACTACAACGCGTTGGTAACGGAAGTTCAGAAGCGGTTCAGCAAGGGCCTGCAGTTCCAGTTCGGATACACCTGGTCGAAGCTGATGGACCGCGGGTCCGATCTGTTCTCCGGCGAAACGTCGCAAGGCCAATACAGCCAGCCGTATTACCAGGTCAGCAACGCTCATCCGGAGTTCGAGTACGGCCCGGGAGCCTTCGATCACACCCATAACTTTAAGTTCAACTTCATCTGGGAACTACCGTTCCTGCGCGACCAGAGAGGCTTTTTCGGCCATGCCATTGGCGGTTGGACGCTATCGTCCTTCTATCAGGGCTACTCGGGCCACCCGATCGAAGTCTATAACAGTCGCAGCCGCTTTGTCGGCAATGCTCTAGATCCGAATGGGTTTAAGGAAAACATCGGTGGCGATTACAACCTCGATGGAGTCGGGACTGACCGTCCCATCTACGTGGGCGGAACGGCCAATGCGGCATACTCGCACTTCAGCCCGGCTGATGGCATCTTCCTCGACAATCACAAGATTGGCTGCGGATTTGCCGGCGCCAAATCGACCAACATCGCCGCCTGTAATACGGCGAATGGGGTGTCGGTTCCGAACGCGCTGTTCATCAACCCTCCTGGATATGGCGTCCGGTATGGCTCTTTAGGCCGTAACGTTTTCCGGGGGCCGTGGTTCAACGGCATCAATGCGGCGCTGATCAAGAACTTCAAGGCAAGCGAGCGAATCGGCGTGCAGTTGCGATTCGAAGCCTTGAACGTGATCAACCATCCCAACTTCGACGGGATCGTGAGCAACCTGAACAGCACCAACTTCGGAAGAGCGCAGTTCCTGGCGGGCGATGCGCCTGCCCGGCGACTACAACTTGGAGCGCGCCTGACGTTCTAGGTCCAACCTGAGGCAAAGTAGGGCCGGGCATGCCTGGCCCTATTTCCTACTACACTCGAAATGTGTAAGGCCTTTGTGAGCGCCAATGCCGGGGAAACGCGTATTGTCTCCTTGCAGGCTGGACCCCATTATGAAGAGGGAAGTCCGAAAGGGGATCGGGATGCGCGCACTACTCGGGAGGTTGGGACTGAAAGGGGATAAGTTGAAATCTGTTCTGCGCGGGCTGTGCCGCGATGACTCCGGTCAAGACATGATCGAGTATGCCTTGATGGCTGCAACCCTGGCTGTAGTGGTCGCCGGTTTCCTGCCGCCCGCGATCATGCCGGCAGTGAGCACGATTTTTTCGAAGATCACCAGTACGATTGCGATCAGCTAGATCCTTATCAATTCAGATACTTCTTCAAATCCGGGTGTAGTTGAGCATAAATCTCGGGATCGTTCAGGTTCGACTTGTCGATCAACCTCGGAGCCATGTCATTGAGCTTTTGAACGGTTTTTCCGTCCAGTTTTCGCACCGCGGTCGAGACCGCCTGGTAACCCATCTCGAAAGGATTTTGAACCACTAACGAGTCGATTAGTCCCGAACTGAGATCGTCGAGCAAAGTTGGGCTCCAGTCGAACCCCACCAGTTTGATCTTGCCCTGACGCCCCCGGAGAGCCTGCGCCGCTCCCATCGTGCTGGATTCATTCGAAGCAAAGATCCCATCCACGTCCGGATGCGCCGTTAGCATGTTTTCGGTGACGGTGAGCGACTTCGCGATCTCGGCGAGGCCAAAACGCTTGTCGATGATCTGGATGCCGGGGAACTGCTTCTGGATGGTTTCTTCAAAACCCTTTTCGCGCGCTTCCGTCGAAGCCGCGCCAGGTTGCACGGCCACGATGATCGCTTTACCCTTAGCGTTGAGGATCTTTCCCAGGCGTTGAGCAGCCATTTCGCCGGCCTTGTAATTATCGGTTGCGACCCTGGAGACAAATCGATCCGTGTCAACCCCTGAATCGAAAATCACCATCGGGATATTCGCGCCAGCCGCGCGGTCGACCACACTCACCATGGCCTTGCGGTCGATCGGAGCCAGCGCGATCGCGTCCACGTGCCGGTTGATCATGGCATCCGCGATCTGTAACTGCCCGCCATAGTCGGTCTCCGTGGGAGGGCCGTTCCACACGATGTCGACCTTGCTCTCCCGGGCGGCTTTCATCGCACCAGCGTGGACGGACTGCCAAAACAGGTGAGCATTCCCTTTGGGGATCACCGCGATGGTCCTCTTATGGCCACGATTGCAACCGATTGAGAGTCCCGTCAATGCGAATGCGAAAACCGCGATAGTGAATTTCATTCGGTGTGGGGTTAGCGCATCATTTTCCCACATTTCCCGAATGCTCGTTCACGCCTGATGGCTTGCGGCATCGCATATGCAAAAAATACGCAACCACCCCCGTGTCATCGACGGCGGGCACCCGGCTCGCGGTTCGAGCACTTGTTCCAACAAAAGACCGGCTTTCAACACCGCGTTGAGCCATTCGGCTAAGGTCCTGTGGAACACTGGCACTTCGAACGGTTTCAGTCCTGCTCTCACCTCCCGCGGCGCGGCCGAGAATAGCCATCGGTCGATCCGCCCGTCGACCCGGTCAAAATAGCGGCCCACTTCGACGGCATAAGCTTTCCCCTCGTAGGTGCGCAGATTGCGCCGGTACGGCGGGGAGAAGCATGGATGCGTTATTAAAAACTGAAGAAAGCCCCCAGGGCGAAGAATGCGATAAATCTCTCCCAGAGCACGCTCGGGACCGGGAAGGTCCATGAGGCTCATCACCGCGGTAGCAAAGTCGAACTGCCCGGACGCAAAGGGCAACTCCACAGCGCTCGCGACGGCATATCGGATGCCGTTATTTTTTCTTTCCGCTCCACGTCGGCTGCAAAGCGGATGAATGCGGGCGCGATATCGATTGCGGACATCCGCGCGCCCCGTTGGGCAAATAGACGCGTGTTATGGCCTTCTCCGCAGCCGATATCCAGGCCCCGCTTTTCGCCGATATCGGGAAGCGCTTTGAGAAAAGCGGGCGTATTCACGGCATCGCGATAGACGTCCCAGCCCTGGCGTGAAAGAGGGTCCACGCGAGCGCATTCGCCTCCCAATAGCGTCCTGCCTCCCGATGATCCATTGATTCATTTTCGCCGAAAAGTCACGCCCATCGGCGCCTTCCTATCGGTACACTGAGTTTTGACGAGCGCAATTGGGAATTCGATCGAACCCACGCACGGAACCACGGGCGGTGGCACGTTATTCAAAATTCTGGCCGCAATCAGCTTCTGTCATCTCCTGAATGACATGTTGCAATCGCTCATCCCGGCGCTTTATCCGGTGCTGAAGAATTCGTTCCGCCTGGATTTCGGACAAATCGGTCTGATCACTCTCACTTATCAGATGACTGCATCGCTTCTGCAGCCCCTCGTAGGGCTCTACACCGACCACCGGCCCAAACCGTATTCTCTTCCCGCCGGAATGGGATTCACGCTGGTGGGGCTGTTGCTGTTCGCCGTGGCTCCGAGCTTCGTCATACTTCTCGCGGCGGCGGCGCTAATGGGAATGGGCTCGGCCGTATTTCACCCGGAGTCCTCTCGCGTGGCGCGAATGGCATCAGGCGGACAGCATGGCTTAGCGCAATCGATTTTTCAGGTGGGTGGAAATGCGGGAAGCGCCGTCGGGCCGTTACTGGCCGCCTTCGTGGTTCTCCCGAGAGGCCAGTCCAGCATCGCCTGGTTTTCCTTGGCGGCTCTCCTGGCAATGACTGTCCTGACGGGCGTGAGCCGCTGGTACAAAAGTCATCGATTACAAACGCAGAAAACCCGTGCGAACGCACAGGAGCGGCGCGCTCTGCTGCCGCCCCGCAAAACCGCCGTTGCCATCGGTATCCTGATCGCTCTGATCTTCTCGAAGTATTTCTACATGGCGAGCCTGGTCGCCTATTACACGTTTTATCTGATCGGCAAGTTCCATCTCTCGGTGAGAGACGCCCAACTGCATTTATTCCTCTTCTTGGCGGCGGTTGCGGCCGGCACGATTATCGGCGGCCCCATCGGCGACCGAGTGGGACGCAAGTATGTGATCTGGTGCTCGATTCTCGGCGTCCTCCCGTTTACGCTGGCGTTGCCTTACGCCAACCTTCCGTGGACCAGCATCCTCAGCGTGATTATCGGCCTGGTACTGGCATCCGCGTTCTCCGCGATCCTGGTGTATGCCCAGGAACTGGTCCCCGGAAGAGTGGGCATGATTTCAGGGCTGTTCTTTGGACTCGCGTTCGGAATGGCCGGAGTGGGCGCGGCCATCCTGGGTCAATTGGCCGATCTGACCAGCATCAGCTTCGTATATCGCGTCTGCTCGTTTCTTCCGTTGATTGGGCTTCTCACCGCGTTCCTGCCCAATATCGAATCGCGCAGGATCGCTGCAATTTAGTGTATGCTTCCCGGCGATCTGGCGCGCTTCGGCACATGCATTCACGCTCGACGCAGGAATGCTGACCAGAGCGTTTCCAGATTGGCCGCGCGAATGCGTCAGTCACGATTGATGACGGGCATGCCCAGGAACACCGCCGTCGCTGCTACGATGCGGTCCGGCATGTCTGGCGTCGCTAAGCGTTATGGTTGGTGAGGCAAGTTCAAAACCGTG
Source organism: Bryobacteraceae bacterium (assembly GCA_051000095.1). Lineage (GTDB taxonomy): Bacteria > Acidobacteriota > Terriglobia > Bryobacterales > Bryobacteraceae > JBBSHP01. The sequence continues at coordinate 3,735 of JBPCOQ010000091.1, read as the reverse complement.
CGCTTTCGGTAAGCGACAAAAATCGGAGCTAAGAATCGCGCCCCATCGCTTTTGTCGTGGCATGGTCTGGAGCTGCCGCTTGCTCATGCCGATAAGACAATAGAGTGAAGCTTCTAACAATCTCAGTATTATGCTTGTCTGTGGCGTCGTTGTCGCCACTGGCATCGGCCACAGTGATCACGCTCGGGCTGAGCAATCAAAACGTTACATTCACGGGTCTTGGCGGCACCGCCACCGGCCAGGGTCAGAGCCGCGTTTCCTGGGGCTCTTGCACGTATGACGGGACCAATACCACGTGCACCGTATCGGGTCACTTTACCGGCCTCGGTGGGGGTGGCACTTATAATTCTGTGCTTACCTACCCGGGCAACGGACCGTCTCCACTCAACGCCATTTCTTCCACCCCTGGCGGTGACCAGATTTTCTTTAACTTGAGTAGCGGCTCTTTGGTAATGACCATAGTAGAAAACGACGGCCCTACCGTTACCTTTTACGGTCCAGGCCTCCGTTTTGATTTTTCCGGCGCCACCTGTACGGGTGTTCCAGTTTGCAGCGTCGGACCGGAGGGACTTGTGGTGGGCGCAACGATTAGCGGGCCCATTACTGGCACCTTCGACGCGACTCCTAGGATTTCTGGCGTGATTAGCGCGAGCGCTTACGGGGGATTCTCGGCGATTGCGCCCGGCACCTGGATCGAGATTTACGGATCAGATCTCGCGACCACTCTCATCCGGATCTGGGCCGGTGCCGATTTCAACGGCAATCAAGCCCCCACCGCACTGGGTGGAACCACGGTTACTGTCGCCGGTCAACCGGCGTTTATCGACTTCGTCACCCCAGGGCAAATCAATGCCCAGGTACCCTCTGGGATCCCGGCCGGGCAGCAGCCGGTGGTCGTCACCACGGCGGGCGGGGCTAGCGCCGCCAGTTTCGTTACGGTGAATCCCGTCGAGCCGGGGTTGCTCGCGCCGCCAGTGTTCAAACTCAAGGCGGGACAGTATGCGGTCGCGCTTTTCCCGGATGGAGTAACCTATGTTCTTCCTCCCGGCACGACCAGCGCGGTGCGGACGGCCCGCGCCAAGCCGGGCGATACGATCCTATTTTACGGCGTGGGTTTTGGACCGGTGACGCCGGATAACCCGGCCGGCCAAGTTAATCAGCAGACCGACACACTTCAGTCTGACTTCAAGGCCTCGTTCGCCGGGGTCCCCGCCACTGTCAACTACTCCGGATTAGTGCATGGCTTCGTGGGTCTCTATCAGTTCAATGTGGTCGTGCCCAGCGTCGCCGCCAGTGATGCCGTGCCGTTCACATTCACACTGGGGGGAGCCAGCGCCCCGCAGACCCTATTAGTCGCGGTGGGGAACTGACCACACGGCCGATAATGAAGACACAATATCTACTCTAAGAGCTGCAGACGCCGCAGATCGTTCTCCGTCCATTGAGCCTGCTTCTCAATCATGGTTCGTAGTGTCTTTGTGGTACGAAACCGTGACCCGTCGCCCGTCCGGGTGTTGATACCGGGCATGGCTCCCCTCCTGCCGGCGAAATCTGAAACCATCTTGCTCCAACGCCCGCACGATGTGACGGCCGGTAACATGGCGGAGTTGGCTAAAAGTGAATGCCATTACGATTGTGGATCGCTGGCGTGTGTTTACACTGTGACCGCAACGCGCGTATCGGGAAACACCTCAATTTCCGGCCCTTCAGGAAGTGGGATTGCGTCTTCTTCGAGTTCCTCAATCACCATCTGTACGACTTCTTGAATGTGCTTGAGAGCCTCTTCCCGGGTGTAGCCCCACGTTGCCGCCCCATATTGTTCGAGTACTGGGCAGTATGCGTGCCAACGATCGTCATCCGGCTCCACCACGACTTTGAATGTATAGGTCTTCACGGCGTCGCCGACGAGAGCTATCGGTAAACTACTTCTTCACGAACCCCTGCACGTAGATTGCTTTGAAGCCGCCGTGCGATGCCTCGGTTCCGCTCACTTCCATGATGTGCGCGAAATGGTCGATCGCCGCCTGCCGAAATGTCGTCTGTCCATCACGCCTTGGATCGTGTTCTTCTTCCATCAGCATGTAGACATTCCCGTTCTTGGCCAGCAGCCCGATCGGCTGATTGGCCTGCAGGCATTTTGTCCCGCAAGATTTGTGCTTGTCACCGTGCTTGCCGAGCTGCAGGTAGCAGGACAGATCGATTACTTCACCAGTGACCGTGATCGGCTTGCCCGGTTCCGGATTTTTTTTGTCGGCGGCCGCGGCAACGGTCGTGGCGGTCCAGGTCTCGGACGGCTTGTCGCCCAGTGTCCCCATCGGCTGGTCATAGCTGCCCGCGTCAGAGCCAACCGTCATTTCCGGATGCAGGACAGCTCCGCTCGACGAACTCTTCTTGGCGGGCGCCTTCTTCTCGGTATCTTGACCCATCATCACCGCGGCCAGAGCGACCACGGCCAACGAACACGCAAATGTCTTTATCACTCGATTCTCCTTGAACGTTACTCTAGCCGCGAACGCTAGCGGCCGGAATCTTGCGCAGTAGATCTTCCATTTCTCCGCGATTCTCGCTGCCGATCGTGAAGCAATCCACGCAATCGAGAGACAGAGCAAATTGCAACGACTCATCCACCCGGTTACGGAGCGCTCCCGCGCCCAGGATCTTCATTCCGATGACGCCTTTGCCGGCCGCTTTCATCTGACGCAACACCGAAATGACCGTTTGGGGATCGGCATCCATCTGCTTTTGCGCCGGGTTGATGCGAGCCAGGTCCACTTCTACCCAGGGCGAGCCCGCGGATGTTTTGAGCGCCTCTAATGTGTGGCAGGATGTCCCGTGCGTATGCACGATTCCTTTTTCCCGCGCTTCCGAGATCACCGCCATCGCGCCTTTCTTGCGGTCGGGCCAATCGCCGTCGGTCATGCAGTGCAACAGCAGGATATCGATGTAGTCGGTGCCCAGCTCACGCCGGAAGCGATCGAGGTCGGCCCGCATCTCTTTCTCTGTCGAGGCATGCGTCTTGGTGAGGATCGTGACCTTCTCGCGGGGCAATCCCTTCAAAGCCAGCTTGACATTGGGATGTGTGCCGTATTGATCGGCCGAATCCCAGAACGTGATGCCCTGATCGTACGCGGCGCGAAACAAATCCGCCAGCCCCTGCACGCCCAGCTTACGTGTCTGATTCGAGCTCCCTCCCACGCCATCCGTTCCGGTACCCATGGCAAGGCGGCTTAGTTCAACTTTGCGAGGCCCCAGCTTGATGCGGTCGGTGGCCGCCTTTTGAGTTCCGTTGGCAAATAGATGATAAGGAAACGCGTGAAGCGCAACAGTACCGGCCGTGGCGCTGCGCAGAAAGTGTCGGCGGTTCATGAACGGCCTCCAGTCAATGCAAACTTAGCACATTCCCGGGCAGGCCGGAGAGTCAAACGTGTTTCCTAGGGATACGGCAGACTCGGGCGTTTGGAGTGGCGCAGGTCTCGCCTCGTAACGTTGAACAGAACATGGTCGCTTCAACCGTATCCACACCGCTCTTCTGCCGTACGGCCGGTCACTGGGCGGGCCCGTTCACCAGCGACACAACACCTAGCTAGCAGCCTGTGGTAAAGGTAAGGTTTCTGAAAATGGACCTGGTGAAAAGCCACAAGGGAAGAGTTGATTAAATAGCGTTACCGGAGGCCGAAAGGTTACCGGTGGCTGCTGTGGCGAGATGTTAAATCGGAATGTCCTTCGAAGGATGGA
>JBPCOQ010000044.1:0-30857 GCA_051000095.1 Bryobacteraceae bacterium | reverse complement strand
TTGCTCCAGGATCTGATGAGGCGACCAGCGAGACTTGGCCGCGCGAGCCAGAAAATCATCCAGCTGCGGAGGCAGAGCGCGCAGACCGATCTGCCGAAGTTGCGCCGGCAGGCTATTGCTCTGGATCATCGTCTTGAGTGCGGGCGAGCTCATCGTAGGTCTCCAGATCGTGCTGTCGAACACGCTTGCGTGCGTTCCGCATGGCCGCGCAGGAAGTTCTCGGTGGTCTGCCGGTTGCGGCCCGTTCCGGGATCGAAGAAGAACTCCAGATACAAGGCGCGAGAATAGGACAACGTCATGACGAAGCAGGACAAAGCCCGGCGGGCGCGGCCCACCAGGACGTGACCGAACTGAGCCCAATCGACCTGGGCCTGTTCTCCGGGAAAGGTGGCCAGACGCAGGAACGCCTCGTGGAATCGCGGACGCAGGCGGGCCACCGCACGGCGCAACTGCACGACGCTGCCGGAGTAACCACGCTCGCGAGCCATCTGGAAAACGCGGGTGGCGCGCAGCCTCGGATATTGATCCAGGGTCTGTCGAATAAACTCGACGTCAGGATCGACAATGGAAGGACGCAACGGCTGCACGCTGCCGAGACGCTGCAACTCGATGGCAGTGCGCACGGTATCGGGATGCACGTTCAGCTCACCGGCGATGGTGCCGATCTTCCAGTGCTCGGCGTAAAAATAGCGGCGGATTCGCGCCTTGGTTTCGGGGTCGATCATCGGGTTTGTTTCACCTTCGTCGTGGAATGCGTGGGAACGGATCGATGAAACGCCCGCGCGGCCACAGATCCGGCAACACAGTCGCACGCCCGGCCGGGTTTCGGGCCGGCGTGGGAGTAAAACGGCGCCGGCTCTATCGGGAACTTGTCTTGACCTTGTTGCAATCGGCCCACTACTGAATAATGCCGGGCAAACGATCGAAAGGGAACCCTGATCCGTCACGCGAGCTTGGGCGCGGCGCTCGCGGTATTGCCGCTGACGGTCGCGATGGTCGAGCCGTCCTTCCGGACTCTGCTGGTGCCGCCGATTGGCACTGCGCCGCTGACGGAGCCGCGCCCGATCGCGGCACGCAATGCCGCAATAGCGTTGGCCCCGATCGCAGCGTGAAACAGATAAAGAAGACCGCGCGGCATTCGTAATCCAGGCAAAACCGCTGCCACAGAACCACTTCGCTAGGAACCGCCACGCGTTTTCGCGGGCGGTGCTGGATAAGGGCAGCGACTTCGTGTCAGGTTAGAACCAGCTTGGATGTGGTGGCCTGACGAAGGTTGCCATACCGGAACCCCGCCGCTTCGAACGGCGGGGTTCCTTGCTACTTCCGCCTTCGACGCTACCTTACACTGTTCGCCGGCTTTGCGGATGATCGGACGGATGAGTGCGCCCGCGGCGCGATGATATTGTTCGCCTTCGCTCGTGTTCAGAAAACTACGTTTTCAGATGATTGCTGACACCGCGCCAAAGCTGCGTAAGGAGTTTCGTCCCAAATCTCCTTCCCGAGTCACCACCGGCAGTACGCCTAGATATAGCCTGGTCGGAGGAGCGGTGAAGGCTGCGGGATTCAGCGCCTTTCCCCCGGGATACGGCGCGCCGGTCAAATAGATGGGGACGCCTGGGACCAGGTCAGGACGCAGAATCGCAGCATCAATGCCGACGAAATCCGGGTCCGGGGTTTCCCCGCCGAGCACAACATTTACGGGAGCCGCGGAACGAACCTGAATGATATCGTCAGTAGCCCAACCACAGCCGCCTTGGAAGCGTAGTAGTGGGGCGCGATGCCTCGAGCCGAGATAAGCGCTCGAGCCAATGTTGATGATATTGCATCCCTGGCGCTAAGGACTACGGTTCTCACTTTGCCCTCCGAATCTACTGCTGTATTGTGCGGCTGAGGACTCAATTCACCACTGGCTTCTGCCCTGGGCCGCGCGTAGGAGCGGAAAACTCTTCCAGCCACGCGAAGATCCGCTTCCACATGTCGCGGATGTTGGCGGGGCTTTCGAGGACATGGCCCTCTCCCCAATAGCGGACAAACTCCGCCCGCTTTCCCTGCCGGTAGAGCGAGTTGAAGAACTCTTCTCCCTGTTGCATCGCCACGTAATCCACGTCGCCCTGGATGATCATTATGGGAGTCTGCACTCGATCCACGTAGAAGATTGGGCTGTTGCGAATGTAGCGTCCCAGGTCTTTCCACGGCGGATTGCCCATATGGATTTGGGCACTCTCGGTGAGGGCCATCTGAAAGAGGTTTTGCTGGGGATTACTCGTATACCGCTCGCGAGCGTCGAACTGGCTGTAAAGACTGATCAGGTCCGACAGTCCCGCCAGTGAAATCGCCGCCTGGAAGCGCTGCGTTTGCGTAACCAGGCCGTAGGTGGAGAATCCGCCGAAACTCTGCCCCATCAGAAACAGCCGGCCGGGATCGGCAACGCCCATTTCGACCAGCTTGTCAACGGCAGGCAGTACACCTTCGGGCAGCCGCAGCATGGGATCGTCGGTCAGTCCTTCCGGAGCCAGCGGCATGCTCGGCAGGAGGACGACGTAACCGCGTGCCGCCGGGATTTGCAGGTTCAGGCTCAAGCTGCTGTTGATGCTGCCACGATACAAAGGGGGCCTTTTGCCATAAACCGAACCTGCATACACCCAAGTCACCACTGGGTAGCGTTTGCCCGCTTCGTAACCGGGCGGAACCATGTAATACGCCCGAAGCTTCTCTCCGTTGAGGCTGGTGTATTCGAATGATTTGAACTGCGCTTCTTCTATGTTCTGGAGATGGCCATTCGCCGCGAAGAGAGGCGCCGGATGTGGTTGCCGGGCATCGCTTCGCCAAACCTGCAGGCCGTTCCGGTCGCTGGCATAGAAGATTGCCGTGCCGGTGGCCGGAGAGTAATCGACAAGGTCGGCTTGCGGCGCCGGTTTTTCAAGCGATGTGATTGCGAGGGAGCCAAGGTCCAGTAGGTACGGAGTCAGTGCATCGGCATCCTGCACGGCGAAAACAAACCGCGCGTATGATTCGTTCGGCTTGCTGTACTCGTCGGTACCGACATTGGTCTTTGCGGGCCAGGAGATACTTGCCACTTTGGGCTCAAACTTTGCGGTGAGATTCTCCACCTTCCCGGTTGCCGGTTCGACACGCCAAATCTCCCCGTCCGTGAGTCCTACAAAGGCTTGTCTTCCCGATTGTGACCAGATTTCGCGGGGCGGAGTTGCAATTGCCTCCGTTAAGCTTTTTTGCGAGCCATCTTTCTTGACCAGCCACCAGTCGCGCCTCGTCCTAACGTCGGTTTTGATGTCGCCCATTCGTCTGGCGGCGCGCAGCACCAGATCGCCATCGGCGGTCCATTCGATCTGCGACGCTTCGCGGACCACCGGCACCACATCCAGGTCTTTGAGCGATTGCCCCGTCACGGCCTTAGTGCGCAAATCCAAGCGGTAGAGAAGGGCCGGTTGATCGTGCCCGCCGGCGTAACCGAAGAACGCCAGTTCATTGCCGTCCGGCGACCAGCGGAGCGAGTCTTCCAACACATCCTGACTGATCGCGCCACTGATATCGACAGGTGTGCCGTCGAGCGCAGCCACGGCGATTGTGGCCGTATCCGAGGAGCCGAACGCCAATGGTTGACCGGCTTTGGGCAGGTACACCGATACCTGACGTGTGAACGCCACCGCCTTGCGATCGGGCGACAACTGCAATGACCGCATATTGCCGTGCAGGATCGTTTTTCCGCGTCCAGCAGAGACGTCCCATAGCAGCAGATCTCCTTGCGGCCGGTCTTCCAGATGAACAGGGACGCCGCTTTCCAACACACTCGCCGTAGTCTCTTTGCCACTTGTCACTTTTGGCCAAGCCGCCGAAGCAATGGCCGGTGTCTGCAGCTCAATCTTCATGCCCACAGGCTGTTCGCCGTTCGGCAGAACCGGATAGAGCAGATGCCCCGAATCGACCCATAATAAAGGGCGCTCGTGGACATCCCCGAAAGCAACCCCGCGCGGACTAAGTTGCCGCAGGCGCCGCGTGGTCAAGTCATAGACCCAGGCCCGCACGTTGCCTCCGCGCGTTGAGAGCATGGCGATCTTGCTTCCGTCCGGCGACCATTGCGGCGACCACCATCCGGAGCCGTCTTGAATGCCGTTAGTGATGTTCAGCGGAGCCTCGGCTGCGGATAGCTGTAGCCAGACGTCACCGCCGGCATTTCCCCAGAGAAACTCCCACTTGTAGTTCGCCAATGTCTTCTTCGGCCGCACCCGTGTGAAAGCCAGCTTCTGGCCATCCGATGAGAACGCGTAAGGGCCACCGAAGTAACGCCCCACATCTTCCAGTTCGAACAGATCGTTCACCTCAAAAGGCCGCCGCTGGTTAGTTTGCGCGTTGACAGCATGGATGAAAGGCAACGTTGAAACAAGAGCGACAATCAACGCCGGCAATCTGGTGGACATGTGCGGCTCAGAAGCTCAGGCGAATCGCGAACTCCAACGACCGCGGGCCACCGGGCGTGTAGAGTGAACTGGTCCTGCCGGCTGAGCCGCCGGTCGCGAGCAACTGGTTGAGCAGGCCGGTTGCCTGACCGAAATTCGCGGAAGTCAGGGTTGTCTGGACCGCGCCAAAGTTGGGATGATTGTAAATGTTAAAGGCTTCACCCTTTAGCTGAAGTCTCATCGTCTCCCAGATCTTAAACTCCCGCCGAAGTCCCAGATTTTGTTCAAACATCCCAAACCCGCGAACCACATTGCGTCCCAGGTTACCGACCTGTCCCGCCGACGGAATTGAAAACGCCGTCCGGTTGATCGCTCGCCCGCCGGGCAATCTGGAGTCATCGATATAAAGAGGCTGCCCAGCAATAACACTGGGGCGGACAGCCGTCAGGTTGCCACTGGAATCCGTTACCTGACGGGCAATCAAATCGAGCGGAAAACCCGTGCGCGCCAGAAAGCTCGAATCGACCGACCAAGCCCCGAAAACTGCGTTCACGACGGAATATCGCGTATGCACGGGGACGTCGTAGGTCAACGCCGCGCTGAAGTTGTGCCGGACATCGTAGAACGAATTACCATATGCGGGAACGAATCTTCCACTATCGTTGGAGTCAAAGTCGAGAGCGTGCGACCACGTATAAGAAGCCAGTATCTGGAACCCGCGCGACAGCCGCCGCTGGAACTGTGCCTGCAGAGCGTTATAACTCGACGTAGCGTTGTTTGTCGTCAACCCGATAGTGGTGAACTTCGGATTGATACCGATAAGATTTTTCTCAAGCTGCTGCAGCAGCCGCTGGCCGCTGTTTCCGACATACGTCAAGGTCATTGCTTGGTCCTTGCCTAGCGATTGCTGGACGGCAAAGCTGTATCCCAAAGTGTAGGGCAGCTTCAAATGCGGGTCAAAGACTGTAACCGATCCATAGGGAGCTATGAGATTGCGCGGGTCAGGTAAGACGTTTGGAGCAATCACAGCGGGTGAAAGCGGATAGGAAACTCCGGTAGTGATGGTGCGGTTGACTAAGAATGGATATGGATACCGCCCGGCAAACCCGGATGCCCCTTGTGCATTTCCTGTGTCATAGAATATACCAAAGCCGCCGCGCACAACCGTTTCTCTTCGGGCATGTTGCGACAACTGATAGGCTGCTCCCACACGAGGAGCGAAATTGTTATAGGTCGTCGCCCATGTCTTCGTTCCATATGGCGCAAGCTCCAGGGTGGCCAGATTGCTAACGTCTTTTACCGCCAATGGAAGATTGCCACTTGCCTCACCCGGAGCGGGGTTTACGTCCCAACGCACACCGAGGTCAAGTGTCAATCTGCGTGACACCTTCCACGAATCCTGACCATACGCCGAGAAGTTTTTGAAAATGGGATTCACCACCCTAGACCCGGAGATATTAGCCTGGGTCGCCGAATTGTCGAATACAGACTGCGCCGCGAGAAAAAATACATCCACGCGTGAAGAGTTGGTGTCGGCATGGGGTTTAATTTCACGCCAGTCTATACCGAACTTAAAATGGTGGTCGCCCCGAATCAGCGAGAAGTTGTCGGTTACATTAATGAGCCTCTGGTCTTGCAAGAGGCCGCCGAGAAACCCTAGCTGTGTGTTGAACGATCCCGCCGTCAGTCCGGGGAAATCGAAAACAACGAAGCCGCCAGCTGTTGGTGTGAAGAATTGCGGCGGCAATAAATCGGAGATAGCGACCGGTGTCGCGCCGTAAAGCGCTTGAGGCGTTGTCTTTGATGCGGCGGTATTCGATGTGTAATTGAACCGGAATTCATTTGTGCTGCGAGGCGAGAGGACGCCGTTCAGACCCAAAGTGAGCGTTCTGGCGTGCTGCGGACTTGTACTTAGCACGGACAGATCGAAGGTTCCCCGCGTGCCCTTAACACTCGGAACGTCGTTGTACCGGCCAAACAAATTCCAGTTTTGCGTCAAATTGTGGTCAATGCGGATACCCGTCGCGTCGAGAGACGACGGATCGGTGTACGAGGTGGAAAATTCCGCAAACCCATTGCCCAGGTCCCTGCCATTCGGCGCCGGGAACGAATTCAGAATTGGCTGAAGCGCGGCAGGCGCGGCAAGCTGTCCGGAACCACAGCCGCCTTTGCCTCTCAGACAAAGCGTTGGAACGTTCGTCAGAGCGAATTTCGGCAAACGCAGCCGCAGGCCCTCGTAGGAGAAAAAGAAGAACGTCTTGTCTTTGCCGTTGTAGAGGAATGGAATCCGCACCGGTCCGCCGAAGGTGCCGCCAAAATCGTTCTGCCGCTCCGGCGGCCTCGGCTGGCCGTTGCTGTTGGCAAACCAGTCGTTGGCGTCAAATTTGTCATTGCGAAGGTAATCGAACAAAAGGCCATGAAAACTGTTCGTTCCGGATCGAGTTACGATGGAGATCTGCCCGCCCGGTTGGCGGCCAAACTCAGCGGAGTAAGTTGACGTCTGCACACGGAACTCCTGAATCGCATCCGCCGACGCCAGACTCTGGGTCGTTCCGAGGGCGGTTGTACCGCCTATGTTACCGGCTCCCTGAGTCCCCAGAAAACTTCCCGGCGACGTGCCAAAGTTGGCACTCACGCCATCGACATTGAAAGAGTTGGCGTCGGAACGCTGGCCATTGACACTGAATTGTCCGGTGCCACCCGAACCTGTATTTGGCGGTTGACCGGTAAATACGATGCCCGGAGTCAGCGCGATCAGCGATTGAAAAGTGCGGCCGTTCAACGGGATGTTCTCGACAAACTGCCGGTCCACCACGGTGCTGACGGAAGCTGACTCGGCGTTGACCAGAGGCGCGCCGCCTTCGACGGTCACGGTTTCAGAAGCTGATCCAACCGCCATCTCAAAATTGAGTTCGATGGTATCTTGCACGTGAAGGATGATATCGGGCTTCACGATGGTCCTGAACCCTGTTTTCTCTACTTCAATGCGATAGTCCCCGGGGGGCATGGACGGAATGAGATATGTCCCGGACTGGTTTGTCAGCGCTTCGTATCGCACATTCGTGTTGTTGTTGATGGCTCTTACCGCCGCTCGCTGTAGGACGGCCTTGGAAGGATCGGCGACCTGGCCCGTGATCGTTGCGCTGGTCGATTGACCGAGTGCCAGACTCGGGATAATGAGCAGGACGCCGCGGAGCGCCAACATCCGAGTACGTTTCGGCACAGGCACGCCTCCGAAAGAAGTTTCGAGTTTCAGGTTTCTAGTTTCGAACAGATTTGTTCTACTGTCAGAGTATTCGGTTGAGATGGCATACCTGTACCGGTGGGAAAAAAGAAAAGTTTCGAGTTCGATAGCCGGCAGCCTTTGCTCAGGGATGATTCGGAGGTGCGGTGTGAAGATAAGCCTGCAGGAACGGCTTATTCGTCGGCTTCTTGCTTCCTCCTTTCGGTTCCACGGTGACGAATACAGCGTTGATCTCGTCCAGCACTTTCGGATCGTCAAATTTCAGCGCCCAGCGGCGATTTGACTCATTGTCCATATAGAAGATGCCGAGGCTGACTGGAGTCGTCTGGCTCGAGCCTGGACGCCCCCAAGCCTGGAAGGCCTTTGCTTCACGATAGCCGGGCTCCCGGTCGAGATCGAATGCATAGAAGAGCAGCGACTTGCCACGCGTGTAAAAGACCCGTCCGAAGGGCTTGCGCGTCTTTCCCTGGGCGTCGACATCGAAAACGTCGGCTATATAGAGCTGCCTGGCGCCCATCAGTTCGCGAACGTCGCGGTCGGAGGCCAGGTACTCGCCCTGCCGCTGCGAGGCCGCCTCGCGCTCACGAAGCTGAGCCGACAACCGGTCAACCTGTGTTTCGAGATTCGTACCGCGCAGGAGTTCCTTCTGGCGTTCCTCCTGCGAGGCTTTTAGCTCCTGCCCGGCCTTCTGCACCGTATTCTCGGCATCTCGTAGCTTCAGATGAAGCGCCTCTCGCTCGGTTGAGAGTGCGGCAAGAGATGCGGATTGTTGCCGATTCCGGCCGTCCAGATCCTGTGCCTTCGCTTCGACCGCGGCCTTGAGTGTCTGAAGCTCCGTCAAATTCCTTTCCGCCTTGCCGGCGCGATCCTCTAACGCGGCTGTATCTCTTGAATTGGCGGCAAGCTTCTGCTCGGCAGCGGTTCGCTGGGCTTGCGCGTCAAATAGTTGTTGACGCAAAGAGGCCTCAGCGCTCTTATATGGTGCAAGTATTGTCGGCGTCCGCTGGAATCCTGTCTTAAAGCCGAATTGGTATCCTGCAAACGCTGCAACCAGGACAACGGCGGCAGCGCCGAACGACATTGAAACCCAACCGTGTCCGCTCGTCCTCCCAATCACCGGTGGCGGCGCTGTTGGCGCGTCATTTGGTGAATTGCCGAGTTTTGAGAGAAGCCGTGCCTTTGCGCCTTCCCGATTCCAAGAAATCCGCGGAGGCGATTCGCGCGCCGCGGAATCTCGCACAGCGGCGATACGCGCCATCCCTTCTGAAGCCATGACCTCGTAATCGCGGAGCAGCAAAGCGCACCGCCTGCATTCAAGAACGTGCTGGTCCAAGCGCCGGCGCTCTTCGGCAGTGAGCGAGTTCGTCGTAGTTAATGCGCAAAGCTCCGAGAATTCTTCGGTGCACCCGCCGCTAGCTCCATTATTATTCCCACTCATAAGCCCTTCTTACCTCGCTGCGCCCGCATAGCGGCAATACTTCGCAAGCGATCCAGGCCGCGATAATAAAAATGACGTGTGTTCTCCAGCGTCTCGCCGAGCCGCTCACTAATCTCTCGAAGGTCGCGCCCTTCGAAAAAATACATCTCAAGAGTCGCCCGATGCCGCTCCGCCAGTTCTTCAAAGGCAGCATGCAACTGCTCGCCGGTCACAAAATCCGTAAGGCGCTCCTCGAGCCGGCAGTCATCCTCCAGAGTATTCTCCGCGCGCTGCAAATCTGTACCGCGGTAAAACTCCCGCTTTGAGAGATAGTTGCGTCGATCGAAGGCTCGCCTGTATGCAATCTGGATAATCCAGTTGCGTCCCGCCCCCTTTGCAGGGTCGAAGCCCTTGACCCTGTGAAGCAAATTTAGAAAGAAATCCTGGACCAAATCTTCAGCCTCTCCGCGGTCGCGAAGAATCTTCTGGCCGATCCCCAGAACGAGGTCTGAGAAGCGCTCAAAAAGCAGTGCCGCCGCGGTACGGTCACCCGCCTCGGCTTGTAGCAGCAATACTTCGTCGCTCACTCCCCTATCGAGGGCGGGAGCCGGAGTTGTTCGTGCGAGTGGCCGCAGGACGAGCAACGGCAATAATGGACGATCTGCCATCGGTAAAGATAATGTATAACCCATTTCTGAGTCGAAGGAAGTTCTTTTGGCCTCGGATGGAAATAAAAACTTTTGTCCGACCGGTACAAAACACTCGCATCAACCAAAGCAACAATCTGCCGTCGAGCAATTTGACCGGCGGCACAAGCCAAGCGTGACGCCTCCCTTAATGGTTATCTGATATTGTGCGATTTTCGAGCATCGCCGGAATATCTTTTGGATTAAAGCCAGTTTGGATGTGATCTCGGGCTGAAGACCGGCCAGCGATTTCCCAGAATCAATGCGGGAAAAGTTGATTGGAAGCGTATACCAGTCATTTCCATTTTGAGCATTAGGCATCGTAGGTCTCCTGTTGAGCTTGGCGAAGGTGGCCTGGGTTGGAGATAGATTCGCGCTTTCCTACTGCGCTGCCGCTGCCGGGCAACGCACCCGAAACGTCCTTGGATCAAACCCGCCAGGAAACGTAATCAGTAGCCGTACCGTCACGGGATCTCCCTTCGCATTCGTTACCTGCTGGGCCTGGCTGCGTCCCTGATGCAAGCCGCTAAAAGAATAAATATCCCCGTCGGCTCTCCGCGGCCCTGCGTCATCCATCATCTTGAAGATCGCCCAGGAACCGGAATAGCTACCATAACCAACCCCGACTCCGTCGATGACCGCGTGTAAATCTACAGTCGATGAACCGCTAGGCGACGGCCATGTGAACTGAGCAGGGCGTCCCGTGGAACCTACCACGGTTCCATCGACGGTCAATCTCGTCGCCTGCACGCCGTCACTCGGTAACGGCTGCACGGTGTATTGTAAATGCGGGCTGGCCGCTCCTTCCGGGAACAATGTGGTCGATATCTTGGCTAGCCGGTTGAAAAAATCGATAAACTCGGGCGTCAAGCGCGGCTCCGGAACGGCCGGATTCTGCATCCACAAATCTCCCTGCTTGATGAGCAGACCGGTCAGCGGCGGAGGCAACGCCAGGAAGCCCCAGATCGCTCCTGTGCCGGGCGCAAAAACGGCCGTGAACTCCTGGACCGTGACTTCAGCGTCAGCCTGAGGATTGAATGGATACTTGCGCTGCAAAGCGCTCAGTTTGCCGCATAAGGCCCGCAGTTGACCATTCACCTTGTCGCGCAGAAGCTTGTGAGGGTCCTTCTGAATGAATGGATCGGTGAAATCGATCGGCAACTCCAGGAAGCGGGCCAAATCGGTGTCCGTGCCTTGGGCGCTTGCGACATTGAAGCGTTGCGCCATGTCGCGCACGGCAGCCCGGGCCTTTTCAGCCGCGGCATGGGCCTTGTCATTCAGCGCAACATCCAGATTCGCGTTGCGATCGGGGGGTAGCGCATCCAGCGCCGACTTCAATTCCGCCAGCGAATTGATGTAGGTCCGGTTCGCATCGGTCACCAGATGATCTTTGTCGCCCGGATTAACGACCGTTCGCACCGGCTGAAAGACCTGGAAGATATCGGTTTGCGAAAGCGGGGGAGCTTCAACAGGCAGACTCTTCGCGATCTCGTCCTTCGCCTTCTTAGCGCGCGGAACCAGCCTGTCGAAGGCCGATGTTACGCTGTTCTTAACCTTGCTCTCAATCGCCTCGGAGGAGCCGGCCTGCTTAGGCGGGAAATTCGTGTTGTCCGCGATCATCAAGATCGCCCCCAGAATTGGCGATCGATTGCTGTCCAGGATGTCCAGCTTGTGCACAGCGTCGCCGACGCCCCGGTAAGGCACAATCCCCTGGCCAGCCAGGAAGGTACGCCACGCCTTGATGTAACCGTTGATGTACAGGTTTTGCAGCTCGCGCTGTATGTCCAATCCATGCGCGAATTCAGCGGCCTTATTTGTGCCCACGACGCAGGTCTCGCCGATTGAGGTTAGCTTTCCGTCCCGAATCCGCTGCTGCACAAGATCCCAGCCCTGGCGGGTGAAGCTGGCCTCCACCTCGGTGGGTCCTGTTAAGACTTCGTTGAAATTGGGCGCATAGTTGGCCAATTTGGCCGCCTGCTGAGGAGGCTGGTTCACGGCCGCAATCAGCCCGCGATAGAGCTGCTCGGCCCCTTTAAAGCTTAAGAGATACGCCTGTGCTTGATTGCGCGCGCCGGCGTCCTCCTCGATTCGCTTGCCATACGGATCGGACACGGCCAGCTCGGACGCATAAAAATCGATCTGCCGCCGGGCCAGCGATTCCACCTGCGGGTCCAGCGAGCGGCCCGCAATCCAAATATCGGAAACCACCTTGGAGACCACCGGGCGATCGGGTTTGCACTCTCCGGAGGTGACCGTTCGATAAGTTTTCAGACGCTCGTAAACATCGCCATACGCGCTCTCGGCGCCCGGCTTGAGTAGGCCGAAACCGCTCGTCAGCGAGACCAGCACCGGGTTGAGAAAAAGCTGCCGGAACCGTGAAAAATAGAGAGAACGAAGCTGCGTTAATGCCTCGTTGCCGGTATACAGGCCCCAACGGAGGCTCCAGGGCGGTCCATTGCGTTCATAGCCCGACAGCAGCGCCAGCTTGGTCCGCAAGGCGTCCATGGCTCGCAGGTTGTCAATCGAAATCGCGCTTTGAGAGTCTCTGCCGCCGAGCGCACTGGCGCGCGCGGCATCCTGCGCATCGTGCAGCAGGGTCCGGTTGTTGGCCCACGAAGTAACGAAACCGAGTACGAGCATCAGACACAGGGCGGCCACCGCGCCAAAGCCTGCATACCTGTAAAGCTCCGTGCGCGGATCCATGGACGGCGCTGCCACCACAGCCCGGTCCGGTAGAACGATTCGATGAAACAGGTCGGAGAGGAACACCCAGCGTGGAACGGTGGCTTCCTGACTTGGGGTTGGACGCCGGGACATGCTCGATGACAGAGTAGTCCGCGCGTCCCCGGCTTTGAAAAAGACGGTAGCGTCCCCTCCCGCGCGGACTTGCGAGACATCTCCAGGGACTTCCATCGAGGCGGCCTTGGCAACCTGTCGAATACCGCTGAAATAGAAGCCGCGGAGCAGAGCGCCGCGGTGCAGCGGATTGGGCCGGAACGTCTCCACCAGAAATTTCACCACTTCAGGACGGATGCGTTTTATCTCGCGCGGGAATTCATAGATGAACGGCTTTCTACCCGCTACTGTCTCGCGTCCCAAAAAAGTGAGCCGCTTATCGGCCAGCGACTGGTACAGCCGGTTGAGATATCCGGAGAGGCGTTTGTTCTCAGCTTCGTTATAAACCTCACCCGCGGCTCTGCCCGCATCATCGCCGACCGGCAACGTACACCCCAGGACCCGGCGGTCTTCTTCGTCGCTCAAATTTCTAAAGAATTCCCCGAAGAACGGAATGGCATCCGACTTGGTGAAGATCGTGTAGACCGGGAATTCAGATCCGATCACCTGACCGACGGTTTGCAGCCGCTCCTGGAGACGCCGGCTCAACGCAGCGGTCCGCTGCGGGTCGGGCGAGCGAAGAAAAGTGTTGACGTCGCAAAAGAGCAGGACACCTCGGAGGTTCTGCTCGATGACGCGGCCTTCCCAAAGGCGGCGCAGTAACGGTTTCTCCTGCCGGCCGGTCAGCAGCCTGAGCAAGCCCGTCCAGCGAGCCGGATCGTCAAACAGGCGCCCCCCTACATCGACGATCACGGAATCCGCCGCGTACCAGATGTTGCACAGCTTGGTCGGCACCACGATCGCGTCGCGAAAAGATTCTCCCGCCAGCAGCCGCGGATCGAGACCGGAGTTGACTAGCGTGCTGGTTTTCCCAACGCCGTCGAGGCCGATCGCAACATATACAGGGAGCCGCGTAAGATCGGGCTTCTGGCCGGCAAAGGCCGGAGAAGCCGTCAGCCGCTTCTCAGCTTCGCGGATCAGACTTTTGAGATCGTCCTGCTCGGGATCGGCGGGCAGCGGCGCCGGGGCCCCGGCGGAAACAGGGATGGGCTTGGCCGGAACAGGCTGCGCGACGCGCGGGCGCATCATCCAGCGAGTGACCACGACATAAACTACCCAGACGGCCACTGCAATAGCCGTCATGCCCGCGCAAACCCACAGAACATTCGCATCCGGCAGCAGGATGCGGCCCAATACTAAGACCACTACTTCGAAGAAGAGGAACAGCAGTATGAGCCCGAACAGCCGGCCGATGCTCAACATCGCGGGTTGTTCCTCACATCCAAGGCCGGCTCACCTCGCGAACCACGCTGTGAAGTTCGCCGGTTTGCAAGGAAAGATAAAATTTGAAACAAACAAAACAGAGCAGCGCGAATGCGGCGGCAGCCAGAGCCAGAATACGGATCCTGCGCGGCAGCGGATCTACGTGGACGGGCGCGGGGCTTTGCGGAGGCAACTGCGCATCTGGCGAAAACTCCACAACGCGGCCGGAGATTCGCTCGACGCGCTCACGCAGATTGTCCATAAGCAAGTGCAGCTCAGCCTTTGAGCCGACCGCATACTTGCCTTCATAACCGAGCAAGAGACAAAGGTAATAGACTTCCAGGACCTGGGCAAGCTGAGGCGAGTCCCTGTGAGCGCGCAGTTGATCGAGATGCTGGAAGAACAGCTCGCCAGCCGACCTCTGGTTGAACATTTCCTCTTGCAAGGTCTTCCGCGCCCATTGAGTGCGCCCGCCGTCGTTCGAAGTGAGCACCGCCTCATCCAGGAAGGCAATGATGGCGAAGTTGGCCTCTTTCACGTGCTCGGCCGTATAGCCTCTCTGAGCGGCCGCGCGTCCGATTTCGTCGAGCGCGCTTTTCATCTTGGTACGGAATGAATCTGAGCCTTGAATTTGCTGCCGTCCGGATTGTACCCGCACAATGGCGGTTAAGATGCCCTCGTAGAGCAGCGCCAGATGGTCCGAAGGGCGGCGGCTTTCCAGCCGTTGCGCTACGTCTTTCTCCTCTGCTGGGTCGCCGTTCATGTCAGCGCGCGATCTTCAGATGGACGTTTTTGCTGAAGCCGAAGCCGCCTTGGGTGAAGTCGGCATCGGAGTCTGGATAGTCGTCCACCTGGCCTTTCCCGCGCTCCCGAATTAGAATTCGGTGTGGTTCTATGACAATTTCAAGATGGAACGCGTCTCCGACGGAGACCCGGCCTAACTTACTCTCGGTCTCCTTACCCTCATTGATCACCAGACGTGTCAGGGAGCCATTGCTGCCCAACTTATAGACGACTCTAGATCTGCCTTTGTCGCGATAGCCGATGATCCATTCGATTGTCCCGCTACTAAGGAATCTTCGGGATTTCCTTAGCAGATCAACCTTGAAGCTGCCGCTCGCCGGAGAGATCCATCCATACCCTTTTTTGCTGACCGAAAAACCATCTTCATCTTGTTCCCATGCCGCTGGAGTTAGGAATAGGCTCTGCTCACGGTGAACTGACACCTCGCCCTTCTTCTCGACCTTGGCAACCAGAGTTACGGGTACGTTCACTGGCTTTCCTGCTTCCACGGGCACTTTCGGTTCCTGCGGCTCGTAATGATCGGCGGAGATCAAAGTCTGGTATCGACCCTCTTTCACCGGGACACTCTCCTTGTCTTTGGCTGAATGCCATTGGCTTTCGTCTTCGCGCTTGAACTTGATGTCGGCGCCAGGCGTACTGACTTGAAAGATAAGCGCGCCAAACGGCTTCAGCTTCGCCTCGGCGCCTGAGATTCTCAGCTCCTGGCCGGCAATGAGCGTGCGCTTACCCAATTCGCTCGGCTCGTTCTGATCCTTACTCAGCCGGATGTCGCGCTCTCCTGGAGACAAATCAAGCTTCAAGCGCCCACCGCCATCCAGGTGTCCTTGGGAAACCCCATCGACCCACACCTCGGCGCCCGGCGTACCTCCTTCCATCAGTAGCGATGCCGTAACCAGCAAGGGCTTCAACTCGAATTGCAGTTTTTCCGTCTTGCCCTGCTCAAGACTGACGGTTTGCTCCGCGGAGTCCTGATAGCCTTGCTTCGACAGCTTAATACTGTACTTTCCTGGCTCCAGCCGTTGCACAAATCCGCTCTTATAAAAGCGCCACTTCTGCGGCCTTCCATTTAAAAATAGTTGGGGGCTGTCCACGTTCGAAACCACGCGCAGAACGGGACGTGTGTCGGCCGCATCGTTCAGAAAAATGCTCAACGTGGGCGCGTTCCCGGGCTCGATCGGCAGCGCCCGCTGATCCTTGCCGTTGATCGCGATTAGTTCGTTGGCTGGCTGCCGGATCGTCAGCTCGAGACCCTCCGGCGGAACCTGCTGCGGCGGCTGGTCTTTCAGACCCACCTGCAAGGCCGTTGGACCAGAGTAGACCCTGACCCGGTCCGCGAAACTGCTGACCACGAGAAGATCTTTGGTCTTGAGAGGCGGCACAACTTGCGCTGCCGCCGCCATCGCGCCCCGAAAGTGTACAGCCAGAAGTTCGCGGCGGCCGTCCATCACCTGCAATGTGTGCTCGCCTAAGGTGACATCGTCCTTTGAAAACGTTCCTCCCTGGAGTTCACCTGCTTCGTCGCCATCCAGCAAGACTTTGCCGGATACGAGACTGGTGGTCAGCCGCAAGCGCTGTAGCTCCGGAGTGAGTGAAACCGGGAGAGATGGCGATTTCGGACTGGCTGTAATTCTCTGAGGTGTGGGTTTGGCCGAAGACGTAGGCTTGGGCGGATGGTTGGAAAAACGCGAAACCGCCCAGCCCCCCAGGATCAACAGCGGAATGGCGGCGAGTCCGCCCAGTTGCACGGGCGACAAACGCCGCATGGTCCTTTTGACGGGTGGAACGTTGACAGGCGGAACACCTCCCGTTGGCTTTACTGGCGGGGGAGGCGGCGGAGGAGCTATGGACGGTCCGTTCGGCTGGACAACGGATGGTCCGTTGAATATCGCAGACTCGCCCGGGCCGAACACCGAGGTCTTGGTAAAGGACGCGCGTTGCTCGATTCTCTCAGCCACCGACCGGATTTCTGCATCGTCGCCGTTTCTGGCGCAAATGGCACGGGAGCGGTCCACCAAAGAATCAAACGAACCCACTTCCGTGGCGCGTTGCGCCTCCTCCGAGATCCGGCGAATCTCGCCCAGATCCTCGGTCCGCTGTTTGCGGCGGCCGGCCTCCGAAACGGAGTTCTGCAAGGTGGTTCGGAGTTGCAGCAGCCGCCCCTCGTTCGGAAAGGTCTTTAGGCACTGCTCTATCGCGGCTACTGCAGCGGGGATCTCGCCTTTCACCTGTAGCTCACGTGCCTCCGCCAGACACGCCGTGACCGCCTCTTTGCGGCGATAATCCTGCACCGATGAGCGCAGGCTTTTCGCAAACGCATGGCTCTCATCTAATTCAAGGGCCTTCTGAATCAACACTTCGGCGGCCCGCCAGTCGTCCTTCATCAGTTCCTGCGCCCGATCGACCAGAGCGCTAACTAAGGCGGTACGTACCACCGTGCTTCGTTGATCCAGTTCAGCGGCGCGCCGCAGCGTCTCGATACCCTGGTCGAATGTTCCGGCCCCGCACAATTGCCGCCCTTCTTCGAGCAGACGCTGCGCCTCCTGGTTTCGCTCGATGCCCTGCCGGGCCAGGCGCTCCAGACCGGCCAACTCGCCGTCTCCCGGATACTCGGCCAATCCTTCCAGCGCCAGGCCCCGGGCGCGGTCGAATTCCCCGTGCTCCAGCGCGCGGTCGATCTGTTCCACCCAGCGCGATTTCGCCTCTTCCTGGCTTTGTTGCTCGCGGCGCCGCTGCAATTGCTCGATCTCAAAGGGGAGCGCCGGGTATTGCGGATTGATGCTGCGTAAAATATCCCATTGGTTAATGGCTTCCGCAAATTGGCCGCGCTCCTCGTATTGCCTGGCTTTTGCGACGATAGAGAGCACCAGGTCCCGGCGCTCGCGAATCAGCTTCAAGGTTTGCTGGAATTGCGGCTCGTTCGGATACCGGTTGGCCGCATCCTTGATGATGCTCAGCTTGCGGTCGAGGTCCGGCTCGGCGTCCAGCCGGCGCGCCACGTCGGCGGTATAGGAAGACCACTCCTGCCGCTCCTGCTCCCCCACTTCCAGTTTCAGAGCTTGAAACAACGCTTGATTGGGATACTTTTTCTGGTACTCCTCACAGATCGCAAGCGCCTTGGCGAAGTCTTTCTCGGCGAGATGGCGGCGCGCCTCCTGGTAGGCAATCTGGATCGCGTCGTGCTCCGAACGGACCTGATTGTACAAAGTCTGGTACAGAGCGTCCCGTTCCGGGGAGGTGCGGTCCGGCGTTTTCCGGTTCAAGGCGAGAATGCGTTCCAGCTTGGTGAGAGCCGTGCTGATTTCGCCGTTCTGAAAGGCCTCCTTGGCGGAGTTGTAGAGTTTCTCCTTTTGAGAGCGGGCTTCCGAGCTCTCCTGCTCTTGACGGGTCAACTCGGCCAGAAGCTGGTTGACCTTGGAGTTATCGGACTTGAGCTTCAAAGCCTCCTGCAGGCCCTGCCGGGCCTCGCTAAACGCTCCCCGCTCCAGATGCTCCTTTGCCAGGCGTAACCAGTTATCGATCTGGCGCTCACTACGCTGGCTCTCGATTTCCTGGCGCATCCGCAAAGCTTCGGGGTTGTCGGGATCGATTTGCAGGACCTCCTGGATTTTCTGAAGCGCCAGCGGGTGCTCCTCCTGTTCCAGGCGGATGTGCGCGCTTTCGAGAAGCTGCCGGATGGTACGTTGACGGCTGGCCTGATCGATCTGCAGGCGCAGCACCGCCATCTCGGGGTCGATATTTCCCTCCGCCTCGAGCTCGTTCAGAATATCCTGGGCGAATTGCGAGTCGCCCTCGCTAAACGCCTTTTTCGCGCGCTCCACTCGCGGCTGGATTTTCGAGCGGTCGAACTTGTCGATCGGCTGATTCCGGACGGCCTTTTGCAAAGTCTCCGCGAGTTCTTTCGCGTTAGCAAAGCGATGCCTGGGCTCTTTCGCCATCGCTTTGTGGACCACGCGGCCGATCAGATCGTTCACCCCGGGGTTCACCTCGGAAGCCGGAGGCGGGAGGTGCTTCAAAACCGCCTCGGCCGTCTCCCCATCGGTCTTCCGAGCGAAGGGTTTGCGTCCGGTCAAAGCTTCATAACTGACCACGCCCAGAGAAAAGATGTCCGACAGCGGTGTACAGGGTTTCAGCGCGAGTTGCTCCGGCGCCATGTACTGCAAAGTTCCCTTTAGGCCCGTTACGGAATGACTGCCGGCCGAGTGTACGACTCCGAAGTCGATGATCTTGGCGGTATCATCTTCCATCACAAAGATGTTGCTGGGCTTCAGATCGCGATGGATCAGCCCGCGCTCGTGCGCCGCCTGCAAGCCGCGGCAGGTCTGTACTAAAATTTCAACGGTTCTCTCAACCGTAAGCCTTTGGCTGGAGCCGCGAATCAGTTGATCGAGCGTTTTTCCGGGCAGCAGCGGCATCACGAAAAATGGCTTGCGATGGCCGTTCTCGGAGAACTCGCCGCAATCCAGAATATCGACGATATTGGGGTGGCTGATACTGGCCAATACGGTCCACTCTTTTGAGAACATCTCGACCGCCGCCAGGTCCGTTTCGCGGAGGGTTTTCAGGGCAACATCTCTTTTGGTTGCTAGGTCATAGGCACGATAGACGATACCCATGCCACCTTGGCCGAGGATATCCTTAATCTCGTACCTGTTATTCACCACCACGCCGGAAATAGGGCCTCGGCTCACTAGCATAACAGGTTTATTTGACCGGGCGACGGAACTGGGTTTGCGTTCGGCGGCCATTCTCGAATTCACTCTAGTAATGTGATCCGCAACCCCTAAACGTTACGCGACCGTCGGATCCGTCCAGCATCGGCGCGGCCAATCGGCATAGCATTCCCCGTCGCAATTTGATAATGTTGCTAACTATACCGAGTATTGCTTTAAGGAGCCACCATGATCCGAAATCTCGTTTGTCTCGTCAGCATGTTTGCCTGTATCGCTTTCGCCCAGGAATACCGGGCCACGCTCTCCGGAAACGTAAACGATCCAAGCGGCGCGGCCATTCCGAACGCCGCGGTGAGGGCCACGAATACCGCCACCCACCATCTCAGCGAGACACAAACGGGCGCTTCCGGCCTGTTCACCATTCCCCTTCTGGAGCCAGGCGTTTATACGGTCGAAGCAGTGGCTTCCGGATTCCAGACCATTCGCAAGGAAGGCGTGGTTCTCGCGGTTTCGGAAAAAGTGAACCTTCCGATTATCCTTCCGCTTGGGCAGTCGTCCACCGCGGTGACGGTGCACGCCGATCAGGAGGTACTCGACACCACGAGTTCCGATCGCGGGTTGGTTTTCGATCCCACGCGAACGCAGGAACTCCCCCTGAATGGTCGGCAAAGCTATATGCTGCTGACCCTCACTCCTGGCGTGATCTTCACCCAGGAACAGTTTGGAGCGAGCGGCTTTTCCGGCACGCGCGGATGGGACGCCAACAGCAGCTACAAATTCAATGGCGCCCGCGCTGGAAACGGCAACAACGCCTTTCTGCTCAACGGGTCGATCATCAGTAATGAAAATAGCACCTGGCTGCTGGCCCCCTCGGTGGAGGCCATCTCGGAATTCAAAGCGATCACCACGGTTTTTGACGCGCAGTACGGCCATGAAGCGGGCGGCATCGTGAACACGATCGTCAAAACCGGCACTAACAACTGGCACGGAGATGTTTACGACTACTTCCGCAACCGGGTGCTCGATGCGAACAGTTTTCAGAACAACTATAACGGCCTGGATAAAGGCCGCCATAACCAGAATCAGTTTGGAGGCGTGGTCGGCGGGCCGCTCCGCAAGGACAAGGATTTCGTGTTCGTGAGCTACGAGGGATGGCAGGAAGTGGTTCCGTTCCCCGCGTCGGGTACCACGGTGCCAGCGGATTTGCGAAACGGTACCGGCTTCTCGAATCACGGCATGGTGGTCTATGATCCCTTGACGACGCACCTGTGTGGAGGTCCGGGCGAGCCCTGCTCCAGCTCTCAGTATTGGCGCAGTCCGTTTCCGGGTAATGTGATCCCGGCGAACCGGATCAGTCCCATCGCTACCAAGATCCTCTCGTATCTGCCCCCCGAAAACGGCCCAGGACAAGGAGCCGGTGGCATCTCCGGGAATTTCGTGGCGAATCACAATGAGGGCCGCTACTGGTACAACCAGCCGCTGGTTCGCTACGATCACGATTTCAGCGAAAAGGACCGGTTCAATTTCATGTACTCGCATTTCCACGGATATGAATTCCGGTCGTCCACCGGGTTCGCGAAACCCATCGCGACAGGAAACACCGACAACGAGCGCACCTTCACCGGCATCAACATCTTTGAGACCCACGTGATCTCGCCCACCATGGTGTTGGACCTCCGGGGCAATCTCGCGCGGTTCATTCAGGACTCGCCCGGCTACAACAATCAGGCTTTGAAGATTACTCCTGAATCGATCGGGATGACCGGCATGATCCATGCGCCCACCGTGACGCAATCCGTAATCCCGAACATCAATATTGGCGGATTTAGCGGAGCGCTCTTCGGGAACGGAAGTTTCAATTGGGCGCCCTACACTTCTTGGCAGTTCACGCCGAATCTATCCTGGGTGCGGAACCGGCACGCTCTGCACTTCGGTTTTGAGTACCGTTACGAGTCTCGCGGCAGCTACAATCCGGGCAATGCCTGGGGCACGTTGACATTCGGGCCCGCGCTGACACGTCAGGCCACTGACCGGTCTACCAGCACCACCGACCAGTTCAACGGCATTGCCACTCTCCTGCTTGGCATCCCAACCGGTGGCAGCATCGATAATAACGCGTCCACCTATGAAACGCGCCCGTATTACGCGGGCTACGCACAGGACGACTGGCGCGTGAATGAACGCCTCACCATCAACATGGGCCTACGGTACGAAGTCCAGTTGCCGTATCTGGAGCGCTACAATCGCGCGAATTCGGCATTCGACGTGAGCGCCGTCAGCCCGATTAACGACCAATTGCAGTCCGCCTGGCGTGCGACCGAAGCGCAATACAACGCGACCAATCCGAAGTACCCATACCCCGACCCACCCGCCGTCTTCAAAGGCGCTTTCCGGTTCGCCGGCACCAACGGCTTGCCTCGCCGCCAGTTCTACACCGATTGGACCGACCTTGCTCCGCGCATCGGCTTCGCTTACCGCGTTGCGCCCAAAACTCTGCTTCGAGGAGGATTCGGCACCTATTACCAGTCGATCATTCAGACAGGAGCCAGCACGACCGGCTTCAGCCAGACCACGTCGTACCAAGCTAACACTACCGACCCGGCGATCCCTTCCGCTTGCACCAGCGCAAGCTGCGCCAACGCTCCGACCGGCCCCTACTCGCTCGTGAATCCGTTTCCGAACGGCTTGACCCCTGCGCCTGGATCGGCTCTCGGGCTCCTCAGCAATTACGGCCAGGGACCAAACACAACGGCGTTGGTCTACAAGGTTCCACGTACTTATCAATACAACTTCGGAATCCAGCACCAATTTCCCGGAAGCATCGTGGCGGACGTGGCTTTCTCCGGCAACTTTGTTGGCATGACGCCCACCAGTCACGACATCGGCTTCCCGCAGGACGCGGCGGGACTGGCGCTGCTGAGGCAGGCCATCGCCGATCCGGCGGCTTTCAATACCAACCTGCCGAATCCGTTCCTGGGAATACTGCCTGCCACCACTGGCCGTGGTTCGGCTTCCACTCTATCGCGCGAGGCTCTGCTGAATTCTTATGCGCTGTGGGGCGGCGTGTCGGACAACAATATCTCGCGCCAGACTTTCCGCTCGGATGCCATGCAGATGCGCATCGAGAAAAAGGATTTCGGCGGCGGCTCGGGCGAGGCGGGCGTCTTCACTTCGGTATTCTCCTGGACTTTCAGCAAGGAATACGCATTCCTGTGCTGCGCGGGCCCCAGCTATATTAATGGCGACGACAACTTCCGCTACCAGCTCGATTCCAATAACAAGACACAGGAACTCGCGTTTAGCGGAGTGTGGGACTTGCCCTTCGGGAAGGGCCGCCATTTCGGAGCGAACGTGACCGGCGTGACCGGCAAAGTGGTAAGCGGCTGGCGGGCGGATTACATCCTCACGTATATATCGGGTTTTCCGATCGGCCTGCCGAACATCATCAACAAGTGTGGCAACTGGAGCGACTATATAGATCCCGCTACCGGGCGAAAGACCGGCCAGAACGAATTCCACTGGTTCAACAACGATCCCGCTTGCTACGCGCAATTTCCGACTTATGCGGACCGGCTCTCTTACAATCCGCCGCGCTTTTCCGGCAACGTCAATGCCCCGGCCGTTCCGATACTGAACTTTGCCATCGCGAAAACGACGCAAATCAGCGAGCGCTACAGCGTGCAGTTCCGGGCGGAAAGCTTCAACCTGACGAACACGCCGATCCGGAATCCGCCGAACACCACTTTCCCGAGCGCCACCTTCGGCCAATTGCCCGAAGCGCAATACAACTTTCCGCGGCTGGTGCAGTTGGCGCTCAAGCTCTATTTCTGAGTGACACAGACTTTCCAGTCTGTGTTGGTCTTGATCGGTTCCACCATGATCCTAGCCGTAAGCTTGCCTGGACAGGATGCGCTCGTCAATTCCAGGCCACGGCTGCGCGATCTCGGCGTTACCGTTGGGATCCTGCCGGCCGGGCCGCTCAACGCCATTACCGATGTGGCTGGCGTCGCGGTTGGTCATGCCACGCTCTCGCGCGGTGACAACATTCGCACCGGCGTAACGGCGATTCTTCCCCACCAGCGGAATCTATTCCCGGAGAAAGTGACTGGAGCGGTTTTCGTTGGCAATGCATTCGGCAAACTGGCCGGGTCCACTCAGGTAGAAGAGCTCGGTGAGATCGAGACGCCCATTCTGCTGACAAACACGTTGAACGTGCCGCGAGTTGCCGACGCGCTGATCGATTACATGCTCGCGCTTCCAGGGAATGAAAAGGTACAGTCGATCAATCCGCTGGTGGGCGAGACCAATGACGGGTACTTGAACGATATTCGTGGCCGGCATGTGGGGCGTGACCAGGTGTTCTCGGCGCTCCGGAGCGCGAAACCCGGACCTGTGGAAGAGGGTGCGGTGGGCGCCGGCACGGGAACGGTGGCGTTGGGGTTTAAGGGAGGGATTGGGACGGCTTCGCGAAAGCTCCCGGAGAAGCTGGGCGGCTACACGGTCGGGATTCTGGTGCAGACCAACTATGGCGGCGTGCTGACCATTGCAGGAGCGCCGGTGGGCCGCGAACTGGGGCGCTACTACCTGCACGACGAGCTGGATTCAGGCAAAGGCTCGGTGATGGTCGTGGTGGCAACCGACGCGCCCGTGGAAGCCCGGAACCTGAAGCGTCTGGCGGCCCGCACCATGCTGGGCCTGGGCCGCACGGGCGCAGCCGGGAGCAACGGCAGCGGCGACTATGCGATCGCGTTTTCCACTTCGCATGCAGCCAGCGTGTTGTCGAATGAGGCGATGTCGCCGCTCTTCCTGGCAGTGATTGAGGCGACCGAAGAGGCGGTGTACAACTCATTGCTGCGGGCGACGACCACCACGGGCCGGGGCCATACGGTCGAAGCGCTCCCGGTCGAGAAAACCGTTGAGATTTTGCGGAAGTACGGAGTGATAAACAAATAATGATAGGATCGGAAAGTAGGATTGACGTAACAGATCTGCATGAGGCGCGATATACCGATGCTTAACCGAAAGGAACTGGGCGAGCTCGAATATGTAGTGAACGCCGCAGGCGAGAAGACCGCTGTCATTGTTCCTTTGAACAATTTCCACCAGTTACTGGAGGACATCGATGACCTGGCGGCCGTAGCCGAGCGGCGCGAAGAAGATACAATCTCTCACGATGAGCTGATCGCCGAGCTGAGAGCGGATGGCCTTTTACAGGATTGAGTGGAAGCGCTCCGCAACTCGCGAACTCAAGAACCTCCCAAAAGACGCCGCAGCGAATATTCTTAGATCAGTAACCACTCTTGCAGAAAATCCTTTCCCGGAGGGCGTTCGGAAGGTCTCTGGTGCAGAACACACTTTTCGCATACGGCGAGGCTCTTACAGAGTAATCTACACGGTCTCAGCGCAGGTTCTTCTGATTGAGGTGATCCGGGTTGGGCACCGGAAAGATGTCTATCGATAGGTACTGGAGCATTCCCCCGCTGTTTTCCCGCACTCTCCCCTTGATTATCTACAAGAGTTGATTTAATCTGTTGTCGGGAGCTCTTTCAACGCCTATGAGCAAGCCGACCGATCTCGTCCAAGGCACCCTCGACCTGCTGATTCTGAAGACCCTCGCGCTTGAGCCGATGCATGGCTGGGCTATCGCGCAACGGATCAAGCAGATGTCCCAGGACGTTCTCCAGGTACAGCAGGGATCACTCTATCCAGCGCTCCACCGGCTCGAGCAGCAAGGCGCGATTACCGCCGAATGGGGACCCAGCGACAATAACCGGCGGGCCAAGTATTATGCCCTCACTCGGGCCGGACGCCGGCAGCTCGAGAAGGAAGCGGCGGGTTGGGAGCGTCTGTCCGCGGCCATTTCAGGCATTGTGCGGGCTGCTTCGGGAGCATAGCTGTGCTTGGTCTTCGGCTCCGTTCCTTATTCAAGCGCGGCAAGGTTGAAAGCGAGCTCGAGGACGAGTTGCGGTTCCATTTAGAAAAGCAGACTGAAGAAAACATCGCGGCGGGGATGAATCCTAAGGACGCTCGCTCCTCCGCTCTGCGTTCTTTCGGCGACCTGGCGCAAAGAAAGGACGATTGCCGCGATGCGAGGAGGCTTAATATGATTGAGAATTTTATGCAGGATTTGCGTTACGGCTTTCGCGGGCTGCGGCGCGAGCCAATGCTGGCGCTGGCCGCGACGCTCACGCTCGCGATCTGCATCGGTGCGAACACCACGGTGTTTAGCCTGGTGAATTCCGTTCTGCTGCGGCCGCTCCCGTTTCCAAATTCAGAGCGCGTGTACGCCTTGAACGAGCGGATGGGAAAGAACCAGATGGAAGTCGGGATCGGAGCCGACTATTACAGCTTGCGCGAGGAGAACCGGGTTTTCGACGACGTGGCGGCCTACGATTCAACCACGGTCAATTGGAGCGGCGCCGACAAGCCGGAGCAGTTGAATCAAGGTCAGGTGACACCCTCATTTTTCCAGGTCCTCGGCACGCAGCCGCTCACGGGCCGCTATTTTGCGCGGGAAGAGGTTGGCCGGAAGGCACCTCCCATTGTGGTGTTGAGCTACGCATTCTGGCGCAGCCGGATGGCGAGCGACCCGCAAGTGACGGGCAAGACGATCACGCTGGACCGCCTGCCCTGGACGGTGATCGGAGTGATGCCCCAAGGGTTCGATTATCCAAACGGCACGCAGCTCTGGCGGCCGCTCGACATGGACGAATCCTCTCAGAGGCCACGATCGCCGATGCGCCCCATGCGGATGGTGAATATGCTGGCGAGGTTAAAGCCCGACGTCACGCCAGTTCAGCTCGATACAGAATTGAGACGGCTGGCGAGCGCGATCTACGCCGAGTATCCGAAGGGCTTTGCGACGGCGGGATTCATCAGCGGTTTGAAGGTTCAGGCCATGCCGTTACAGCGGCGCGTCACCGGCGATCTCAGGCCGGCGCTGCTGGTACTGAGTTTCGCGGTGGGTTTGGTGCTGTTGATTGCGTGCGCGAATCTGGCAAACCTGCTGCTGGCGCGAGCGGCCGCGCAGCAGCGCGAGCTAGCCGTCAGAATGGCGCTCGGCTCGGCGCGCGGCAGAATCGTGCGGCAAGTCCTGACGGAGAGCCTGGCGCTGGCATTGCCCGGTGGACTGGCGGGCGTGGCGATCGCAACACTTGCCATCACGGCGCTGAATGCCAGGAAACCGCTGGTGCTCGAAAATTATCCGGCCATCTCGATGGACGTGCCAACACTCGCATTCACATTCGGACTCACGCTGTTGACCGGGCTTGTGTTCGGCATGGCTCCGGCACTGGCCGCGGCAAGCGTCAACATCCAGGATGCCTTAAAATCCGCAACGCAGACGCACAGCGGAGGACGAGGCGCGGCGCGGTTGCGGCATTTGCTGGTGGTAGCTGAATTGGGCGTGTCGCTGGTATTGCTGATCGGAGCCGGGTTGCTTTTCAAAAGCTTTGTAAAACTATCGAGGACCGAGCTTGGGTTTACAGCACAGAACCTCCTCACCTTGCGGGTGAATCTGGCACGCTCGCGTTATGCAACGGCCGCCAATCAGGCGCACTTCTACGACGAGGTCCTGGAGGGCGTGAAGCAGCTTCCGATGGTACGGGTGGCCGCGGTCTCGACTGACTTGCCGTTAAGCGAGAAGCATCCGTTCCAAGGCATGGCTTTCCAGGTTGCGGGCCGATCTTCCCTACCAATGGCTCAACAGCCGCAGACCAACGTGACCGTGGTTAGCCGCGATTTTTTCCGGACACTTGGGATTCCTCTTCGGAGCGGACGCACCTTCGGCGTTGAGGATACGATTCAGTCACCGGACAACATTGTCGTGAATGAGGCCTTCGCGAACAAGATCTTTCCAGGGGAGAACGCCTTAGGCCAACGCATTGTAACGGGGCGGAACGACTCGACGCGCTGGACCATCGCCGGTGTCGTCGGGAGCATACGCGGAAGCGAGCTGGCGGTTGATCCGGCGCCGCTGATTTACCGCTGCAACTGCCAGAGTAGCGATCCGTATCTCTCTCGAATGCGGCTGATTGTCAGGACCACGGGCGACCCGCGAGCGGCTATTGCGGCGGTCGAAGGCCAGATCTATGCCGTAGACCGGAATCAACCCGTGTTTGATGTGAGGACCATGGAAGAACGTCTGGCAGACTCGCTCGCGCCGCAGCGATTCCAGTTGCTGCTGATCGGAACCTTCGCCGTCATTGCGATCGTCCTGGCGGCGATCGGTGTCTACGGAGTGATGTCGTACCTGGTGACGCGGCGAACGCGCGAGATCGGGATTCGAGTCGCGATGGGTGCGCGGCCGCAGCATGTGCTGGTGCTAGTGGTACGGGAAAGCTTTGCGCTGGCCGTGGCCGGCGTGTTCGTGGGCTTGGGCGGCGCGTGGGCGCTAACCCGCTATCTGACATCGATGCTGTACGGCGTGACGGTTCTCGACAGCGCGGTGTTTGCGACGATGCCCATGCTGCTTGCGGCGATCGCGATTGGCGCGGCGTGGGCGCCGGCACGCCGGGCCTCCCGAATCGATCCGATGACGGCGCTGCGGGAGTCATAAGGTCCTGGGCCGGAATGGGCCGGAATAGCAATCTCTTGACGTACACACACTATGTGTTTATGATACAGATACCGATCATTCACCCTTTACTCCCATGAGCAAACGTCTCAACATTGTGCTTCCAGAGACCACGGTCAAAACCATTGACAGGCTGGCCAGGCCCGGGGAGCGCAGCCGGTTCATCGACACGGCCGTGCGGCACTACGTGTCCCACCATAGCACCGAAGCACTTCGGGCCCGCCTGGAGCAGACCGCGGTGCGCGACCAGGACATTGATCGCCAAGTTGCCAAAGAGTGGTTTGCCGTGGACCATGAAGCATGGCAAAAGCTCGACGAACTGAAACCAGGACCCACAAAGAAAACTACCCGCACCGCGGCGAAATCTACCTCACCACGCTCGACCCGGCGCTAGAGCCACGAGATTCAAAAGACTCGACCAGCGCTCGTGATCCAAAACGATAGTTCCAACCGGTTGACGAAGATGACCATTGTGGCGCCGATCACCTCCACAGTGCGTTTTCCACTTAACCCGGTCCACGTGCTACTTGCGGCCGATAAGTACACTGGGCTCTCAGTCACCTCGGTTGTTCTGTTGAATCAGGTCCGGGCAGTGGATCGAATCCGCTTGATTCAGCTCCTGGGCACGGTTGATCTGGATACGCTAGAACGTGTCGAAGAGGCCATCCAAATCAGCCTTGGATTGACTCGCTTATAAGTAAGGCACAATGAGTGGCACCCCTCCGAAAGCTCTTTGATGGCAGAATGGAGCATGCAGATGCTCTGTCAAGCTCTCGTCATTGCCACTATTGTAGCGGCTATGGCTGCCGCCCAACGACGGGCTGTCATTGACGTTGATCGCCCGGATTCGACATCATGCCGGAGCGAATGACGGTCTCTAAGTTCGCATCGGGCCAGTAGTGTGTCAGCAAGCATCTGAAAACGTAGTTTTCTGAACACGAGCCGAAGGCGAACAATATCATCGCGCCGCGGGCGCACTCATCCGTCCGATCATCCGCAAAGCCGGCGAACAGTGTAAGGTAGCGTCGAAGGCGGAGGTAGCCGGTATGGCAACCTTCGTCAGGCCACCACATCCAAGCTGGTTCTAACCTGACACGAAGTCGCTGCCCTTGTCCAGCACCGCCCGCGAAAACGCGTGGCGGTTCCTGGCGAAGTGGTTCTGCGGCAGCGGTTTTGCCTGGATTACGAATGCCGCGCGGTCTTCTTTATCTGTTCACGCTACGATCGGGGCCAACGCTATTGCAGCATTGCGTGCCGCGATCCGGCTCTCCTTTGATGACATCACCTCGGACGGCCTGACCATTCGTTGTTCAAAGTTCCGCAAGAGCCGTCTGGTTCCTTTACATGAGACTACCCAAGCAAGCCTGGACCGTTATCTCCAGACGAGGCGGTCCTTTGCCCCGTTCGATGATCACGTGTTCGTCTCGTTACGGAGGCGCCGGCTACTTGTCGGCGATGCCGAGACCGCCTTTCACGAATCGATTGAAAAGATCGGCCTGCCTCGCGGGCCGGGGCTTCCTCGCCCCACGATCCATTCCTTGCGGCACTCATTCGCAGTGAGGGCTCTGGAAACCTGCCCTGATGGCCGCGATCGAATCACAAAGCACATGTTGGCGCTGTCAACGTACCTCGGCCATAGCAAGATCGCCGACACCTATTGGTATCTCCAGGCCACGCCGGATCTGATGAGAGATATCGCAGACTCGTGCCAAGACTTCTTCACCCGAGGCCAGCCACGATTCTCATCGCGCCGCACATCACGGCTTTCCTCCAGCAGCGCTTGCCCATCGAACGACGCGCCAGCCCGAACACTTGCGACTCTTATGCGCACGCCTTCAGGCTTCTGTTCAAATACGCCAGCGATTGCATCAGAGTGCCGCCCTCGCAACTGCACCTGGAGCACATCGACGCTCCGATCGTGAACTTCCTGAATCATCTGGAAACAACTCGCGGCAATGGCGCTGGTTCCAGAAACATCCGGCTCGCGGCCATCAAATCCTTCATGCATTACATGGAGTTTCGCGTGCCGTCGGCGCTGGAGCAGATCCAACGCATTCTGGCCATCCCTGTAAAGAAACCCGATAGCCGCCTCGTCAGACATCTCACTGCCGAGGAGATGCAATCCATCCTGGATGCCCCTGACCCAACTGTCCGGGACGGCATCCGTGATCGGGCCATGCTTCATCTTTGCTTCGCAGGTGGGCTGCGGGTATCGGAGCTGGTCGGGCTCCGAGCTGGGGATTTAACGCTTCAACCG
This sequence comes from Bryobacteraceae bacterium, assembly GCA_051000095.1. GTDB lineage: Bacteria > Acidobacteriota > Terriglobia > Bryobacterales > Bryobacteraceae > JBBSHP01. Next base: position 691 of record JBPCOQ010000044.1, on the reverse strand, counting down.
CAAACCAGCGTTCTGATCCACGGCAAAGGGCGAAAGGAGCGCTGCGTGCCGCTGTGGAAGGAAACGGCATCGGCTCTGCGAGCATGGCTATCTGTCCGGGGTGAGGTCCGGGTTCCGGAGCTAGTCCTCAGCGCCCGCAACGAGGCCCTGACCCGGGCCGGTTTCGAATACATCCTACAGAAGCACGTCCGCACGGCTGAAAAGCATTGTCCTTCGCTTTCATCCAAGCGCGTTTCACTGCATGTTCTGCGACACACCTGCGCCCTAACCATCCTGCAGGCCACCAAGGATCTCCGGAAAGTGTGGGTTGTCTTACGCACTGGATGTGTCGAGGCTGTTTGCGTGTTTGCCGAACGGCCCGCAACCGGGATCTGGGACCGCGGTATGGAAAGACAAGTGGGGGTTCTGGTGATCTAAAGCCAGGAGAACCTGTGAAGGTGATTAATTAACGAAACCGGTCCTCTGCCGTGACGATCCCGGTTGCGGGCCGTTCCGGCACCAGGAGGTAATTTATGTCTACAGTATATCGTCGTGTAGCCGGTATTGATGTGCACAAGAAGATGCTGGCGGTGGTAGTTTCGGCGGGAACAGGACGCGCAGGTGCAGTATGAAAAGCGCCAGTTCGGCACCACCCAGAGCGAGATCGAGCATTTAGCGGGGTGGCTGCAGCAACAGCAGGTCAGCGAGGTGG
>JBPCOQ010000184.1:0-5143 GCA_051000095.1 Bryobacteraceae bacterium | reverse complement strand
CAATCCCCATAGAGTACGGTCCGGCTCAGTTCAACGCATTCTATCCGCAATGCTCCGGCACGCGTTTCGCGGCGTGCCTTGAGGTTTCCAACGCCGGAGCACTGCGGATAGAATCCTAGACGTTATGACCGGAACCATCCGTCTAAGCAAGGGTGTCCGCCGCGAGGCGGAATCCGAAGAAAGCCGATGACGCGATTCCGGATGCGACTTACAGGAAGCGGATATAAGGCCAAGCAGCGTTGGGTCACCCAGCCAGGGATGCGCTTGCGCACGTCCCGTGGGGAAGCCCGATAGTCATTCGGAACGTTGCATGGTAGATCCGACGCATTCGGAAGAAGAAGGCACGTCTTACCTCGAGAGGTCTCCGTTCCAGTCCGCTCACACCGGACTACCGCGGCAGCAATGTAGCGGGACAGGAATGGAGAAGTCAGCTGAAGCCATAGTAGCCCTACGGGGCGCAGGGCTGAATCTTCATGCAAGGAGCAGAGGGAGGATTCGATGAACGCAGAGCAGCAGCAAAGCCAACAGCACCACGGCGACGGTGAGGCGGGCGGAACCCGTCTCACGGCGCATGGCCGGCGGCAAGCGTTTACGGCATTTGACCAACAACGAGCCTTGACAGTTAATTTGATGCGTTTACGCACGCACGACAAAATCCATGGGGCTCTCTAGCACGAGGATAAGTTCGGGCCCACAACTCGAGGATTCAGCGCGATCGATTTCCAACGCGCCATCGAGACCGACGCCTTTGCGATCAACCCTCGTGGCGACGTTGTGAGAGCCTACACGAGTGCCGACAAGGTGTCCCATGCTCTTCTGCTGAGCGGGGGCCAATTCACCAAGGTCGATTTCCCCAACACCGTCCAAACCATCGGTGGTGGGATCAACCCTCAGGGCGACATCGCGGGAGGGTATACCAGCGCCGGCGTGTTCCATGGCTTTCTGCTGAGTGATGGTGATTTCACCTCATTTGACGTCGCGGGAGATACCCGCACTACCGCGACCGGGATCAACGCTCGCGGCGACATTGCCGGACGTTACGTCGCCGAAGGGATAAGCCATGGCTTTCTGCTGAGCAAGGGCCAATTCAGCACGATTGATTTGCCCGGCGCTACCTTTACCTCGGCCGACGCGATCAATCAGCGCGGCGACATCGTGGGACGGTACATCGTTGACGGCGTGACCCATGGTTATCTGTTGGTGAACTTTCGGCAGGCGTGCGTCGTCCCCATGGCCGCGCCTCGAATTGCGGCCGTAACGCACGGCAGCGATTTTACGCTCGTCATCGCGTCCAAGCCAGCGGCCGCGGGCGATGCGTTGTCCCTCTTCGCGACGGGCCTTGGCTCGACCCGTCCTAGCGTCAATCCCGGCCAGCCATTTCCGACCGGTCCGCTGGCCGCGGTCGATTCGCTTGTGGAGGTGCGGGTGAATGGGAGATCCGTCAAAGTGCTGGGAGCGTACGGCTTGCCCGGCGCGGTGGACGGCTGTCAGGTGAATTTTCGCGTGCCTGCCGATACGGTGAAAGGATCGGCCACAATCGAGTTGAGCGCAAGCTTGGTTGCAGGCCCGCCCGTGAACATCCTGGTCCAGTGACAGCCCCTCCGGATTATGGCGAAAAGTGTCTGAAGAGCCGGCCACGGTTTGTACCTGAAGGCGGGGCTGATGAACCATGTCTGGTTCATCACGTCAGTGACCCGTTACGCTTCTCCAGAGAGTTTCGCGCGCCTCGGCATCACGTCTCAATTGAAAGTAAGTAGTTGCTGCTCTCAATTCGAGCAACCGGGATTGCGTTCGCTGGGCCAGGTCGAGAGCCGCCTCGAGTTCTTGCTCCGCTGCGGCCGGCTCGCGGCCTATTGCAAGTAAGGCAAGCGCCCGGACCCGATGGGCCTCAGGCTCATAACCTAGTGCCTGCGTCTCAAGAGCAATGGCATGTGCTTGGTCACACAGTGAGAGCGCCTCATGATTCCGATTTGCGATCATGAGTCCCTCGGCTAACAGGGTGAGGCAATACGGCCGCTCCAGCCGGCAATGCATAGCCGTCTGAGCCTCCAGGCTGCTCTGCATCTCGGCTACACCTTCCTCCACCCGGTTGAGATGCGTTAGGGCGGAGCCACGGACGACGCGGCCCCACTCCCGAATCAGCGGTAAGCCATGCTCGTCACTCAGAGTCATTGCGGCTTCTAAATGGACGCACGCCTCAGCGTGTTCGCCTCTCTGATGCCGTATCCATCCAACCCAAAATGTTGCGTAAGCCAGCGTGGGGGGATGCAGGATGCGGTTCGCCACCCCAACAGAAAGGTATGCCTTCTCGATCGCTTCGTCGACATGCCCCAGCAGCGCCAGCAACCGCGCGAGCATGCTGAGTGATGTTACACATGGGTCGAGCAGATAAACCGAGTGCCGGGGAACAAACTGCTCGACGGGACAAATTTTGAAGATGCCTTCGAGTGCTTCGCGCGCCTCGACCAGCTGCCCAAGAAAAGCGAGCGACGTTCCCAGCGCATGAAGAGACTCGATCGTGGCTGCCGGACTGTCCAGCCGGCTGGCTAACTCGCGCATCTCCATCGCTATTTCGAGCGCGGAATCAAGCTCACCGGCGTTGATGTGACAGGTATGCAGTGCCCATAGCACCTGTACGAGGCGGCGTTCCTGATTCAAACTTAGACAAAGCTGCCGCGACCGGCGGTGTACTGCCTCTACCTGCGGCGCCGCGTAGCCCAGCGCCGCCATCATAGCCATGCCGGCGATCAGCGAGAGGGTAAGCTCTCTGGCGTCGCGCCCGGTCGATTCCGGCAGCCGCATGAGACACTTCAGACCGCTTTCACAAAGGACCGCTGCTTCCGTGTAGGCGAAGACCTTGGCCGCCTGTGTGGCCGCTTGCTGGAAATACCGTGAGGCGTTGTCATCATCACGCCCCGCTTCAAAAAGAAATGCCAGTTCGGAGGCCAGTCCGCCTGTATCCGCGGCGGCAAGACTTGCCAGCGAGTTAGCCACCCCAAGGCACAGACGAGTACGTTTCGTGGGTGTTAGATCGGCATAGAGGGTATTCTGATAGAAGACGTGAAGGAACTGGTACCGGGCCGATAACGTTCCTTCGGGAAACGCGCGCTCGTCGATCAGATGCACAAACCGGTGGACGCTCTCGAGCACTTGGAGCCGTTCCTCTAGGTTGGCGGGATCGATGGCAAGCGCGCGGGAAACCACCGCCGAGTCGAACTCCACGCCCTGTACGGCGGCGCATTGCAGGATGCTCCGGTCCGCTTCGCCCAACTGCTCGATCTTCAGCCGGATCACGCTTCTTGCCCCGAACGGAGTGGTCCCGCGCACGGCCCCGATGTCGGGAACGAGTGACCAGGTACCATTCGTCGCCGTAAGGACCTTGCCCTCGACCAGATAGTCCAGAAGATCGGTCATGAACAAGGGATTCCCCTCGGTCCGTTCCTGTATAACTGCTTTGAACTCGGCCGAAAATGAATTTAGAGGAAATCGAATTGTCAGATACTCTTCGATGTCAGACTTGGTGAGGAGCGGGAGCGCAAGATCGGTTGAGGAGCCTCGGCGGCGCATCGCCAGGAGGGTCGAAAAAAAAGCCTGGGAATCCTTGAGCGCCTCACCAGGCCGGTAGGCAGCAACGATCAGCAGACGCAGTCCGCTCATGCGCGAACCGAGATAGGCGAGCAGATCGCAGGTGGAGGGATCCGCCCAATGAATGTCATCCAGAAACACGATGGCAGGCCGAATCGCGGCAAGCGCTTCGAGGAAGTTGACGAACTCGCGCCGCATGCGTTCATGTGAGATCACATCGCCTTTCCCGAGGATGGGATCCAAACGATCCTGGCCAGGCCTGAGTTGCGCCAGCCAGGTGGGCCCGACCGTTCGCAGCAGGCCCCAGACCTCACTCGGAGCGTTGTGGACCAGGTCATCCAGACAATCCAGCACCGCGACGAAAGCGTCCATCTTGGCTAGCCTTTCGGAACACCTCCCTCGAGCGATCCAAACCGTGCCTTGGATCGCGTCGAACTCAGATAGGAACTGTTCGACGGTGGTTGTCTTTCCTATTCCGGCATCGCCGGACACGGTTGCCAGAATACCGGTTCCCCCGGAGGCGGTTGCGAACGCCCCGCGAAGCCGTTCCAGTTCCAGGCGGCGCCCGACCGCCGGATTAGTCCGATCTGCGTTAGCCGGTCCCTGGAACCGGGTGATTGGCGAGTCGTTCGGCTGAGCCCAAGAGAAATAGGGCACATATCCGCCTCTTGGAATAGAAATGAGAATCGGATCCGCGGCGCCGCTGTGCTGATAGTACTCGGCGAGTTTACTTCGCAGCCGGTTGGCATTGACCCGGACGACGTTATCCATTTGTGGGTCGAAGCCGGCTCCTCGCTCGAAGACCTCAGCGCCGATAACGAACTCTTTTAACTGGCCGGCTTCGCCGGCCAGGGTTTTCTCTACTGCATAGCGTAGGAAGTCTGAAAGGCGGTGTGATTTTTGAAACAGAGGATGAACAAGAATACGCTCGATCTGTTGTAAAACGTCGGGCGGTGGCACGGATCCAAACGTCACAAGAATAGGCCCTCCGGCGTCCTGTATGCCGGCTGACGCTGTTACCGTATCATACTACCGGATCATTCCTGAAAACAGCAAACTGGACTCATGACGGATTGGCGCGGCCGATCGTGCGAGAAGCCCACCAGTTCCTTGGGCCAACCAAAGAGGAGATTTGTCCATGAAAACACAATACAAGCTCATGATTTTGCTCGCGCTCATTTTGCTCTCGGCTTCGGCCGACGCTAGTCCCTTAGTGTACGTACTTACCGGCTCTCAACAGTTTGGCACGGTAGATCTGGGCACTGGGGCGTTTCATCAAATCGGACCCAATACGCCGGAGGGATCGGACGGGTTGGCTCCTGGGCCGAATGGATCTTTGCTGACTCTTACCTTCTCCGGAAATCTGGACTCGATCAACACCGCTACTGGCGTAACCTCCGTCATCGGCCCCACAGGCTTGGGCGACTGTATCTCTCCCGCCTCTCCCTGCGGACCAACCTCGGCGAACAATCTTGTGAAGTTTGGAGGAACTCTCTATGCGACCGATTTGGCCAACAATCTTTATACCGTTGACCCGTTGACAGGCGGTGCGAAGTTG
>JBPCOQ010000100.1:0-6579 GCA_051000095.1 Bryobacteraceae bacterium | reverse complement strand
ACCGCTCATCCAGCAGAGCCGCTATGGCTGCGAAGCGCTGCTTGACTCCATCAATGCTCTCCACTGCCTTCAAGGTAGCGCAAAACATTCCAATATGGAAATGTTATTTCCTAACAAGCCCTAAGCGCACACCGCGCGGCACTTTCTCGGTGGTGGTGATTTCGACATACCGGACCTTGCCATCGCGCGAGGAGACGTACCCGCCCTCCGCCAGCGCGAACTCCGCGGCGATATCGTTCCAGTGATCCTTCACCAGATAGTCAATGCCAGCGCTGCTGGTCCCTTCTTCGCCGGACTCCGCGATAAAAATCACATCGCGGGAGAGCGGCACATTCATCTGCTTGAGCAGCAGCATCGCCATCAGGCTTGCGACCACATGCGGCTTATCATCCGAAGATCCGCGCCCCCATACAAAACCGTCTTTGCGAATCGCTTCAAAAGGAGCGACCGGCCATTTATCGCGCTGCACCCCGACCACATCGGTATGGCCCATGATGATAACCGGCCGCTGCGACCCGTTCCCTTTCAGGCGGGCGACCAGATTCGCGCGATTCGGATCGAGCGCAAACACCTGATTCGGGATCCCGGCCTTATCCAGAATTGGTTTGAGGTAGTGGACGGCCTTGGTTTCGTTGCCCGGAGGATTACTGGTATCGAGCCGCAGCAGCGCGGTGTAATAGTCCAGAATCTGCGGCTCCAGTTTGCGCCAGTCAACCGTGTAGCGTTCCGCGGCGGATGCATTTACCGTCAATGACAGGACAGTGATCGCCCAACAGGATCGCGTGAGGAAACTCATTGAAATAAAGGATAGCAGCGTCACCGCGTGGCACAGGCTTTCGAGCCTGTGTGGCTCTTCACAGCCCGAGGTCAACATGCTTGCCCGCGAATCCGCCGCGGAAGCCATCGCGCCAACTCGCATATCCTGGCTGCCAATTCAGCATTTGCTTCGCTTTCGAATTGGACGAGCCGCGCACACTGGTCATCATCGACACTACGGTCTCGCCGATCACCAGCCGTCCGAGCCATGCGGGCAGATGCCGGGGCGGCTTGGCGCCGAGAACTCGCGCCAGATCCGGCAACCAGACCGATACTTCCGCCGGCTCGTCATCGACGATATTGTAGATCCCGGCTGGGCCACCTTCGATTGCGATTCGCGTCGCGCTCGACGCATCATCGATGTGGATGAATGACCACACTCCAGCGCCGCCACCGACGATCGGGAATTTGCGCTGACGTACTAGTTCCACGATCTCGCCAGCGGGGCCAAGTGAGGTACCCGGCCCGTAGAAACTGCCGTAGCGAAGTACGATGCCCGTGACATCGGACGCGCCTGAAACCATCGCTTCAAGCTGTCGAATTGCTTGGAGCGATTGCTGCATGGCCTTCGGCGGGTTAGGGTCCAGCGGATCCTGTTCAGTTTTCACACGTCCACCACTGCGTACGTTCGGCCAACCGGTATAACTCTGGGCGAGAAACCGCCGTACGCCCGCGGCTCGGGCGGCGGTAAGGAGGTATTCCGTACCTTCTGTACGCAGCCGATTGGTGAGCGTGAACTCCTTGTCAAACTTCTTATAGTTCCGCACGTTTGCGAGAGCAGTCATTTGGTGCACGACAACGTCTGGCCTCGCCGATGCGACCGCTTTCATGACGGCTTCCCGGTCAAGAGCATCGAACACTGCTGGTTCCGCGCCAGCCATGCGCAGCGCGTCTGCCTTGGCCGGGGTTCGTGTTGTGGCAATGATGTGATGCCCCCTGGTTACAAGCTGCGGCAATAACCGCTTGCCTAAGGCTCCCGTAGCTCCTGCAAGGAAAATCTTCATGTTTGCTCTCCGGTTAGGATTTGCCAGTCTTGATTCGAGAGATGACCAACCGACCCATGGGAGAACCGTCCCCGCCGGGCCTGTCGAATCTCCGCCACCTGGCTTTCGGATTGCGTACCGCATGCTGGGCAGTGTCGCCGAATCCGAGGACCTGGCGCAAGAGGCGTTTCTGCGTTTTCATAACGCACAAGGCCAGGGAGTCACCATCGAATCGCCCAACGCATACCTGAAAGCCATAACGACCCGCTTGGCTATCGATCATCTGCGGTCCGCCCCGCGTGCGGCGTGAGTCCCACACCGGATCGGCATATTGAAGAAAACTGCCGCCAGATATTTGTGCGCGCGAAACGGCACGCCGATGCAGGCAAGCCGCGCTTCGATACTTCGCGCGAGAAGCGCAACGAGCTCGCGCAAGGTTTCTTCGCTGCGTGCCCGTAGCAGGATCGGGCCAATCTCTCCGGTAGCGCGCACGTGAGTTCCACCGCACGCGCTGCGGTCCAGGTCCTGGATCGAGATGACCCGTAGCTCGCCTGGGCGTTCGGACGGTTTTCGAAGCCCCAGATACTGGGCCTGATCCTCGAAGCTGATCGTAACCGGGCGGTTTTCAAACACGACCTGGTTGGCCCGGTCTTCGATTTTTCGGATCTGCTCGGAATCGAGTGCCGGACATCCGAGATCGATGGTGGCCGAATCCGCGCCCAGGTGGAAGCTCACGGTGGGGGCATTGAGCAGCTCCAGAAACACTGCGGATAGCAGGTGCTGGCCGGTGTGCTGCTGCATGTGATCGAAGCGGCGGATCCAATCGACTTGGCAGGCGGCTTCAGTGTCCTCCAGGGGCGCGCTCAAGAGGTGAGCGATGCGATCGTCTTCGTCGAGGATCTCCGTGACTGGGACGCCGCCTAGCTTGCCCAGGTCGAAAGGCTGTCCGCCGGAGGTAGGGTAGAAAGCGGTGCGATCGAGATAGATTCGCTTGCGATCGGTGCTGGAATCGACCACCTGCGCCTGGAAATCGGTTAGGTAGCTGTCGTAGTAATAGAGGCGATTGGTCATGTGGGGCAGGTGATCTTGTCACCTGCCACTATTTCACGGCGATCTGGACGGGGTTGCTGTCCCCATCGTCTGTGGTCAGGCGAAGCGGAAGAGTGTCGCCCGTTGGGACGCCGGCCGGGATCTGCACATTGATTTGATAGAGACCGACGAAGTTTGGTGACAACCCCGCGAATTGAGGCGTCACGCAATTTGCCTGATTAAACGGAGTCGGTGTCCCGAAGCATACCTTGGGATTGGTGACGACGCGCGCCAGCGGCTCCGCTGCCGGAGAGGCCACGCCGCTCGCTACCGCCGGAGACGTTGGACCAAGGCCGAGGGCGTAAATGGTCAGCACATCTCCTACCTTGGCTGGATGGCTCGAAAGGCCGGGCGTTGCGGGTATCGGGAAACTTTGGTCCTGGTTGGTGATAATCCCGTAGTCACCGATGGTCAGGCGCAGCAGCCGTGGCACGCTCCGGGCGATTGTGACGGAAACAATATTACCGCGTTGGCCATTTCGCTCGACGCGTACCGTGCCTTCACCGAGGGCCGCATCAAAGGGAATCTGGAAATTGATCTGCCCCGCTGAGACGAAGTAGACGGGCGCGGGCTGATCGTTCACAAACACCTGCGCGCCGCCGAGAGTGCTCGACAGTGGCAAAGTCAACGCGCTGGCCGGGTCGCCTGAAATCAACTGGTCGCCAAACAAGGCGACAATATCACCCTGCGCGACGCTCTCGCCGGCCATGAAGGTGGCGTTGTTCACGACACCACCAGCCTTTGCGATCGGTCCTGACGGAGCGAGAACATCCAGCTCGACGGGAACGCTCAACGCGCTGTTGGCGCCATTGCTGGCCACCACGGCGGTTCCCGAATATGTGCCGGGAGTTAGACCAGTGGGATCGGCGGTCAGCACTATGGTCGAACCAGTCGTGCCAGCTTGCGCGGTCAGGAAACTGCCGCCGGACGTTGTGCTGGTGGTCACGCCCGAAATCGTGAGCGTACCCTGACCCGAATTTGTGACCGGGACAGTCAGGTTCTGCTTGCCCCCGCCCTGAGCGGCACGAAACACCACGGGACTTGTGGCGGCCTGGGCGATTGGTTGAGTGGTGACGTGTAAGGTAACTGGAATGCTTTTGTTGTCGGAAGCTAGCGAGGAGCCAGCGACGGTGACGGTTCCGTTGTAATCGCTGGGTGCCAAGGACCCGGCGGCCACCGTGACTTTGAAGGGCACATTGAAGAAAAAAGTGCCCGTCCCATCTTGAGCCACCGATAACCACGTGCCACCCGACTGAGTGGTGGCATTGACAGTTGCCGGGCCCGCGGTGGTAAAGCTCGTCGAGGCAATTCCGCCCGGCGGCAGGAAATAATCGAGCTTGCCGGGAACCACTCCACCGATCTGCACGGTGACCGCAATCGTTTGAGGCGCATCGATTGCATTTGGATCTGTCACCGTGATGAAACCTGTATAGGAACCCTTTGCGAGCGACGCTGTCTGCAACGCAATCTGAACCGGTGTACAGCCACTAGTCCCATCCGCGCAGTTATGGGGCGCGCCGAGCGACGGCGCCAACCAGGGCACCGAGGAACTGACCTGCAGGTTTAGGTTTCCATCACTGGCATTTCGGGCATCGATCGACTGCACAGCTCCGTTCGATCCTTGAGCGATGGTGACCGGGCCCACGACTGTTTGAGCGAGCCGCAGTTTCGGCGCGGCAAACGCACTGGCCGTAAAGGCTGCGAAACAGAGACCAGTGACTACGAGTTTTCTCATCTTGTTATCCATAAATTGCTCCTTGGAGTGTAGGATCGGATGCGCCAACGCGGAAGAACTGGCGGGAGAACGGACGGCAATACCGCTGCATGTAGAATTCCATATTCATAAATGGTGTCTTTCTATACGACGCGGCAACAGAGGAGTTGTGTTACGCCACAAATGGTGTGGCGGATCGAAACAGTTATTTTGGTTCTGTGATCTGGAAATCGGCCTTCAGATATTGCCAGTCCGGCAGCTCGTACACTCGCAATTTGCTGGGCAGTGTGGCCGTCACTTGCTTTAGCTCTTCCGGTCCGAGGGCCGCCACTTTGATGGCAAACGAGCAGAGCGGCGGATCGTCAGGCTTGGCGGTGGTGGTCCGGAGATTCACATCCATGGCCAAGTCACCCAAGTCGGCTTCCGAATGATTGACTACCCCGAATTGCACTTCCAGTTTACCGGGTCCTCTCTCGCGCACGCGAAAACCGGCTAACTCGATGTATTTGGCAGCGGGATTCTTGCTGGACGCCCCCGCTGAAATAGACTGCGGCGCGGTTCCCGATTTCTTGTCGTCCTGCTTCGCCGCGGGCGAGCAGGCGGCCAGAACCGCGCAAAGCATGGCGACCGCGAATCGCTGAGACATGAACCCGAATTATACCGCCAGCTTCTGTTGAATCCTGGAACGGTGTTTTGGAATCTACGAGATAATTAGCCTAAGCCTTTGTATGTTCCGAGTGGTTCGCGAGCAGGTCGAGACCATCTTCCGGGAAGACCCGGCCGCCAAAAGTGTTCTTGAAATCGTCCTCTGCTATCCGGGATTGCACGCGATCCTGCTGCACCGTCTGGCGCACAAGTTCTACCAGAGGCACCTAAATTTACCGGCCCGGCTGATCTCGCAGCTCGGACGCGCGCTGACCGGTATTGAGATTCACCCCGGAGCGCGGATTGGCCGCCGATTTTTTATCGACCACGGCATGGGCGTCGTCATCGGTGAGACGAGCGAGATTGGCGACGATGTTCTGCTCTATCAAAACGTGACTCTTGGCGGAACCGGCAAGGAGCGTGGCAAGCGCCATCCGACGATCGGCAACAACGTGGTGATCGGGACGGGCGCGAAGATCCTCGGAGATATCCGGATCGGCAATTATGTGAAAGTGGGCGCGGGGTCCGTTGTCATTCGCTCCGTACCGGATCATTCGACGGTGATCGGCATACCGGGCCGGGTAGTGCGAGCGCGCAATGACGTCATCGATAACCTCGAGCATGGCAAGCTCCCGGATCCGGAAGGACAACTGATTGACGAACTGACGCGGCGCATTGAGCAGCTCGAGAATCAAGTCCGCCTGCTGGCCGGCGAGAGGCTCACCGAGAAGCAGGGCGTTTGATCCCGAAGCTGCTGCTAGCGCTGCTGGCCGGTCATACTTACGGAGAGATGCGTCCGATCCTAGTGGATGGCAAACGCGGCGCGGAGATTTACGTAAGGCCGGCGCCCCTGGAATCCGCGGGCCCTCTGCTGCGGGCGCGATTGTGTATCTGACCTGCCTGCACGAAACCGGGCATGCGCTCGAGCTGCCGCACACCGCTGATTTCGAGGACATTATGTACAGCTTCCAATTCGGCGGGAACATTCCGGAATATTTCGGGCGGTACCGGCGGAAGCTGAAGTTGCGCGGTGATATCCGTCGATTCTACATTTTCAAGTGGGGCAGGTTGCTAACCTGCGGGCCGATTGGCAATCGGCCCCGGCGCTAGACCAGACGAACGCTTCGGGGTAGCAACCAACCCAGCCCATAATGAGCGATCTTCCCGAATTCGATTGATTGCGTACCAGATGGTCGTAACTTCATCTTCCCAAAAGGGCCGCCCCGTAAGCTTCCGAAATTCATTGGCTTTCCTAACAGTAAACCTCTTGAGCGAATGCATGGCCTTCGAGACAGCAACGCTTGGCGTGATTAAAAGGTGTACGTGATTTGC
>JBPCOQ010000097.1:0-49175 GCA_051000095.1 Bryobacteraceae bacterium | reverse complement strand
AATCCCCATAGAGTACGGTCCGGCTCAGTTCAACGCATTCTATCCGCAATGCTCCGGCACGCGTTTCGCGGCGTGCCTTGAGGTTTCCAACGCCGGAGCACTGCGGATAGAATCCTAGACGTTATGGATGCACTCACTACGGCAGCAGCTAGCGGCATGCGATCTCGCATCGAAAGCCTCGATGTGCTCGCCAACAACATTGCCAACTCGGCCGCGTCGGGCTTCAAAGCGGATCGTGAATTCTACGGTCTATATATGTCGGCTGAGGCAGCCAATTCACCAGCGGGCACTGGCCCAGCCACTCTGCCCGTTGTCGAGCGGCAGTGGACCGACTTCTCTCAGGGATCGCTTTCCTCCACCGGTAGCCCGCTCGATCTCGCACTTGCGGGCAAAGGCTTCTTCGCCGTGACTTCCCCTGCGGGCACCCTTTACACGCGGGACGGCAGCATGCGCATGTCCAAAAATGGACAGATCGAAACGCAGGACGGCTTCACACTACGGGCACAGGACGGCAAGCCGATCCAAGTGGATCCGTCCAAGGCGGTCGACATTGGGACCGACGGAATCGTGCGGCAGGATGGACTCGAAGTCGCGCACATCAGCGTGGTCGATGTCAAAGATCCGAACGCGCTGTCCAAGAAAGGCCGCAATTATTTCGAGTTGCTCAGCCAGGACGTACCGAAGCCTGCGGCCCAGACGGAAGTGCAGCAGGGCCGGCTAGAAGCGGCGAACTTTCAGGCTGCGGAATCGGCGGTCAGGCTGGTCAATGTGATGCGCCAGTTTGAGTCATTGCAAAAGGCAATGGCGATCGGGGCGGATATGAACCGGCACTTAATCGACGATGTGGCCAAGGTGGGTCAATAACACAATTATGATACGAGCACTCTACAGCGCTGCCAGCGGCATGACCGCTCAGCAGATGAACATCGACAACGTCGCCAATAACCTGGCGAACGCGAACACCAACGGCTTCAAGATGCGGCGGACCCAGTTCCAGGACCTGCTTTACCAAAGCTTCGTCCAGCCGGGCGCCGCCGCAGGCTCCCAAACGATTGTGCCGAGCGGACTACAGATCGGGTTGGGCACTCGACCCGCTGCCAATGAAATCATCTTCTCGCAGGGCAATTTTCAACAAACGGACAATCCGCTGGACGTGGTGATCCAGGGTAAGGGTTTTTTCCAGATACGCCGGCCAACCGGCGAAGTCGCCTACACGCGTGCTGGCGGGTTTCAACTGGACCGCGACGGTAACATGGTCACCAGCAATGGCGATCCGATTGAGCCGCAGATTACCATTCCCGCTCAAGCGCAGAACATCACGATAGCCCCGGACGGGACAGTCACCTACACTCAGCCGGGACAAACGGCATCACAAGTCGCGGGGCAGATTCAGTTAGCGAATTTTGCCAATCCCGCCGGACTCAATAGTATCGGACAGAATCTGTTCATGCCCACTGATGCCTCGGGTGATCCGACGATTGGAAACCCGGGTGGGCAGGAAGGCCTTGGGACGCTGATGCAAGGGTATGTCGAAGGATCCAACGTCAACATCGTCGAAGAGTTTATCAACATGATCGTTAGCCAGCGCACCTATGAAGCGAATTCGAAAGTGGTCAAGGCCGCCGACGAGATGTACCAGCAAGTGAATAACGTCACGCCATGAGATTCGCTCTCATCTTCGTATCTGCGCTGGTGATGCGTGCTGCGGACTGTATCCCGATTTCCGGCGACCATATTCTGGGCCGTGATCTGGCATCGGCAAATCCGGCGTTGGCGTCCCTGCCACCCGACCAGGTGATCTCATTCGCCCCAGCACCCGGAATACAGCGGGTACTCTCTTCGCGGGAACTGGAACGAATCGCGGGTGTAAGGATAGCGTCCATTTGCTTCGAGCGTTCGGTGGAACCACTCGATCCCGACCAGATGCGTACTGCCATGGCCGCCGCTCTCGATATCTCAAAGGATCAAATTGAGATTCTCGACTACAGCCGCTTCCGAGTGCCGAAGGGTCAGATGGAGTTTGCGCGGGCCGCGTTGCAGCCATCCGGCTTGTGGAACGGACGCTTAGGATATGGTCAAGGACGGAGTATGCCGGTGTGGGCCAAGGTCAAGGTGCCGCCATCGATCGGCAACCCACGCGTGGTGACGGCGGGCGATGTCGTTCAAGTGAGCGCGGTGAGCGGCCAAGCGCAGATCACGTTCGACGCGAAAGCCCAATCCGGTGGGCGTAAGGGCGATTCGATCCTGGTCAAGAATCCGTCCAACGGCCGCACCTTTCGGGCCACGGTCACGGACAAAGGTAAGGTCGAAGTTCACCCTTCAGGAGCTTGATGCGCATCGTTTTTTTTCTATTGTTATCGATCTTGATTTCCGCGCCGGAGGTCTGCCTTGCGAAAAAGAGCCGCAAGCCTGACCCTCTGCCCAGCCTCGATGAATACCTCGCCACCGTTCGAGGCAGGACCTCGGCGGAGCCCACCAACCTATCGCCCGGCTCTCTCTACACCAGCGGTGGACGGCTCGCCGACGGCTCACGGGATCTGAGGGCAAGTCAGAGGTTCGACCTGGTCACGATCGTCGTGGCCGACAAAGCATCGGCTCTGTCATCAGGCGTGACCAACACCGATCGGAAGTCAAGCGCCAAGGCAACCATCAACTCGCTAGCCGGGCCCGTCAAAGTAGCGGCGTTATCCAATCTGGCTAATCTTTCTGGCGAAACCCAGCTTCAGGGCCAGGGCACTACCAGCCGGCAGAGCTCTCTCACAACCACCGTAACCGCTCAGGTGACCGATGTGCTCCCCAACGGAAATCTGGTAGTCATGGGACAGAAGGAGATTATGGTCAACTCCGAGCGCCAGGTGGTCACCGTGCGCGGCATCATTCGACCAGATGACCTCAGCCCAGTCAACTCGATTCCGTCTGACAGGCTTGCCATGCTCGAGGTGCATGTGAACGGCAAAGGAGTTGTTGAGGACGCCGTCAAACGCCCGTTCATTCTATACCGAATTCTGCTCGGGTTGTTGCCTTTTTAAAATGCGCCTAATCATTTCTCTATTGGTTGGCTTCTCTTTCGCTGAGGCCGGAACTCGCTTGAAAGAGCTGGTTGCGATCGAAGGTGTTCGCGACAACCAACTACTCGGCTACGGGCTGGTTGTGGGCCTGAACGGAACCGGCGACAAGCGCCAGACCGTCTTCTCCGCTCAAAGCTTGACGAACCTTCTCGCCCGAATGGGCGTTGTGGTCTCGCCTACGGCGATCCTCGTGAGGAACACGGCCGCAGTCCTGGTCACGGCCAATCTGCAGCCATTCGCACAACCGGGGACCAGAATCGACATCTCGGTCTCGGCCATTGGAGACTCGACCAATCTGCAAGGCGGCATCCTGGTCCTGACGCCACTCAAGGCCAGCGACAATCAAGTGTATGCCGTAGGTCAAGGATCGGTTGTAACGGGCGGCTTCGTTGCGGGTGGAGGCGGCAGCAAGCAAACTCTGAACCACCCGACGGCTGGCCGGATTCCAAACGGTGCAATCGTCGAGAAGGGATCGCCATCGATCGCGCCCGCGGGTAAAATGAAGCTGCAACTCCGCCAGGCCGACTTCACGACCTCGGCACGTATAGCCGAGGCGATTAATCGAAATTACCCAGAGGCGCGGATCGCGCATGCCGAGACATCGGGCGTTGTCGCCGTCGAGACTCCGGCAGCTTACAAAGGCCGAAGTGTCGAGTTCGTGGCCGAGTTGGAAGGCCTCACCGTGGAGGCCGATCGCCTCGCCAAAATCGTCGTCAACGAGCGGACCGGGACTATCGTCGTTGGCAAAGACGTGAAGATCGCGCCGGTGTCGATCCTGCACGGCGGCCTCACCGTCGAGATCCAGACCAGCTTTGCGGTATCGCAGCCGGAGGCTCTGTCATCCGGGAAAACGGCCGTGACGCCCCAAGTCACTGTAACCGCCAAAGAAGAGAAGGCGCGCAACGTAGTTCTAAAACAGGGTGCCAGCGTCGAAGAGTTGGTGCAAGCGCTGGTGTCGATTGGCTCAACGCCGCGCGACATCATTGCGATTCTGCAAAACCTCCGGGCGTCCGGAGCGCTCGAAGCCGAACTGGAGGTTCTCTGATGGTGCAAGTGGACGCAGCGCTTCTAACGACCGCGAGCACGACTCAGCATGCGACCCGGCAGACCGCGAAGCTCAAAGAAGCCGCCTCTCAGTTTGAAGCGATGCTCGTCACCCAGATGATGCAGTGCGCGCGCGGAAGCTGGAACAGCAACGAAGACGGACAGGACTCGACAATGTTAGAACTCAGCGAACAGCAGTTCGCGCAAGCCCTGGCGTCCAGCGGCGGCCTCGGAATCGCTAAGATGGTGGTAACAGGTCTAACCAATCATGAGAATCGATGACGTCAACCGGCCGCCTCAAACCCAGGCGGCTGAAAGAGCTCAGCAAACCGGCTCTCACGACAAACACCAACATTCGGCCAACCGGCTGGACGACCATGCCGATATTTCCGAGCTCGCTTTGGCGAATCTCGCGCAAGGCCTGGACAGCGCAGATCCCAAGCGGCTCGAGGTTCTACGGCTCCAGGTAGAGTCCGGGACTTACCAGGTGTCGGCTTCGGAGCTAGCGGCGAACATCGTCGACGCGCACGTCAAGAGCTAGACTGGGCGGCCTTCGGTCGCCCGGCAGGTGACAAGATCACCTGCCCCACGGTTCACACTAACACGCGCAACTCATCGGCTCGTACTCAGCGGCGTGAGACGTTTGCGTCTGTTGCCATGCTTCGAGCAAGGTCGAGAGCAGGCGCTCGGCCTCGGCTAGGGGGGCATCCGCTTGCCGGCCGTTGCCTTCAATCAGCAAACGCTGCGAGTAATCGTAGACCCGCAATAGATTTTGGCTCAGCTCACCGCCTCGGGCGTGATCCAGAGACTGCACCAACTCAGTCAAAATGTTGATGGCCTTCGTGACTGCACGAGAACGGGCTTGAATATCGCCGGCTGCCAAATAGCGGCGAGCGCTGCCAATTGCATTGAGCGCTCCCCGGTAGAGTAATTGGACCAGCTTAACCGGATCGGCCGAGAGGATCTCGTCTTCAAAGTAATTCCTGTAAGCAGTTGGGCGCATGCGTTAAAAGAACTTATCGGTTTCCATTTCCCAAATCTTCGGCTAAGTGCAGGACGTATTCGGGAGGAAGCTGCAGGACAACTTCCTGGGTCTCGCGATCGACCACACGCATGATCGCCCGGTGCGTCGCCCGATCGACCGCGAACACCAACTCGTTCTGGTCGCCGAGAACTCCACTTCCATTAATAGTCTTTGCCGCTTGAATCAATTCCCGGCGTTCGGCGACGTGCTCCGGAGCGGGCTGCGATTGCCTTGCGGCCTCGAGATTCAAAGAGGTAGCTGAAACATCCATGAGACACCTATATGTCTCATCGCCTGAATGCGACAAATGTTTAGCAGCGTACGGCTAAGCGAGGTTCAGGACCTTCATGATGGTGCCCGTCTCGGCTTCGATTTTCTTTTGAAGCAGCATGATCGAGTAGATCAATTGCTCCGGACGGGGTGGGCAGCCCGGCACATAAACGTCCACCGGAATCACCTGATTCACCGGGATCAGGGCATAGTTGCTGAAGACGCCAGTCGAAGTGGCGCACGCGCCCATCGAAATAACCCACTTCGGCTCAGGCATCTGCTCATACAGCCGGCGAATCACAGGCGCCATTTTGTTGGATACCCGGCCCGCGATAATCATCAAGTCCGATTGCCGGGGCGAGCCGCGCATGACCTCCGCGCCGAATCGCGAAATATCATAGCGCGATCCAATCATCGACATCATCTCGATGGCACAGCACGCCAAGCCGAAAGACATGGGCCAGATCGAATTCTTGCGGGCCCAGTTCACGGCCTTGCCCAAGGTGGTTGTCACGATGCCGTCGGCAAGTCCGCTGACATCTTCGTCATCGATGCGCGCGAACAACTCCGGGGGCAAGCTCAGTTGAAACTTATCGGCTACATCCACGATCCTAGTATCTCATGCAGTCGCTGGAAGCAGCCGCGGATGAGTTGGGCATCGAGCCACGGTACTGGGATATCTTTGGCGTTGAGCACGACGCCTCGCCAGAAGTCTTGCAGGCAATCATGGCCTCGCTCGGCGGTGACCGCCAATCGGCCCGGCCATTACCTCCAACTTTCGTGATCGGGCAAGATACCCGAGAGGTACGCGTCAACCTGCCGGACGGGTCCGCGGCGGTGACCTTCGAGTGGGAATCCGGCGAACGGACTGCCATACAGACTCAGATCGATCACGGACAACTGAGGCTTCCCTCGAGGTTGCCGCTCGGCTATCATGTTATCTTCATTGGCCCAAGCATTGAACGAGTGCATCTGATTGTCTGCCCGGACCGGGCGTATCAGCCCGAGTGGCTCCGAACCGGGCGCGCGGGCGGACTCGCGCTCAGCCTTTACGGCGTGCGTTCCGATCGTAATTGGGGCTGCGGAGATTTCACCGATCTCGAACGCATTATCGACTGGGCAGCCGCGGAGACAGGGGCCAGCTTCATCGGACTGAATCCGTTGCACGCCATCCCGAACCGGCAACCTTATAACACCAGTCCGTATCTTCCAAATTCATCGTTTTACCGCAACTTCATTTACCTCGATCTCGAACGCATAGCGGGGAGCGCCGGCGAAACCGCCTGCGCCACTTTTGGGGACGAGATTCAGCGTCTGCGGGAGGCTCCGTTTGTCGAATACGAGCGGGTTAGCCGGTTAAAACTGCGCATTCTCAAGGTACTGTTTCGGGCCTTTCTTAAGAACGGTGGTGATAGTGAGTTCGATGCTTATGTCGAGCGGGAAGGCCGGCTACTGCATCTTTATGCGCTGTACTGCGCCCTTGACGAATCCCTGCACAAAGCGCAACCGGACGTGTGGAACTGGCGCTCGTGGCCGGAAGCGTTCCAGTCGCCCGAGTCTTCCGAAACACTCGAATTCGCCCGGCAACATTGGCGCAGTGTTCTGTTCTACAAATACGCGCAGTGGAAGATCGACACACAACTGAAGCGCGCGCAGGAGCATGCCAAACAATGCGGCTTAGCGATCGGTCTATATCACGATCTTGCTCTGGCTACCGACAACTTCGGCTCCGACTTGTGGGCGCATCGGCCCTTCTATATCGCGGGCTGCCGGGTTGGGTCGCCGCCCGACAGCTTTTCGCCGA
This sequence comes from Bryobacteraceae bacterium, assembly GCA_051000095.1. Lineage (GTDB taxonomy): Bacteria > Acidobacteriota > Terriglobia > Bryobacterales > Bryobacteraceae > JBBSHP01. The sequence continues at coordinate 41,965 of JBPCOQ010000097.1, read as the reverse complement.
AAGGGCAGGACTGGGGCTTTCCACCTCCCAACTCCGTTCATCATTATGAGGACGGCTACCGGCTATTCGCTGAGTCGGTCCGCAAAAACAGCGCTCACGGCGGCGCGCTCCGAATCGATCACGTCATGCGATTCTTCCGGCTGTATTGGATCCCGGAAGGCATGGACGCGACCGAAGGAACCTACGTCCGCGACCGACATGAAGATTTGTTGCGCATTCTGGCGCTTGAGAGCGTTCGAGGCCAATTCATCGTGATCGGAGAGGACCTCGGCACGGTACCCGATTACGTCCGGGAGATGCTGAACCGGTTTGGGGTGCTCAGCTACCGGCTGTTGTATTTCGAACAGGACGAGGCCCGGCAGTTCCGCACCCTCGACGAATATCCGCGTCAGGCGCTGGTTTCGGCCAGCACGCATGATCTGCCAACCTTAGCAGGGTTTTGGCAGAACTGCGATATCGCGGCACGCCTGGAAGCCGGTGTCATTCCGGAAGAGGTGTTTCAAAGAATGGTCGCGGAACGCGCGGCCGAGAAGCAGAAGATGCTCGATCTGCTGCACCGGCTGGCGCTGCTGCCGCGGTGGTTTTCCCGGGACGCCGGGGCTGTGCCGGAGTTGACTCCGGAATTGCACAACGCGATCGTTGGATTCCTCTGCTCGACGCCGTGTCAACTGATGGCTCTGAATCAGGAGGATCTTTTCAAAGAAACCGAGCAGCAGAATCTACCGGGGACGACAGCCGAATATCCGAACTGGAGAAGGAAGATGAAGTACACGGTGGAGGAACTGCACAGTGGAGCGGCTCGGCCGTTTACCGATATGTGGCGCGGGTGGCTGAAGAAGACGGGTAGGGTTACATGAAGTAGTCTTTGACCTTGTCGAGGATGCTCTTTTCGTGAGGCTCGTTGTGGGCCGGCAAGGTTTCGCGTAATTGCTCGAACAAGCGTTTTTGTTCTTTGGTGAGCTTGGTGGGAGTGCGTACGTCGATGTGGACGAACAGATCGCCGCGACCGCTTCCCTGTAAATGAGGCACGCCCAAATTGCGGAGGCGAATTCTTGCTCCAGGCTGCGCGCCTTCGGGTACCTTCACCGAATGCAGGCCATCGAAGGTAAGCAGATCGACCTCGATACCCAGCACCGCCTGGGCTACGTTCACGGGGACCGTGCAATGCAGGTCATCCTCCTGGCGCTCAAAGATCGGGTGTTCCTTCACCTTGATGAACACATATAGATCGCCGGGCGGCCCTTTATGCGGTCCGGGCTGCCCCTCTTGAGACAAACGGAGGCGAGTGCCGGTATTGACTCCGGCCGGGATGTTGACCTTCAACTTGCGCTCGGTTCGGATCTGGCCATCGCCGCGGCAATTCAGGCAAGGCCGCCGGATGATCTGGCCGCGACCGTTACATTGCGCGCAAGTTCGCCGGATCTGTAGAAAACTCTGTTGATAGAGTACCTCGCCCCGTCCATGACACATAGGGCAACTGGTGAGTCCGTCGTTTTTCTCGGCGCCGGTGCCGCCGCAACGCTCACAGGGGTCGAGGCGCGGTACCTGGATATCGGCGCTCATCCCCTGCATCATGTCGGCAAATTCGATCTCGAGGTCGTAGCGAAGATCCTCGCCGCGTTGGGACCGGGTTCTTCGCCGGCCGCCACCGCCGAACATGTCACCTAAGCCAAACAGATCACCCAGGATATCGCCAAAATCGGTAAATGCCGACGGATCGAACCCGCCGTTGCCCTGGACTCCCTGGTGGCCATACCGGTCATAAGCAGCGCGTTTCTGCGGGTCGCTCAAAACGGCGTAGGCCTCGGCCGCCTCCTTGAACTTCTCCTCGGCTCCGTGATCGTCTGGATTTCGATCCGGGTGATACTTCAGCGCCAGCTTGCGGTAGGCGCTTTTCAGACCGGGGTCGTCGGATTCACGCGAGACCCCGAGCACCTCGTAATAGTCGCGTTTGGTCACGTTCATGTTTTCTTGACAGCCACCTTCACCATGGCCGGGCGAAGCAACCTGCCTTTGAAATTGTACCCACGTTGGTACTCATCCAAAATCGTGTGATCCTCGTGATCGTTGGTCTCGACCATCTCCACGGCGTGGTGGACATGGGGGTCGAAGGTCTGTCCCGTGGTATCAATCGGCTCCAGGCCCAGTTTCTTTAGGGAGTCGGAAAGGCGTTGGTAGATCAACTCCATGCCACGGGCGTATTCTTTGTCGGTAGTCTCCGCTTTGAGAGCCCGCTCCAGATCATCAATAACAGGCAGCAGAGCGCGCACGGTTTCGGTGTTGGCGTACTCGACCACATCGGTCTTTTCCCGCTCGGCGCGGCGGCGGAAGTTGTCGAACTCGGCCTGGCGCCGGAGCAAGCGCTCCTGCAGCTCGGCCCGCTCAGCCAGCAAATTGTCGCGTTCCAGGGTGACGGCTTCGTAGCTGGAAGACGGGCCATCGGCGGGGGAGCCAGCGCTTTGCGCCGGAGAATCTTCAATCGTATCGCTCATATCCATACTTTCAGTGTAAAAGGTGGTGAATTGCCGAAGTTTAAGACCCACACAGGCTGGAAAGCCTGTGCTACTCGCTTTGAAACGCTTGACCCATGTGTAAGACAGCCGAGATCACCTTTTCGTAATTCATTCGCATCGGGCCGAGGACGGCAATCTTAGCCGACAGGCCGCCGGGCAGCGTGATCGAGACTCCGATCAGCGAGAGTTGGCCCATACTGGGATGCAGGTTTGACAGGCCGACCTGAATGGCCAGCTCGCCATCCGGCTGCTCGAGAAACGTATCGAGCAGAAGGAGAATACGCTTCTTTTCTTCGAGGGCCCGGAACAGCTCGCGCATCTTTTCCCGAGTCAGGTGCAGGTCGAGGCCAACCAGGTAGCTGGCGCCCTCCAGATGAACCTCGGGAGAAGGATCGATCTCGAACAGGCCATTGGCATACAGCAGCGTCAGCTTTCTTAGCAAAGCATCGTAGGCAGCGCTTTCCTGTTCCAGACGGCGGCTCAACTCGCTGTGTACATCCGACAATTTCCATCCGCTGAAGTTCTGGTTAATGTAGTTGCGAATGGAGCCAAGCTCATCGGGAGAGATGTGCTCGGCAAGCGCTACCACCCGATTGCGAACCATTTGATCGCGCGTGATCACGATCATCAGCACGCGCCGCTCGCCGAGCGAAATCAGCTCAATATGGTCGAGCGTCTGGGCGGAGGTGGGAATCGCCGCCGCGATCCCAACGCTGCGGGTCATTTCCGTCAATATGTGCGAGGAGCGCTCAATGCGCGCATCCATCGTGGATAGAGTGCCCAACTCGACGCGGAGACGTTGCAACTCCGCTGCGAGAACCCGCCGTCCAGCCAGCGACTGGACGTAACTGCGGAACGCTTTCTCGGTTGGGACGCGGCCCGCGGAGGTATGGGGCTGCGAAAGATAGCCCTCATCATACAAATCGGCCATAATGTTGCGAACCGAAGCAGCGCTGAGGGCGTCTCCCTGGCGTCGGGAGATGGTGCGGGACGCAACCGGCTCGCCCGTGTCGATGTAGGATTCGACAATCGAATGCAGGATGTCGATCGTCCGGCGCGTGAGTGCTGGGTGTTTGTCCATACTCGATTGGAGTGGTTACAACTCTCCCTTGTATCCATGATAAGAAACCGCGAAGGGCAGGTCAACTGGCGGTAGTGTCTGAAAGTTGCGTTGAAGAAATTTTCAAGCCAGCTTTTGGGCGATCTGGTCATCCAAGATTTCACGAACCGTGAACGTGACAATCGACTTTCCGGTTTTGCGGAAGAAAGCCCCAATCTCGCTCAAGGCGTCACTTGTGTAGTCGAACAACTGAACGACATACTGCCCATCAACAGCGCCCTGCTGAAGTCACGATCTATTACCACTACCATCCGTTGCGTACACAGTGCCTCCCAGTAGTGAGGGTCTACGACTTTCAGGACGAGGTCTACTATGTCGTGCGGCGGGCCGATGGCAGCCCGTTGGCGGTGCCGGCCTGGATGACTCGTCCCGAGGCCGCGCACACGAAGATTGTCTCCGTTGCGCGCCTGCCGGTTCGCGTGCTGCTCGAATTACACCGCATCGCTGTGACCTGCCTCTCCCCGAGTATGCACAATGTTCACGAGGAGGATCACGATGCCGCAGTCCCAAGCGAGACGCCAACGACAACTCTTCGAGGAACCGGCCGCCGTTCCCGCCGTACGACTCCCACTCGACGTGCAAGAGCAGCTACGCCAGGTGCTGGTGCAGTGGATGCAGGCATTGGCCAAGATAATCCGCGAGGAGGACGACGATGAATAAGATCACCGCTGATCATCTTGTCCGGCGGGCTTGTGTGTACGTTCGTCAGTCCACGCCCGATCAAGTCCAGCACAATCTGGAAAGCCAACGGCGCCAGTATGCCCTTGTCGATCATGCACGCGCGCTAGGCTGGCAAGACGTCGATGTAATCGATGACGATCTCGGGGTCTCGGGATCGGGGACTCGCCGCCCCGGCTTTGAACGCCTGTTGCGCGCGCTGTGCGATGGTCAAATCGGCGCCGTCTTCAGCATTGAGGCGTCGCGTCTGGCGCGCAATGGCCGGGACTGGCACACGCTGCTGGAGTTTTGCAGCGTCGTCGGTGCGCTGCTGATCGACGCCGAAGCCGTGTATGACCCCAGGCTCACGAACGACCGACTGTTGTTGGGCATGAAGGGGACGATCAGCGAGATGGAAGTCGCTAGTTTCCGCGAGCGTGCGCAGGCGGCGCTGTTGCAGAAGGCGCAGCGAGGCGACTTGGTTCGACGGGTTCCGATCGGGTATGTCAAAGGATCGGACGACCGCATCGAGAAAGATCCGGATGCCAGAATCGTTTCCACCATCGATCTGGTCTTTCGCAAATTTGCAGAGTTAGGCAGCGTACGGCAAGTCTATTTTTGGCTTGATCGGCAGCGTATCGAGCTGCCAATCGCTCACGGCCGAGAAGAGGTGCGCGAGGTCGTCTGGCAGCCCGCTCGATACCACGCGGTGCTCAGCGTGTTGAAGAATCCGGTCTACGCCGGGGCATACGCGTATGGGCGCAGCAAGACCATCGTGGGACTTGAGGCCGGGCAGAAGCGGGTTCGTCGACAGGTGCAGCGCCGCCGCGAGGACTGGGCGGTGTTGATCGCCGATCATCACGAGGGTTACATTGATTGGGATGTCTATCAGAGCAATCAGACAATGATTGCCCATAACGACAATGCGCGAGGTAACGCGGTGCGCGGATCGATCAAACACGGCGAGGCGCTGCTCGCTGGGCTGCTGCGTTGTGGCCATTGTGGCGCCAAGTTGCTGGCGCAATACCCCGGTCCACGCGTGATTCGGTATCAATGCTCTGGATATCTCCTCAATCGCGATCGCGCATGTTGCGTAATGTTCGGCGGGCTCCGGGCCGATCGCTTGGTGTCGGAGCAACTGCTGCAATCGCTAGCGCCGATCGGCATCGAAGCGGCGATTGAGGCGATCGAGTCTCTCCAAGGCGTCGGCGACGAACGGATTCAGCAGAAGGCTTTGGCCTTAGAGCACGCGCGCTATGAAGTGACACGCGCCCGGCGCCAGTATGATGCGGTGGATCCGGCGAATCGGCTCGTGGCGGCGGAGCTAGAACGCCGCTGGAACCAAGCGCTGACCGCGGAGGCGCAGCTTGAAGCCGAGCAGGTGATGTTGCAAGAAGGTCGCGAGCGGCCACTCACCGACATACAGAAGCGGGAGCTAATGGCTTTCGCGCGGGATCTCTCCAAGCTCTGGGACGATTCGCAGAGTTTGCCGGAGCGCAAGAAGCGCCTGCTTCGTATCGCGCTGAAAGAGATCGTCGCTACGTGTGAAGGCGAGACAATACGCCTCCTATTGCATTGGCAGGGCGGCGACCATACGCAGGTAGAGTTCGAGAAGACTCGCAGCGGTCGGCATCGGTATGTCACCGACGACGAACTCGTGGGGATCGTTCGCATACTGGCGCGGATCGAACCAGACGCGCGAATCGCCTCGATCCTGAACCGGAATCAACGCCTCACGGCGCACGGACAGAGTTGGACCGCGAAGCGTGTCTGCTCGCTACGCAACAACCATGCGATTCCGGTCTACCGTGAGGGCGAGCGGCAGGCCCGCGAAGAAATGTCCGTCAGTGAAGGCGCCGCCGCTTTAGGCGTCACGCCGACCAGTGTCTTGCGGCTGATTCGGCTGAAACAGTTGCCGGCAACGCATGCCTGTGTGAGCGCACCCTGGATAATGCGCAGGGCGGACGTCGAGCGATGCGTAGCCGAACGCAACCATCCAGCGGCCCGCCAATGGTCGACTCAGCGCAACTGACCCTTGAAATTCCATGACATCCAAAGGAGTGCACCATGTCGAGCTCTCGAACACATACTCCCGCTGCCTTCGACTTTAGTAACAATAACGTGCCCGCGACACAGAAGCCGTCGCTACAGCAGGTTTTTCACGCGGGCGGCTTGAACGTTTCCGGACTCGAATCGGCGGACTTCGGGCGACTCAACTGTTCTTGGCTCTGCCGACGGGGGACTGGGGGCACTCGGACTTGTCCAAAAATGTGCAGCTCCACATTTCTCGACTAATGGTGAGAACTCGGTGATGTGCAGTCGCGCTGCAGGAAACCGTGCCGCATTTATGTTGGTATTTCGGGACTCAAATTAATGCGACCCGGTTGAGGTGAAAACATCCTCCGGATAGCGCATAATATTTCCCACCCTGTCTTAATCGGACACCTTGCTGCGGCACCGGCTGAGCTCAGGTTGACGGCAGACGGCGCCGCAGTTCGTCGAAGAAGTTCAACAGGATGGTTGCGTGAACCGTATTCGGCTCATCGCTCCTGGATTCAGGGGGAGCCAGCACTACAAAGCGCCGGCCATCCGGTGTGATGTCCAGATTCCAAAGGCCGTTGTTAATTGGCCGGAAGAGCGGCACTGGCGACCATTGGCCGGGTTTCTCCGGGACGAACGAGTGATGATTGGCCGTGTAGCGGACGACCATGATGCGGTTGTCGGAATTCACATAGAATAGTTCCCTGCGATTGCGCGACCAGACGGGGAACTTTGCCCCGCTTTCCGATTCCGATACCGACCACCGGCCTGCCGAAGGCTCGGACGGAAACGGGCGCACCGTAATTTGGCCTCCCTTTCCCCCGCCGTTGGTAGATACATATGCGATCCAGCGGCCGTCGGGTGAAAAGGCGGGGTCAACCTGGCTGAGGGATTCTCGCGCGAGTGGCTCGGGCTTTCCTGATTTGGGATGACCCGGATCGTTCAAATCCAGCGGGAGCGTCCACACCTCGAACCCCCTCTCCTTGCCAGAGTGAACAAAAGCCAGGACGCGTTTATAGGGCGAAATCGAAAACGCTTGAAGAGGAGTCCTGTCGCCGAACAACTTCTCAGGCTGGCTCGAACCATCGGCGCGGATCCACCAGATGCCGAATTCGCCGTCGCCCGCGGGAACATCCGAGCTGTAAACAATGTGCTGCCCGTCCGGGGTCCACACCGGATGCCGGTTCAGAGCGGCATCGAAGGTCAGCCTGGTTGCGGTACCGCGCGGGAGGTCGTGCACGAAGAGGTCTCCCGCAACGGCCAGCGCCAACCGGTTGCCGTCCGGCGAAAGGCGAGGAGTCTCCGCCTGCCGCGATAGGTTGAGGGAAGGGCTTACCACCCGCTGTGACTTTCCCGTGTTATCCAGCCAGGCAATGGGGGCGATTCTTGTCGCCGCGCTCGCGTATAGCAGAATCCCGGTCCGCGAAAAAGAGACCTGGCTGAATTCGGCGATATCTTCAACCAAGGGCGCCGGCTCGCCGTGAATCTCCAGACGCCCGAGGTCGAACGGTACGCCGTAGAGCGTTCCCTGACGGATATATATGAGGTGGCCGCTTGGCAGGTAGCGCCCAAAATCACCGCCGCGCCGAACCACCTTGACCCGTCCCGATTTGAGCGAGAGGACTTCGATGTTGGCGCTATCGGCAGCGGCAGCCGTAGCCGCGACCAAGCCGGTGAACAAAACGTTCTCACCGCCGGGTAGAACCTGCGGCCAACGCCAGGTCCGCTCCCCGTGCTCCTCCGGCTTGCCGATGACCTGCGGTTCGCCCCCGGCTGCAGGCACGCGGAACAGATGGAATCGATCCAGGTTGGCAATGATCGCGCCGTCCTCTCCCCAGGAGGCGCCGCGCTCCAGGCCGGCATCATCGCACAACGAAACGACCTCGCCGCCTTGCAGGGGAATCTTCTTCAGCTTCTGGCCGGCGAAGAATCCGATCCACTGGCCATCCGGAGAAAAGAAAGGATCGACCGCTCCTTCGGTACCTGCAAGTATGGTGACTATGGACTGATCGAGGCGGCGCATTGCCAATTGCTTACTGCCATCCGCCGCCTTCGCGGGGAAGACGAAACGTGTTCCGTCAGGCGAGATCACTGGGTTGAAGAATTCACCGCTCTCTGCCCGTCCCCGGATTGCTTCGGGTCCCAAGTCCACGCTGAAGCGCATCATCGGTCGATCCACCGGCCGATCCACCGGCCGTGTGGCGCGCCATAGCAGCGCTCCGGAGATTGCCGCAACTACCGACGCAAGACCTGCGATCATCCACGGAAGCCCAGTCGAAAGCTTCAGCTTTAGGCTGCGGGTTGCCCCATGCGCGCGAGGTGATTGGGCACCGGCCCAAAACTCCGGCCGTTCGGCGAGTGCTTGCGGCATCTCCCGGGTTGGTTCGAGCGGGTGGCCGCTGGGAGGACCGGCGTCGACTGGCGCGATGAACCGATAGCCGCGCTTCGGTAACGTTTCGATGAAGCGGGGGCTTTCCGCCGAGTCACCCAAGGCGTCGCGGAGGTGATTGACCGCTTTGTTCAGGCCGCGATCGAAATCGACAAACGTGTCGCCCGGCCAGAGCTGTTTTTGGAGTTCATCGCGCGATACTGCTTCGCTTGGGTGCGCCAGCAGAAGCAGGAGGATTTGGAAAGGCTGGTCCCGGAGTTTGATCCTCACACCCTGCTTGCGCAATTCGCCTGTGTGCGGGTCGACTTCGAATACACCAAAGCGGATCGGGCTGCCATTCGACAACATGCTCACGCCTCAAAGATAAAGTATACGCGTTTCACGAGTTTCGATAAAGCTCTGCCTTCCGGGGAGTTAGCCGGGAATATCAGGGGAACACAAAATTCACCACCCCAGGATTGACCTTCCTAGGCAGTCAATGCCAATCTGTCTCAAAACCTGCCCCAAAGGAGGGATGACGATGCAAGAGTTGCATAAGAAGATCTCGAGACGAACCGCCTCGTTGGTAGTGGCGGCCCTTTTGGCGGGAGCCGCCACGGGCAGCTTCTGCTACGCAGACATGTTGAGCACCACCGCCGCGGTGAGGCCGAACAATTCGCTGCTTGTCGATGTTCAGGTGACGACCGGCGCCAGCGTGGCGCACGTTTTGATCACCTACCAGACCCAGGGCGTCGATCCGCTGGTTTCCCGCCTCACCCAAGTCTCCGCCACCGGCTCGACCACGATCACCATCGGAAGGTTGAGGGCCAACCGGACATACACATACAGCGTGGACGGTTTCGACCGTGACGGCGCCCCGGTGGGCAATGCGAGCGGGAGCTTCACGACCGGCCCGCTGCCGCCACCCCTGTTGACGAACAGTTACACGCTAACAGGGCGTACGACGGCGCCGCTCGTCATTGTGCAGGACAATCAGGCGGGCTTCCGGGGCTGGGTGGGCTTAGACCTCCACTCCTCCGATGCGCCACAGATCGTCTGGTACGACAGCAACCTTCCGAGCAACGCGTCCGGCGTACTGCAAGTCGACGCCGTGGGATCGATCGTTCGCGAGCGGAACAGGAATATGCTCTTTGGGGATGCGGGAACGGGTGGTCCCACGGCCTTGGACGCTTTCTATCGAGCGATCACGCCCGACGGGACCCTTGTTGCCGAGAGCCCGCCCGCCTGCGGCGTGGCGCCGCCGCAGCCGTTGCCGCCCGCGGGCTGGATCTGGGGCCAGGGAAACGACTGGCACGAACAGCTCGTTCCCGGCGCCGACGGTGTCCGCGGCACCGTCCTCCACCTTGGCAGGATCTTCAAGGACCCGTTCTTCGACGCAGGTCAGGCTCCGCAGGGCAAGCGGTTGCAGGCGGGAAGCAGCATTCGCCGCTGGAACCCCGCAGCGGGGACAGACGTAACTGTGTGGGACCCGTTCAACTTCCTCGATCCGTTGACCGAGAGGACAAATGCATCGAACTCCGATCCAGGAAACAGCTCCGATTTGGCCAGTGCGTTTCCCTGCGCGGGAGCCTCTCTGCAGAGCGAGGAGTGGATGCACGCGAACTCCCTCCAGGTCGCGCCGACGGGCGTGATCCTCATGTCGGTGAGGTACCTCGATACCGTGATCGCGATTTCGCCGCAGTTCGACCGAATCGCGTGGCGAATCGGCCGATTCAAAAGCGACTTTACCTTCCCCAATCCAAGCGACAGGTTCTACCACGAGCATTACGTCCGCATGCTCGAGAACGGAAATCTGCTCCTCTTCGACAACGGAAACGGCCGGCCGGCGGATGAAGGCGGACTGTATACCCGCGCTCTTGAACTCGCGCTGGACTGGCGCTCGATGAAAGCGGCCAAGGTGTGGGAGTATCGCCACCAGATTGGCGCCAACGGCGGAGTTCCCGTCTACAAGTACGCGGATAGAGTGGGCGCCGCCCAGCGCCTGGAAAACGGCAACACTATCGTCTGGTTCGGCGCCGACATCGATCCCACAACCCTCAAAGCGAAGAGCCCACAGACATACACGCTCGTCGAAGCCGACGCCAGCCCCGAGGCCGGCGCCGTGGCGGTCCTCGACGTGCAGATTCCTCCGGGAACTGGCTTTCCCTATCGGGCGTTGCCGGTGGAAACGCTCTTCGGAGAGGTCTCGGCCCCTGGCGATGGGCCATCCCTGACCGCATCCCCAAACCCCATACCTGTCATGGGCGGCGCCGCGTATGGAACCACCACCATCAACTGGAATGCGCCAAACATGTCCGATGTAGAGATTCACCTTGGCAGCCCGAATGGCCCGCTTTTCGCGTCTGGAGGGAATCAAGGATCGGCGCAAACCGGCCCCTGGGTGCCTGACGGCATGACCTTCTATCTACAGGATGTCACCAACGGGAAACCGCTAACCGCAAGCAATACGCTGGCTACGCTCATCGTTCATTTGCAGAGGTTATGAGGACCCGAACGCAAGCTTGCACACGGCTGTTCAAGGTTCCGCGTGACGTTCACTGCGCCAGGCACCTTCAATTACATCTGCGGTCTACATGATGTTCCGGGCATGAAAGGGAGGTAATCGTTCAAGCATAAGGGGGCTCAAATGATGCCACGATTCTTCTCTCTCCTTCCGATCTTCGCTTCCGTCGTGCTGGTCCAGCAGGTCAACACGTCCCGGGGTGGCGTGGTCACGCCGCCTCTGCCGAAGCCGCGATTCGTCCTGACGGATACTTCCGGCGCCGCATTCGACTTCAGGCAGAGGACCGATCGTTACGTGACGCTCCTGTTTTTCGGCTACAGGAATTGTCCCGATCAGTGTCCGATGCACATGGCGAACCTGGGCGGCGCGTTGAAGAATTTACCCGCCGGCACTACGGATCAGGTCAAGCTCGTCTTCGTGACCACCGATCCCGCACGTGATTCTCCGGCTGCGGTGCGCTGCTGGCTGGATCTCTTCGACCGGCGTTTCACCGGTCTCACCGGAACGGAACGGGCCATCGAGGCGGTCGAGAGGGCTGCGGACGTTTCTTCGGCCACAAAACGGGACCAGCCAACGGCGACTACGGGGTGGCGCACGCGAATTTTGTGCTCGCGTACACCTAAAGATAACCTCGCGCACGTCATCTATCCTGGCGGCGTCAGTAAGGATGATTGGGTGCACGACCTGCCTCTCTTGATCAAAGAGACCTGGATGCGCCGACCGGAGTAAGCACACTCGGTTTCCACCGAAGGAGCGAATGTCTTCCCGCGGATTCAAAAGCAGATTCCGCGGCCGAAGCCGAAAGCTGACGAAGTGATGATTCGAGTTCTTGCGGGACAACCGACGGAGTTGCTGCACCTACTAAGGGTGGCGCGGCGACGGGGGTTACAATATGTCGACAGCGGAGGGTAACATGGGCGTTCCGCGGCTGCTGTTTCCTGTTGTTCTTTCTGTAACTGGATTCGCTCAGACCGGTGGTTAGGTCAACGGCCGCCGCCCGCGCGTCCTGTGGTGAATGGGAACCACCCAACCTGATCTCCTTTTTGAAACCAGTTGCAGTTTCAGCCGCAGCCCCTCCCGCCAGCTCAAGTCTTCTTCAATACGATACCCGCTCCCCTCTTTTACGTGAGTCCAACACAAATTGTCGCGCAGGTCCCGTTTGAGATCCCGTTTGCGGGATTCGGTCCAAGCACCGCCCTGGTCACCGTCGTAAGCAACGGCATCCCTGGTATCGCGCAAACCGTTAACATTGCGCCTTTCGCCGCCGGAATCTTTACGACGGGCACGGGCGAGCCAGTCATCACGGACAACGATACTGGGCTTCTCGTCTCGCAGTCCGCGCCAGCTTCACGAGGCCACACGTTGATCATCTGGACGACGGGCCTTGGCCTGTCCCTTTTCGACCCGGCGACCGGCAACGGGGCTCCAGGCGTCGCTTCTCCGAGCCTGCTACCGATTGTGGTGACCTTTAAAAGCGCTGCTTCCGGTGCGCAGGTCACGTTACTCGCGCAGTACGCCGGCCTGGCGCCGGGCTTCGTTGCCCTGGATCAAATCAACATACAGATACCGGCGAGTGCTCCGACCGGGATGGTCATCCTCCAATTGCAGAGCCCGGGGCTCCCTTTGCCGATCCCTTACACGATCGGGATCAGTAACGTCTGGCGAAAGACGGCCAAGCTAGGATTTCAACATCGTCTTCAACGAGGGCCCCGAGAGACCACGTAGGAGTAGCACGGAAAAAGCACCTTTTTGAGAATTTGAAAATGAGCGCGGGTTAGTGCGGTTTTGGATTTAACTTGCGATTCACGCGATCGGGATCGCGAGCAATAAGCGTAAGATAGGCTCGTGCCGGTTGATCCGGCTCCGCACGGCCTTGTTCCCAATCCCGCAATGTGCCAAGCGGAATATGGTAGCGGGCGGCAAATTCCTCTTGCGTCAATTCCAAGGCGCGGCGAATAATTTTTGACTGCGGTGTCCGCTTCATACGCGTCAGGCCGGTTTCGGTCAACGGTTACGCGTCAGGGTCCGCGCGGGCGGCCTTCTCAATAGCCTCGAAGGTCATCGGGCTAGGCGTTCTGTCTGAAGTAGTGGTCTTGCTCATGTTTGGTTGTCCTCCGGGCTGAAATAATGCGAATGCGGTCGGCGCGTTCGGTGTAGGCTACGAACAAAAGAACCTCGCCTTCCGCCATGCCGATAATGACAAAACGCTCCTCGCCATAGTCCTCACGATCATCCAAAATTTCGATGGCAAACGGGTCTTTGAATGCCGTCCTTGCCAACGCGAAGCTGACGCCGTGGGCCTGCAACTTGGCCTCAGCCTTAGCGTCGTGCCATTGAAATTCCAAGTTCATGATACTACGGGATGTCAGTAGTCGTGTCAAGCGTCGTAAGACAGGGATTGCGCGTTTCAAAGCCCGCCGCCTTGGCCGTATCCGAGCAGAGCTCCATTGACAAGCCGCTCCCGGACCCGGCAAGGCATAGCGCAGCGGCGCGGGCGTGCTGCGGTCAAAGAGCATGAGCATCGACTGGGCACAGCCGCTGTTCTGGTGGCGGCGGCCTACGCGCAGGGCCAACCCACCTTCACGATTTCCACTGTCGCCGGCATCGGCGGAAGCGGCGGATTCTCCTGTGACGGCGGCCCAGCCGCCAGCGCTGGACTGAATCCCAACGGCATCGCGGTGGATGCGGCCGGAAATCTGTACATTGTCGACATTGGCAATGAGCGGATCCGCAAAGTCGCGTCAAACGGAACCATTACGACGGTGGCGGGCTCGGGCGGCGGAGGGTTTAGCGGCGACGGTGGCCCTGCCACCAAGGCCTCGCTCAATCAACCCTCCCGGGTTGCGGTGGACTCGGCGGGAAATCTGTACATCGCGGACTCTCTTAATAACCGCGTCCGCAAGGTAGCAACGGACGGGACAATACCACGGTGGCCGGCAATGGGCGCTTTGGCTCCATCGGCGATGGCGGTTCGGCCTCCAGCGCCGCATCGGATTTTATCGGGGATATTTTGCTGGATGCCGGGGGAATCTGTTCATCGCCACGAATGCAAACGCAGTGCGCAAGGTGACTTCAAACGGGGTGATCACAACCGTGGCAAGGGAACGCAGGGCTACTCGGGTGACGGCGGCCCGGCCACCAGCGCGTCTATGAACACACCAAGGGGCCTGGCGATCGACACCGCCGGCGGTGCGGTTCCTTTGACGTTCATTCTGGGCGGCGCGGCGGGGACTCAGACGTCATATGTGGCGGTTGCCAATTCATAATTCGTTGGCGCGAAGGCAGTCCGTTTCCGCAGATTCATAGCAGAAGGAGCAAAAAGAATCCATGCCAAAAAAGAGGAACACTCCGATGCGCTTTCAGGATGCCCGGTCTCGGGCAGTTATGTGCCGTGTGGTGTTATTCATTTTATCCGCCGCTAGCCTCAACGCTAACAGCATCGCCTATACTGGATCGAGCACCAGTCAATTCGGCACCATTGATCTGAATACGGGCGTGTTTATCTCGCTCGGGAACTCAGGCCAGACTCTTGCCGGTCTGGCTGTCGCTGGCGGTTCGATATTTGGTACCTCTTACCACACCGCCAACGGAACTCTCTTCACCGTGAATCCCGCGAATGGAGCGCTCACAAGCGTTGGAACCGCAGCGGGTATCGACTATGATGACTTCGGCTCGACGACCAGCGGGCTCTATGCCCTGAATTTCGGGGGGACTCAGGATTTGTATTCCTTCAATCCTTCCACGGGGGCAGCCACACTGATCGGGCCGACGGGGCTAGGCTACGGGTTGTGGCGCGGTCTCTCCACCAATTCGAGCACGCTCTATTTTGCCGATGGAGCTAACCTTTACGCGTTAAGCACCAGCACTGGCCCCGCCACGCTGGTGGGTGCCTTTGGCGGTTCAGTGCAAATGGGGGCGCTGCTCATGGAAGCGGGCACCTTATACGGAGGGATGACGTGAATAACAAGGTCGACACCATCAACACCAGTACCGGAACTGCCACCGCCGGTCCTGGGTCCTCAGGTTTCACAGGTTCATTTTATGGGCTTGCCCCCAATCCAATTCCAACCGGAACTACAACGCCGGAGGCCGCGACCTGGAGCTTGTTGGGTGCCGGCATCACAGCGCTACTTTTGTTTAGACGGAGTCTGTCAGGGCGTACTGAGAAGTAAACTCCGTCCGGAGGTATCGGCAGCCACCGGTCCGTAAATCTGATCCACCGCCGCTGTCGGAACTTGCTTATTCGGGTGGTGGGTGCGAGCAATGAACACGCCGCAATCAACCGTCTTGACTGTACCGGGCCGCGCCTCGTCAAGGACGGCGGAGATTCTGATAATATATGGCCTGACCACCGGCCAGTTGATTGCGGACATAATCAGCACCGCAGAAGGGCGTCCTTCAAGCCGCTGCTGGTTTTCCATGTTCTTGTCGCCGGTAAGAAACACATTAAACCCTTCGCGCTCGATCAGCTTGAGCGGCGCACCAGTTTTTGATACCGCCCCATTGCATACTAACGACGGTGTGAATATCATGCTGGGGCAGGGACCGCGCCAGCTTGCGCGGTACGTCCTCATCGAAAAACACCTTCAAGGCTGCGCCTGATATTGATGCGCGGCGCGATAGTGGAGAATCGCCTTGATAGCGTCGATGCCGGCTTCCGGGTAGCAGTCCAGAGTTTCAGCAATAGCCGCGTCCGGTGATAGTCCCTCATCGCGGAAAGCGTCATAGTTCCCGGTGATGGCCTCCACCGGCAAGCGGGTATTTTTAAGCAACGGTGCACCGCTGACTTTGCCGGGAATGGCGTCAACCAAGGGGCATTCGGACCAATCAAAAGTTACCATTTAATTACCTTTTTTTCATCGTAGCTTACGACGGTTCGGCGACGGCGTAACACGCGGGAAAAGAACCCCACGCCGGACGAGGTGGGCTATGCGCGGGACGGTGCATGGAAGGCATTCCGAGGCATTACGGCTGCTAATACCCGTTGTTCGACGAAGCGGCTGGTGATCCGGAGAGACCTGGGAAGCGTGCTGATCCATAAGCACACGCCCGTAGATTTCCTGGCGCGAAGGCAGTCCGTTTCCGCAGATTCATAACAGAAGGAAGCATCCATGCGAAAAAAAACATTTCTGTACACGGCAGCTCTCCTGTTCGGTGCAGCGCAATTGATTCACGCTCAGCAGAGTATCCTGGGGACCAACCTGATCTTCAACGGTAACGCCGAAGCCGGCCCGGCGGGAACCACTACTACCGCCGCATCGAGCATTCCCGGTTGGATACGAACCGGCAACCCCAATGTGCTTCCCTACGATCTGACTGGCCATATACTTCTGAGCGATCCAGCCCCACCGGATCACGGTTTTCAGTACTTCACCGGGGGCGTTGGCAGCAGCAACGCGGTTTCGACGCTCATGCAACCCATTGACGTCTCCTCTGGCGCTTCCATCATCACTGGCGGCAACGTAAAGTACACAGCATCCGCTTACCTGGGGAGTGCCGCCTACCCTACATTGGCTGCGCAAGTAAACGTGGCATTCCAGAATGCGAATGGGCAGACCTTCAGCAACGCCACGCTGGGCCCTCTGAGCTATCCAGGGAGCGGCATGTCGCTGCAACAACAAATCGGGCTCGTGCCTTCCAACACGGTACGTATCACAGTGACGCTGACCCTAAACGGACAATCGGCAGCCGCCGACAGTCTGTCACTGGTACTCTCAACACTCGGAACTTCGGCCGGTTCCGTGTTGGGCACTAACCTGGTTGTCAATGGCAATGCGGAAGCCGGGCCAGGGACCCCGCACACATCCACCACACTCTACGTCCCGGGTTGGTCCACCACAAACGGCGCCTCCGTCGCGCCCTACGGTGGAACAGGATGGATTGCAATCTCCGATCCCGGTCCGGCGGATCGTGGCGTGAACCTCTTCTGCGGAGGAAGAACTGGAGCGGACAGCTATCAGGACATTGATGTATCTGCGGCTGCCGCCTTAATCGATTCCGGCCAGGTGACGTACCAGGTTTCGGCGTGGCTCGGCGAATTAGCGGGCGCGGGCCAAGACATCCCAATTTTTACCTACACTTTCTTTGACTGGCCGGGCAAACAACTGGCGCCCACCGGACAGTTAGGAGCCACTAGCCCCTCCCGAACGGCCTTGGTCGAGACCTCTCATGCCGGCACCCTTCCATTCGGGACGCGGCGCGTCCACATCGCCCTGCGCTTCCTCAACTCCGCTGCCCTGGCCGACGACATTGCCTTCGTCCTCTCCGCCCCAGGTGGACCACCTGTCATTACGCCCGGGGGAATCGTCAGCGCTGGCGCCTTCGGGGGATTCGCTTCCGCCGCGCCGGGCTCGTGGATTGAGATCTACGGTACCAACTTGGCCTCCGCGACCCAAGGCTGGTCCGGCGCCGACTTCATCAACGCCGTCGCTCCAACGTCGCTCGGTGGCGTCAGCGTGTCCGTCGGAGGCCAAGCTGCCTTTGTTGATTACGTCAGCGCCGGCCAGGTGAATGCGCTGGTTCCTTCCAATGCGCCCGTCGGTCCGTCGGTGATTACGCTGACCAACTCCAACGGCACAAGCGACCCGTTCAGCATCTACGTGAAGCAGACTGAACCAGGCCTGCTTGCCCCGGCCGCCTTCCAGATCGGTGGCAAGCAGTATGCCGCCGCGCTGTTCCCGGACGGCCAGACTTTTGCCATCCCTCCGGGAGCCATCTCCGGGGTTGCCTCGCGTCCGGCGAAGGTGGGCGAAACGTTAACGATCTATGGCATTGGCTTTGGCCCTGTCACGGGTGGTTTTACGGCAGGAACCATCGTTGACCAGCAGAACTCCCTAACCGTACCTTTGCAGTTCTTCTTTGGTACGACGCCGGCCACTCTTAACTACTACGGGCTGGCTCCGAACTACACGGGTCTGTATCAATTCAACGTCATCGTGCCCAATGTTGCAGCCAACAACGCCTATCCGGTTTCAATCAGTCTCGGCGGAACGAAAGGAAGTCAGACGCTTTACGTTGCCGTGCAAAACTGATACATCATCGGTCCCCGTTTCGCCGCGGCTTGGCTGCTCCTCAGTCAGGCACAATCGTTGTTGCAAGCAATGCAGGCACTCACTGGTAACCGGCCGCAATTGTGCTACTATCCGGTTTGAAAACATTCCTCGTGGAGTGAACCAGCGTGAAAGTTTATGATGGCGCAGATGTCCGGAACGTGGCATTAATCGGTCATGGCCATTCCGGCAAGACGACCCTGACAGCGGGCCTGTTGTACACTACCGGCGCGACCAGCCGGCTGACCCGGGTGGACGAAGGCAATACCATCACGGATTTTGATGACGACGAGATTCAGCGCAAAATTTCGATTTCGACGGCGATTGCCCCCGCCGAGTGGAACAAGAAGAAGATCAATCTCATCGACACGCCCGGCTTCAACATTTTCATCAACGACACAAAGGCCGCGCTCGCCGCAGCCGATTCGGCAATCGTTGTCGTAGACGGCGTGGCGGGTGTCGAAGTTCAGACTGAAAAAGTTTGGAGCTTCGCGGAAGAGTTCAAGCTGCCGCGGGCCGTCTTGATCAATAAGCTCGATCGCGAGCGGTCCGGCTTCGAGCGCGCGCTGGAGAGCGTCCAATCCAATTTCGGACGCAGCGCCGTTCCCGTGCATTTGCCGATCGGCTCGGAGCGCGACTTCAAAGGTGTGGTCGATCTGGTGAGCATGAAGGCGTATACGTACTCGGGCGATGGAGACGGCAAGGGGAAAGAAAGCGAAATCCCCCCCGAACTCGCCGAACCCGCTCAAAAGGCCCACGAGACTCTGGTCGAAATGGTGGCGGAAGGCAACGACGAGCTGCTGGAAGAGTTTTTCGCGGAAGGGACTCTGCCGGTCCAACATATTGTGGACGGGCTGCGCCAGGCTATCCGGGACCTGCGAATGTTTCCCGTGTTGTGCGGCTCCGCCCTGCGGAATGTAGGCGCCGATCTGCTTTTGAATTTTGTGCAGGAGTACTTTCCCGCCCCGGCGGAACGTGGCCCAGTCACAGGCAAATACAACGGCAATGAGATCCAGCGCCATCTCAAGAGCAACGAGCCCGTATCGGCATTGGTCTTCAAAACCGTCGCAGATCCGTTCGCGGGCCGTGTGTCCTATTTCAAAGTGATGTCGGGCGCCGTGAAGAACGATGCAAATCTGGTCAACAGCCGCACCAATGGCGCCGAACGGCTGGCCCACATCGGAGTGCTGGTGGGCAAGACCATTCAGCCCGTCCCCGAGCTGCGCGCGGGCGATATTGGCGCGGTTGCCAAGCTCAAAGAGAGCGTCACCGGCGATACGCTGTACGACAAAAGCGCTCCCATCCAATATCCCAAGGTCGAGCTTCCCGAGCCGTCCATCGCCTACGCGATTTCCGCCAAGACCCGGCAGGATGAAGATCGCATGGGCAACGCGGTACAGAGGATTCTCGAGGAAGATCAGTCCTTGCGCTTCTATCGCGATCCCGCAACCAACGAGTTTCTACTTGCGGGAAGCGGCCAGCAGCACGTTGAGGTGATCGTGAGCCGCCTCAAAAAGCGCTATGGGGTGGAAGTGGAATTGAAGGCGCCCAAGATTCCCTACCGCGAAACCATCCGGGGGTTTGCCGACGTGCAGGGCCGGCACAAGAAACAGACCGGTGGACACGGCCAGTTCGGTGATTGCTGGATCCGCATGGAACCGCTCGCGCGCGGCGCGAAATTTGAGTTCGCGAACGAAATCTTCGGCGGCTCCATTCCGCGCAACTACATTCCGGCGGTAGAAAAAGGAATTATCGAAGCCGCCGCGCAGGGCTTCCTGGCGGGCTTTCCGGTCGTGGATTTCAAGGCCACCGTGTACGACGGCTCCTATCACGACGTGGACTCTTCCGAAATGGCCTTCAAGCTCGCGGCCCGCAAGGCCTTCAAGGCTGCGATGCAGACCGCGAAACCCGCGTTGCTCGAACCGTTCATGCGTGTCGAGGTGCAGGCGCCGGTCGAATACGCCGGCGATCTGATGGGCGATCTGAATGGCCGTCGCGGACGCATCTCGGGCATGGACACCAAAGGAAATACCCAGATCGTTCGCGCGATCGTTCCGATGTCCGAAATGCTGAACTATCAAAACGACCTGATCTCCATGACGCAGGGCCGGGCGACATTCCAGATGGAATTCGATCATTACGACTTCGTGCCCGGGCAGCAGGCCGACAAGATCATTGCCGCCGCCAAGGCCGCCAAAGCGGGCATTGAGGAAGAAGAAGAGTAAATTTATTTGTCTAACGCCAGCGCCGCCGTGCATCTATGCTCTGAGGGCACGGGGGGGGCACAACGTGGCAGGCGAAATAGCGCTGGATATTATCAACAGACAAGAGTGGCTCGATCCGCTGGGCGATCAGGTTCAGAAGGGTGTACACGGGGTCTTTGAATCCGCCGGCGTCCCCGGGCAGAAGGTCAAGAACGCGCTGCACGGCACTTGGCTGGGCCATCCTCTGCATCCGGTTCTCACGGACATTCCGGTAGGCGCGTGGACCGTAGCGCTGGTGTGCGACGCCCTCGAAGACATTACCGGCCGGAAGGAGTTCGCCAAGGGCGCGGACCTCGCTGTGGCGGTAGGCTTGGCCGGCGCGGTTGGGTCCGCTCTCACCGGAATCTCCGACTGGTCCGACACGGACGGG
This sequence comes from Bryobacteraceae bacterium, assembly GCA_051000095.1. Classification (GTDB taxonomy): domain Bacteria; phylum Acidobacteriota; class Terriglobia; order Bryobacterales; family Bryobacteraceae; genus JBBSHP01. Next base: position 21,060 of record JBPCOQ010000097.1, on the reverse strand, counting down.
CGGGCGCGCAAGGTTGGCTTGGTGCACGGCATGATGAACCTCGGAGGTACCCTGTTGTACGGTGCGTCGCTCACGTTCCGCAAGCAAAAAAAGAGAAATCTGGGGCGCGGCTTTGGGCTGCTCGGATATGCGATTGCGTTTGGCGCTGCATACCTGGGAGGCGAGCTGGTATATGGCGAGCAGGTGGGCGTAAACCACGCCGCGGGCGGCCCACCGCTACCTGCCAAGTTCGTGCCGGTTCTGGCGGATAGCGAGCTCCGCGAAGGTGAGCTTAAGAAGGTCGATGCCAAGGGAGTTCCGGTTCTCCTGGTGCGCCACAATGCCCAGGTTTGTGCCATTGCGGAGACGTGCACTCACGCAGGCGGACCCTTATCGGAAGGCAAGATCGAGGGCGATACGGTGGTCTGCCCATGGCACGGCTCGCGCTTCAATCTGGAAACCGGAAAGGTTGTGGATGGACCGGCTACGCACGCGGCTCCGAGCCTTGAAACACGCGTGCATAAAGGTCAGATTGAAGTGCGGAGTGGCACCGGCATTCCTGCCGGTGTGGGTCGTTAAGCCACCACAGGCCCGGGGCGACCAGGTCTGATGTCCCGGCAACCAACACGGCCATGAGCACCGGCGTTCTGTTTGTGAGAGCATGTTAGGTAAAACAAAACCTGTTCTGACGACGAATCGCTTGGCTGAAAAGTACGAGGAAATTTAATATGCGGACGGGACCGTACACACTTGGCTGTGCCGGGGGATTTCCGCTGGTGACTAGCGGCTATGTGGCGGGGATCGCAGTGGATCTTGGAAAGGAGAAAAGGGCCGGATGAATGGAACCGCAGAGCTAATCGCAGGATTCACGCTGATGGCGTTTTCGCTACCGCTATGCGCCGCAGACTGTTTGGTGCCAGGGGATGTCTGTCAATTAAACCCGAAGGCAGCCGTCAAGGGAATCGTGCTCACAACAGATTCTCTAAACGCCTGTGAAGAAATGCTGAAGTCTATCCGGCTAAACGACAACGATGGTCTCATTGAACTTGTGAAGGCCGGACATGTCTATGCGACTAAGGGCGGGGATGGCATCCGTGTTTTAACCGTCAAGATCATCAGTGATTGCGGTGAAGGCCGCATAACAACGGGAGAGTTCAAAGCGGCTCGCGTCTGGACGTTCCAGAAGTGGATTGTAAAGTGAGACAGGCTGCCGTATTGATATTGTTTGCGCTACCCTGCTTTGCGGCAAAGAAGCCACCTTTGCCGATCTTTCAGGCTAAGGTGTTGGACTTTACCGAAGAGCGCTACAATGAGCCACACATCCTCGATACTGGCATACACTCATGCGTCAACCGGGATTACACAGTGGAAACCGCAACTCACATTGTAGTGTTGCGTCAGAGTACTTGTACCCCAAACTTCAATCAGGCGCTACGGGTTGTAATCGGAACATTCGTGAACATACAGCAGAATGGAAATAAGGCCGCGATTCTGGACGTGAATGGACACCCGCATTGGTACTTCGTATTTAAGTTGACGCGGAAAGAACAATGAAACCCACAACCGGCATTCTTGTCGGTGTGGGTCTTTAAGCCATCACCGGTTCGGCCACTACGTCTGATTTATTGACAAGCAACACAGCCAGGAATGGCTGTGCTACGCGGCTCAGGGACGGCAGCGGGGGCATAGGTCCGCGCCACGTACGCGTCCAAAATTTCGATAAACTCGGCCACGATGTGGTCCCCACGCAAAGTAATCATCAGCCGCCCATCCACATACACCGGGGCAACCGGCGCTTCAAAAGTTCCGGGCAATGAAATCCCAATGTTCGAATGCTTGGACTCGCCCGGGCCGTTCACGACGCAGCCCATCACGGCTACTTTCATTTCTTCCACGCCGTTGTACCGGCCTTTCCACACCGGCATCTGCTCGCGAAGATAAGTCTGGATCTGGTCCGCCATGTCCTGAAAGAACGTGCTCGTCGTCCGTCCGCAGCCTGGACACGCCGTCACCTGCGGCGTAAAACTGCGCAGCTCCAGCGCCTGTAGAATCTGCTGCGACACGATCACTTCATCGGTGCGATCGCCGTTGGGCAGCGGAGTCAAAGACGCGCGAATGGTATCGCCGATTCCTTCCTGCAGCAGGACGGAGAGCGCCGCGGTGGTCGCCACGATCCCCTTGGAACCTAGACCCGCCTCCGTCAAACCGAGGTGCAGAGCGTAGTTGCAGCGGGCCGCCAGCATGCGGTAAACCGCGATCAGATCCTGAACGCCGCTTACCTTGGCGCTTAAGATAATTTTGTCCCGCCCCAGACCGTAATGCTCGGCAGCGCGCGCGGACTCGATGGCGCTTGTGACGATCGCATGCATGGTCACCTGTTTGGCATCGAGCGGCTCCGGCAAAAGCGAGTTCTCGTTCATCATCCTGGTAAGTAGCGCCTGATCGAGCGAGCCCCAGTTGACTCCGATTCGGACCGGACGGCCGTACTCAATCGCTGCCTCGATCATCGTCCGGAAGTTGTCGTCGTGCTTCTTGCCGATGTTGACGTTGCCGGGATTGATACGGTATTTCGCAAGCGCCCGCGCGCAGTCCGGATACTTTTTAAGCAGCAGGTGGCCGTTGTAGTGAAAGTCGCCAATGATCGGTACCCGCACGCCGAACTTGTCGAGTGTATCGACGATCTTCGGAACGGCTGCCGCGGCCGCATCTGTGTTGACGGTGACCCGCACCAACTCCGATCCCGCTCGCGCGAGTTCCATCACCTGATTGACAGTGGACGTGACATCGGCCGTGTCGGTGTTGGTCATCGACTGAACGACAATCGGATGATTGCCGCCAACCCACACTCCACCGATGTTCGCCGCCACCGATGCGCGGCGTTTCAACACAGCCATGAAGCCTCCAGAATTCTTCATTGTATCGCGGCCATGACGATTCAGGGTCAAAGGGCAACACAGACACGAATGTCTGTGCTACATTTGAACCGCTTTGGCTGAAACTATCCGTTACAAGCAGATTGAAGGCGCTCGCCGCCGCGGAGGTTGCCTCTATCTAGTCGCGGCTGTAATCATTCTGCTGATTGCCGCGCGCTCCATTGCCTCGCTGGTGATCGATTACCAGTGGTGGCAGGAGATGGGCCATCTTCAAACCTGGTACAGCCTGTGGCTTTACAGCGTCCTTCCGACTGTCGCGGCTACCCTCATCGCCTTCGCCGTCCTGTGGATCGCACATGCGCGCGCGCTGAAGTTCGCGCGAACACGGCTAGGGGAGCGGCCTCTCTACGCCAAGCTATCGGCCCTGGTCCTGCTGATCTTGTCCGTGCTGCTCATGCTCGGCACAATCGATAGCTGGACCGTGGTCCGCTACTTTGGTGGACGCAGCCTCGCCCTGAACGTAGCCGAGTGGCACGACCCGGTGTTCGGCCAGCCGCTGACCTTCTATCTTTTCCAACTTCCGTTTTACTCGCTGCTGTTGCGAGTGGTGATTGTGACTGGCGTGGCTGCCGCGCTGGTGTATTGGCTCAGCGCGCGCGGTTGGCAACTCCGCAGCCGCTTCGCCGATCTCACTCAATTGCAGCATTTCGATTTGCGGGATCTGGGTCTGGAAGGGGCGCTCGAATCGCGCTTCGTGCGTGCCCTCGGCGCCGCGCTGCTGATCGCTCTCGCCCTGCGCTTTTACCTGACCCGCTACGGCATGCTGCTCAACGACCATGGCTTCATGGTGGGCATCGACTACGTCAATCAGAACATCGGCCTGCCACTGCAGTGGGTGCTGATCGCCTCCTGTGTGCTGGGCGCGGCCGCGTTCCTGATCCGCCGTCCCGCCTGGGCATTAATTGTGGTCGCGGCGTTAGTGGTGCGGGCCGCTGTGCCGATCGCGGTGGGCGCGTTGTACGTCCGGCCCAACGAGATTTCGCTGGAGCGTCCTTTCATCGATCGTCACATTCAAGCCACTCGCTCGGCGTATGGCATTGACAGCCGCACGCGCGAGATCGAGTTCCAGGCCAAGTCCGAAGCGCCCATCGACGTCGCCCGGCACAAGTTGCTGCTCGACAACGTGCGTCTGTGGGATTGGAAAGCCTTCCGCGACACACTGTCGCAGATCCAGCCTCTCCGCCCTTACGTGTATACCAATGTGGACGCCGACCGGTACACGATGGAGGGCAAGCTTCGCCAGGTGCTGCTGGCCCCGCGCGAGCTCGACCTGAATGGGTTGGGCGAAGCACGTTCGCGGTGGATCAACCCTCACTTCATATACACGCACGGCTACGGCATCGTGATGGCGGAAGCGAACGAGATCACCGCAAATGGGTTACCCGTGCTGTTTGTGAAGGACGCGCCGCCGGAGATTACAGTACCGGATCTAAAGCTCACGCGTCCTGAGTTGTACTTCAGCGAGATCGAACACGATCCCGTGTTCGTGCGCACGGCGCAGCCGGAATTCAATTACCCGGCCGGCCAACACAACGTACAGACCCGCTATGAAGGCAAGGGCGGCTTTCCCATCTCTTCCTTCCCGTTGCGCACTGCCGCGGCCGTTTCGCACGGGGATTGGAATATCCTGCTCACCAGCTATCTCACGCCCGAAAGCCGGATGATGATCCATCGCCGGATCACCGAGCGGGTGAACACGCTGGCGGGTTTCCTCCTTTGGGACCCGGATCCGTACCTGATGCTTGGCAAAGATGGCCGGCTGGTGTGGATCATCGATGGATACATGACGTCGAGCGTGCATCCCTATTCCCGCGACATCGAGTTTGAGGGAATGGCGCCGCTCAATTATATCCGCAACTCCGTGAAAGCCACTGTCGACGCGTACGACGGCACGGTAAATTTCTACATTTTCGACCCGCAGGATCCCCTCATCCGCGCTTACAACAACCTGTTCCCTGGCCTTTTTCAACCGGCCTCCGCAATGCCGGCGGACATCCGTGCGCACGTCCGCTATCCGGAGCTGATTTTCCGGGCTCAGATGGAAATTTACCGGACGTTTCACATGCGCGATCCGGAGACGTTTTACAACAAGTCGGATGCGTGGGACGTTCCGAAATTCACGTCAGGCCAAGGAACGACGCCGGAACCGATCGCGCCGAACTATCTGGTGGCTACACTGCCCGGCGAAACCAATCCCGAGTTTCTTCTGATGATTCCGTTCTCGCCGCGCAATCGCGAGAACCTGATCGGGCTGATGATGGCGCGCTGCGATGGCGAGCACCTGGGCGAGAAGGTGGTCCTGCTGCTCTCGAAGCAGGAGATCGTCTTGGGACCCATGCAGGTGGAGGCGCGGATCAATCAAGACCAGACCATTTCGAAGGACCTGACGCTGTGGAACCAGCAGGGTTCGCAGGTATTGCGCGGCCAGATGCTGGTGCTGCCGATCGATAACACATTTTTGTACGTAGAGCCGATCTACCTGCAGGCTTCGCAAGCCCGAATGCCGCAGTTGAAGAAGGTGGCGTTGGCGGTAGGCAACACGCTGATCTACACGGACACCTATCAACAGGCATTGGCTCAACTGGCCGGCATGCCCGCGGGCCCGCCGCCAGCGCCAGCGCAGGGCCAACCGGCCACCGCGTCCGCACCGGCGCCTGCGTCAGCGCCAGCCGGCCAGCGCATTATAGAAATCCGCCAGCACCTGCAGCGTTACCGCGATCTGACGGCCCTAGGAAAATGGTCGGAGGCCGGTAAGGAACTGGAAGCGGTGCAGGCCTTGGTAAAGTAAACGCAGTGTAGCGACGGGAATTGGCCTCAATTCGCAGGAAGAAATGGTCGTTTCGGCGTTCCCAAATAGAATGTCGTCGGAAATAATCTCCTTTCGGCTGTCGCGAATCTCGTGAGGGCTTCGAGGCGGTTTCAGAGACGGGTGCTAATCGCTGAGTGCTCAGCGGGCAGGAGCTCCTCAAATAGCCCGGATTGCTGAATCAAGATTTTTTGGCGCTATCCATCGACGCTCCTTCCGTGTGATTTCTCCTAGTGTTCTGGCATATATTGACATACGATCCACATCGATGGGGAATAATTAACAAAGGCCAGAAATTGCAGCTTGAGACCTTGGTGCGAGATGGCGGGATCGCGCAACGAGTTGCCGCTCGCTGCCGTGTGATCCTCTTGGCGCACCAAGGTTTTGGCCAACGTGACGATTGCCAAGCAATTGAACCTGTTACGGCACGCCCGCCCTCGGTTCCGCTCTCCGGGTTTTACGCGCGGGTCAGCCGCTGCGTGGCCGCATCGTAGGTGAAAGTGCGCGTCTGCGTCACATAGGTCAAGCGTCCGGCGTCTTGCGCCGCATACTCACCTGCGTAAGATGGTTAAGCAGATCCGTAAGTGTAGTTGGCGTCCACATTCCCCTCAAACGGATCGGGCTCGGTGACTTTGATCAGGTTACCCAGCGCTTCCGTGGTAAGAGTCTTCCATTTCCCAGCCGCGTCCGTGACCGTCACCCGATTGCCCGCATAGCTGTAAATGGCCGCGCTGGCGTCCGGCGCCACGACGCTCACGTTCTGCCCACCCCGTCGTAGTTGTATCGTGTACACCGGTCTCGCCCTGGCGCGTACGGCTGCCAAACCTTGTTCTTCCCTGAAGGTGAGCAGCGCGGCCTGGAAAATGGCGGACCGCGATCAATGGATCGGCTGGACCGAAGCGGCCCGCAAAAACCAACCTCCCTCTCCTGGTGAACAGCAAGCAGGCCAGTATGCCGGCCTGGGGCGAGCGGACCAAGGTAGCGCAGTTGTGCGCCGTAACGGTACGCGATAGCCCAGGTAATGATAGCGGTGCGGGTACCGTTCAAAGAGCTTGCGGTCTGCGGCGCCCGCCACCTTATCGAGTTGCAGTGGTGCATAACTGTGAACCTTACCGCCGGCCAGCGACTGCGAATCGCTCTGCGATTCGACCCACGTAATGTGCGGATGATTCGCTCTGGGTTGAGGCGTGGGCAAGTTGGCAAGCCAGCCTCGCTGGTGCAGCGATTGCAGAGCAGTAGCACTCCCGCCCCTTGAGCCCTCCATTGGGCCGCTTTCAATCCAGAAGCTCGGAGACGGTGAGAGCTAATTCGGTCAGGCTGAGAGCAAACTCGCGGGTGATCTGCCGGATTCGTTCCAGTTGCTCAGACGTCAACTCCCGTCCGCAAAACGAAAGGCCGCTGCCAATGATAACCGGCATGGTGGATCGGTGGAGACCCCGTCATGGCTACCGTATAGAACTGCACCGAAAATGTCCGGAGAAATCTTCTTGGCTGCTTCCAAGAGAGCTTTGCGTTACAAAGAGCCAATCTCCAAAGCCGGGCTTCGCCCGGCTGGCAGGTGACAAGATCACCTGCCCCACAGTTCGTGGATGGGGCCGTAGAGGTTTTGGTCGGAGTGGGGGACGTATTCGAAGCCGCGGCCGAATGGGTCGTCGTAACGCACCGTGGTCCAGTTAATTCCCATGGCCGAGTAGATGGTGGCCTCGATGTCCTCGGGCTTGATGTCGCGCGGACCGGTCGCGCTCGTGCCTGCCCAGCCGGAGTCGCTTGTGGCTGAGCCGTCGGCAACCGTCGAGCCGATTACCTGGCCGCCCTGAATGCCCCCACCGGCGAAGAATGCAAATTGCTGCGGGAAATGATCCCGGCCCGCAGCGGCGGTTAACTTGCCGACGGTGCGGCCAAACTCGCCAGCCATGACAATCAGCGTGTCCTTAAACAGGCCAGCGGCTTTCAGATCGTTGATCAAGGCTGAAATTCCATCATCGAGAGTCTTTCCCAAGGTAAAAATGTTGGTGCCCTTGGTTGGATCGCCATTCAGGCCGTAGATGTTCTGGTGCATGTCCCACCCGCCGACGGTGATCTGAATGAAACGCGTTCCCTGATTCGCAGCCAGGATCTGCTTTGAAACCAGGCAGGCATTGCCGAACGAGTTATTGCCAAAGCGCATGCTGTCGGCGGCTGAGAATCCGAAGGCCTGGTTCACGCTGCTGTTGTACGTCATGTTTTTGGCCGCCGTGTAGAAGTCGTTCATGTCGTCGAGCGGCTTGCCCAGGGGCGAGTTGACTCGCAGCGGATCGTCTTCGGAATGCAACAGGCTCCAACGTTCCTCCAGCCGCGCCTGGCCGTCGACGTTGGTGGTATCCGGCAATCCCGCGGTGGAGGGGATCGCTTGAAACGGCGCAAAGGTGGAAGCCAAATATCCCGGACCGGCGGCGCTTCCCGAGTTAAGACCGACGAAAGTGGGAAAGGAGTGGGTGGGCAGGCGCTCGGGCGTTTTTTCGATGGCGACGATGCTGCCGATATTGGGCGCGATGTCGCCCAAAGCCGCGGCCGGATTGCGGCCAATCTGAGTCCAGGTTTGCGCCAGACCGTGCACCAGGGCCCAGGCGCGCATGGAGCGCACAATGGCGAAATCGGGAAGATTGTCCTTCAGCTTCGGCAAAATGCCGGTAGGCCAAAGGATCCCGTTGATCGATTCGGGCTTGGCGGCCGCGGGCGTTACGCCATTGATCATTTTGAAATCGAACGTGTCGGTGTGGCTCGGCGCGCCGGCGAGGAGAATGAAAATGACGTTCTTCGCGGTGTTCTTGGTGGTCGCCGATTGCGAGGTGATGTTCACGGCCGCGGGGGCGCTGCCCACTAGATAGGAGCCAGTGATGCCCGCGCCGGCGACCTGAAAAAACTGCCTGCGCGTGAAGTGCGGGCGGTTGAAGAAGGTCTTGTGCGGGTGCGGATACTTCTCGACAAATCTGCGGAATTTCTCTTGGCCGTCCATGATTGGCTCCTAGTAATTAAAGATGAAATCGACTTTGTTGTATAGCGACCAGAGCAAGTTCTCGGCCTTCTGCTTGCGATCGCCAATCTTGAGGCTGGCGAGCGCGAGGCTCTTTTCCTGATCGGTTGGATACCGCGAAAGTACGTTGATAAAGAGGTTACTGACAAGCTGGTCGTCGGATCCCGCAAGACTACCGTTTACAAGGCTGCTTGCTCCGGAACTGGCGGTGCGGACGCGCGTCATCAGGTAGGTGTCGTTCATCAGATTCAACGCCTGGGAGAGCGATCCTTCGCCGCGCCGCTGGATGTCATCGCGGTTGCCGCGCAGGAAAGCGTCCATGAAAGTGTTGGCGCCGACGCCGCCCAGGAAGCGTGAATTCGTCTCGGGCAACTGCATGGCCCAGTTCAGCGCCACGGTCCCGCCGGGGACATCGTTCGGATCCTGGCCGAGATACACCTTATAGGCGGGCATGACGCCGCTCGACTGGCCGATCGCATCGTGGATCTCCTCGGCCCAAAGCCGGCGCACCAGCTTGCGGGCAAAGAGCGGCTCCCATTGTGGATTCCAGGCAGCGCTATCGTAACGCGAGGAAAGCTGATAAGCATCCGAGTTGGCGATGAGGCGCATGAGGGACTTGAGATCGAAGCCGCCGGTACCGAAGTTCTGGGCAAGCGCGTTCAACAGGCGCGCGTTGGAGGGCTGCAAGGGCCACGGCTGGGACGGATCCTGGGGGCTGGGATCGGTGGGAGGGTTATCGGGATCGAGCCGCGCTGGATCGAACTGATTGGCGGGCTCGACGATGCCGCGGCCGAAGAATTCCTTCCAGAGATAGTTCACAGCCGCACGCGAGAATTGGGTGTCGGCCGTAACCTCGCGGCCGAAAGCGGCGCGGTAGTTCTCTCCACTCTTGGGAGCGTTGCCGCTGAACAGGTATACCGGAGCGACGGTCTTATCGGGATATCCCGTTCGCGCGGGACGATTGCCGGAGGTGGAACCGAGGACGTAATCGCCCTTCACATTGTCCATCACCGACCAGTAGTAGGTATTCTGCTTGGTGGGATCGGGACGGACGATGGATCCGACAGGCGTGTGGGCGAGGAAGGCAGCCATCTGCCAAGCCTGATAACGAGTGGTGTTTTTGCCCCAAAGATTCAAAGAATCCAGATGCCCGCGTCCGTTGTGGCAGAGCAGGCAATTCAGGTTGGCGAGCCCGAGGAAGGTCTCCGCGGCATTCGCCGTGATCTGGTCCTGCGTGTCCTGGACCGGGCCGCCAGTTACGCGCCCGAGTACCGTCCAATTGACCGCACCTTGTTTCGGATCCCAATTATTGGACCCTTGCGCCGCGATGACGTCGCGCGCTATCTGATCGTAGGGCCGGTTGTTCGACAGCGCGTCCTTGATCCACTTGTAAAAGGCGTTGCGGCCTTCGTTCTGGACCACGGTGCCTGAGCTTTGCTTGGAGGCCGTGTTCTTGAACAGATCGCCGAAGTACATGGTCCATTTATCCACCCACTCGGGCGAGTTCAACAGATGATCGATGAGCTTGGCGCGCTTATCCGGCGAGACGTCGGCCACAAAGGTTTGGACCTGAGCAGCAGTGGGGATGCGGCCGGTCAGATCCAGCGTGACGCGGCGGATGAATTCGAAATCGTTGGTCCTGCCGGCCGGGGAAACGCCAGCGTCCTGCATCGCCTGGAACAGATACTTGTCGATGAGATTGGACGACGCGGCGGCCTTGGTTTCCGCTTGGGCGGTTTGACTCCGGGACTCAGAGCGCGCGGGCAAGCGGTCCACCACGAGATTGGTAAGCGTGGTCAGCCGGAGGTTCTCCCTGGAGGCAGACAGGAAAGCTTCGCGCTGGGGTCCAAACAGTGAACACTCGGGATGTGGAGTGAGGTATTCGCGAGCGGCTTGCTGAGGAGTCGCTTGCCGGCCACAGGCGAGCCCAGCCGCGATACTGGTCAACAGTTTCAGATTCGTCATTTTGGATCGAAAGCGCATTCAGATTGTCCCCGCCCAGTTCCTATTCTGTAATAACGAACACAAAGAAAGCCATAGAGTTTCTGCCTTAGGATTGACCTCGGAATTGGGTACCAACCGGTACCTCACGGTCGCTCTCTGCCATACGGGGTCGAGGCACTGTTCGTTTGTGGGACTAGGTTCGTTCGGTAGTTGCGCATGCGGACCGGTATCTGGTTGGGATTGAACGAATTGGAGGATCATCAGGGCGCGCTCGTAGGTAGGGCGCAGGCGGGCTCATAGCGATTCAGCAGGTGCAGGCTGGCGGATTCATCGGCTAAGGATTTAAAGGCGATGGCCTGGCGAGTACGTTCATCACATTTACCCGATTCTTGCTCACCGAATTCTTTGCGAATTTTACTGTCCTGACGATCCATTTCAAGATCGAGCGTGGCGGTTTGGATGGACCAGAGCCGGTGCTGGGCCATTTGGAGACGGCCATTTCCTACACAAGGTCAGTTTCGACGGAGTCCCGAGGTTGGAAACGGAGGAGATATCGTTCGAGCAGTTGCTGGAGCGGTCGTGCGATTCATTGGAGAGAACGACGGATTTGCGGATGCGGCCGTGGCGGCTGACGAAGCCATGGAGGAGGGAGTTGGCGGCAGAGAGGCGGCAGGTTACGGGCTTAGTGGGGCCGCGGCTGAGGGCTCCGTTGGTGCGCAGGGCTGTAATGCGATGTAAAGAGGACATGAAAAGGGCTCCTGTATCTATTATGGGGTGGGGTTCCTAGCGGGAGTGGGGTAAGTTATTGAGAAGATTGGGTAAAATTCTTGTGACTGGGTTGGGGGAGAGGAGGAGAACCGCTAGACAGGTTCAAAATCGAAGTCAAAAAGCATCGAGACCTATTCGATGATAATGTAGCACTTTTTATTGACTTTTGCTCCACACAGGCAAGAATGCCTGTGTCCCTCAGATTGAACTACGTTAATCAAAACTCTTTGGTGTGAGCGGGTTGAAGTATGAAGCGTACTTAATCGCATTTTCACTGTAGTTTCAAGCGATTGGATTATTATTCAAGAGTGTGGATTCACCTGGCGCGATCGCTTATAGCCGCCGGTCTCCTCTGTGAGACCGCAGCCGTTGCCCAGGAATCGCCACCACCTAAGCCTGAAAACCAGAAATCGGAGCCTCAGTACGAGGACACTTTTTCCGGGCCAATCGTCGAGCTCTCCGCCGAGAAGATCGTGGTGTCGCGCAGCATCTTAGGCCAGCCTGCCGAGAAACGTAAATTCCTAATTAAGCCGGACACCAGAATTGAAGGGAATCTGAAGGTCAAGGCCAAGGTGACGGTGGGCTTTGTAACTTCGGATGAAGGCGATGTTGCCAAGCTGATTGTCGTGCGGCAACAGAAGAAGTAGGCGAGAACGTGCAACACACGCTCTCGAAAAACCTTCCGTGCTATCGGCCTATCAGTGACAGCCGCAAGGCTAGTGGCGCAAAGAACACCGCCGCCACCTACAGACAATACGTGCAATTGCACCAAGAGCAGTCAGCGCGCCAAGACCGAACGATGCTTCGAGGACTGCGGCATTCGCGGAAAAGGGACGTGCTGGAAGATCCTCAAATAATAGCCAACCAGGCGTATTTACCAATCGCGCACGGTCGTATACAGTGAAGTTGTGACTGCTCTGGAGGCGTACGAGTTGACAACCCAGGGAGGCGCGACGGATTTTGCGCGGGTGATCCGAGCCTGCGAATCGTTCGGCACCTATTGCTTGATCGGCGGCTTGGCCGTCAACTGTTTCGTGGAGCCGGTCTATACGCTGGATGCCGATTTTGTTGTAATAGCGTCCGGTCTTTCCAAGCTAGTGGTGTACCTCCAGGAGCAAGACTTTCGAATGGAAGAACACCCGCATTCGGTGAATGCGCAGGCGCCTGGTAGCGAACTTCGGATTCAGTTCACCACGGATGCAAGATACCAGGCGTTCCTGGCTCGGTGCGTGGAGGCAGTCGTTCTGGGGGTTCCCGCGAGAGTCGCTTGCCTGGAAGATCTCACTCGCGGCAAGCTCTGGGCCTACAGCGATCCAGAGCGCCGTCTCAGCAAACGCAAGAAGGACGAACTGGACCTGATCCGGCTTGCGGAGGCGTATCCTGAGCTGAGATCGCTGTACCCCAGGGAGCTTCTGGAGCAACTCGACCGCGGATGATGGGACCGAAATCCGGCAACCGCGGCTTGTCCTGAATTCGAGATCGATTCGCGCTTCGCCGGAGCTGCACCGCGGGGCATAATAGACTGCAAGGAGTCCGAGTTATGGCGACCATCTCACGCAATCCCAAGATCCTCACGCTTGTCAATGTTTTCACCGTGGATCCAGCGATGCAGCAGAAGCTTGTGGAAGCGCTGATTGGCGCTACCGAGGACACCATGAAACACATGCCGGGATTTATCTCCGCGAGCATTCACAAGAGCCACGATGGGACAAAGGTTGTCAATTACGCACAATGGAAGAGTCGCGAGGACTTCGAGGCGATGATACGCCATCCTGACGCCATTCCACACATGAAGGCCTCGGCAGCGATGGCCCGGTTCGATCCGATTCTGTGCGATGTCGTGGATTCGATTAGCCTCACCGAGTAGTCGAAAATGCTCCGATCACCCGGTGCACCTCGATGGGGTGGCTTGGTGAGCAGTGACAAACGCAATTTGCCGGGTGCATCCTAGAGATCTGTACAACGACCCACAAATAAGGAGAGAAAGACCTGTCTAATCTACAGCAGGCCAGACAAGATCTGGACAAATTTGATCGCGAAGGCCGTAGCCGAGCCGAGCTTTCGGGCGGCGCTACTGAGCGATCCTAAAAAAGCGATACGCGAAGCGGCCGGGATTCAGTTCGCGGACACGGTCCGTGTTTCGGTTCATGAAGAAACACCGGCCGACCTCCATCTCGTGCTACCCGTTGAATTCCAGACTGGGGCGAGTTGTCGGATGAGCATCTCGAGTCGGTGCGGGCGGCTGGGCCTCCTCTTCGTCACCCCAACCCACGACCGTCATTCCTGGAGTGGTCTACCCTGGGCAGCCATCTGATCGAGTGAGGTCGTTAGGAACACTCTTTGGCCATTCCTCCAAGTGAGGCGAAACCCCGGCCCGGCACGTGCTAAGAGTACGGCTGGCGGAGCCTCGCCGGCCACGCGCCCTCAGCAGGAAGCATGAGACTACGGCTGCAGTGCCTGAATTCCGAGCCTTTGCGATGTGCATCCTAGAGATCCGTAAAACAACACCACAAACAAGGAGAGAGAAGACACGTGTCTAATCTACAGCAGGCCAGACAAGATCTGGAGACAAATTTGATCGCGAAGGCAGTAGCCGAGCCGGACTTTCGGGCGGCGCTGCTGAGCGATCCTAAAAAAGCGATACGCGAAGCGGCCGGGATTCAGTTCGCGGACGCGGTCCGTGTTTCGGTCCATGAAGAGACACCGACCGACCTCCATCTGGTGCTACCAGTTGAATTTCAGACTGGGGGCGAGTTGTCGGATGAGCACCTCGAAGCGGTGGCGGGCGGCTACGGCGGTCCGATTCAGACGGGGCCCCATTACACGACCATCATTCCTGGAGTGGTCTACCCTCCTGGAGTGGTCCCTGGGCAGGGATCTGGTGGACCGGAGTCGTTTGGGGCGCCCTCTGGCCATTACGCTTCGTCATCCAAGTGAGGGGCCCCCGCCCGGCCACGCGCCCTGGAAGACGCAGCATGAGACTACGACTGCAGTACTTGAACTCTGAGACTCAGGCCGAATTCCAGCACATGACCTTCCCCCTCTTTCGGCAAGTATTGTCAACTCATAACCCGCTGGCACTTGCCGTGGGCGCTTACGTAAGCGGCCGGCCGGCGGGGCTCGCACTCGGCTTCCAACCAACTTCCGACAAGGTTGACCTACTGTCGTTGTTCGTTGAGCCCCCATATCGGCGTGAGGGGATCGGCGCGGAGATGTTGCGGGCTTTCGAATCGGAATCCGAACGACGCGGCGCGAATCGCGTCGCAGCCTGCTATACCGCGGATCTGTCGCGCGGCGACGAGTTGGGTATGCTGCTGTCGCGCAGCGGTTGGTTGGAGCCTGCACCACGCATGCTGGTGTGCCACGCCGGGAAGAAAATAGTTACGGCTCCGTGGATCGCCAAATACCGGCTGCCTTCCAAGTTCGCGGTTATACCGTGGCCGGAGATAACCGCCGGGGAACGACAAGCGCTGGAGCGTCGTCGCGCGCAGATACCAGAAACCTTGTTTCCTCTAGATTGGGAGGTCGAGCGTTATCCTTTGGAATCCACAAACAGCATCGCAATCCGAAGTGCAGGCGAGCTCTCTGGATGGTTGATCACACATCGGCTTTCGCAGGACACAGTCCGATACACCTGCGCCTATGTGAACGCCAATCTGCAGCGCCTGGCGGTCGGCGTTGGTCTCATCATTGAAGCGATCGAAAGGCAAGTGACCGCATTAGGGCCGGAAAGCCGTGCTATCTGGGCAACTCCCTTTAAGTACGCGGCGATGATCGCCTTTATCCGCCGGCGAATGGCGCCCTATCTGGATTCCCTGCGTGAGTCGCGAGAGAGCTTCAAGACTTTTGAGCAAGCGACGCGCATTTCGCCGGTGGTGGCGCAGCTCACTGATGGGCTGTGAGCTCGGGAGTCTCGGCAGGTGCCAGAGCCGGTTGGGCCGCGGGCAAGTACACGATGACACGCGTCCCTTTGTGCAATTCGCTTTCGACCTCAATGTTACCCTCGTGAGCTTTCACGATCCACGCGACGAAGCTCAGTCCGAGGCCCAGACCTTTCTCGGAATCGGAGGAGGGAACCCGGTAAAAGCGGTCGAAAATATGGGGCAGGTGATCGGGAGATATGCCTACGCCGGTGTCCTCGACGATGAACTTGACTTGATTTCCCTGCTCTTCCAAAATGACGCGAACGCTGCCGCCCGCCGGTGTGTATTTGATAGCGTTCGAGAGCAGGTTCGAGAGCAGACGCTCGATCTGAATACGGTCAGCTATGACAGTCGAAGAGGACGGCAACTCAGCGGTCAGAGTGACGCCCTGCGCTTCGGCGGGGATCTGGAACTCCTCGATCCGATCCCGCAATACATAGGCGAGATCGACTTCGGTTTTTTGCAGCACTAACTGCCCGGTTTCGGATTGGGAGAGGAGCAACAGCGCCCGCACAATATTTGAGAGGCGCTCGACGTCCTCGAGGGCGTTCACCATGGCCTCGCGGTACTGCTCCGTTGTTTTGGCTGTGAACAGGGCCACCTCGAGTTGTCCGCGAACCACCGTCAGTGGTGTTCGCAGCTCATGCGATACATCGGTTGAGAATTGCCGGACCTGCTCGAAGGAGAAGCTCAAACGCGCCATCATGCGGTTGAAGGCTTCGATCAGGCGATCGAGCTCATCGCCGGCTCCGCGTACGGGAATGTGCGTGTCCAAATTGGAGTGGGTGATGCGTTGCGCGGCCTCCGCGACCGAGTTGACCGGAGAGAGCGCGCGGCCCGCCATGAACCAGCCAAGTAAGCCGCTGAGCGCGATCACGACCGGGATGAGGCTGAAATACTTCCTGGTGAAATCGTGGAGCACAACCCGGCTTTGGGCGACTGACTGCCCGATCGCGAGGAAATACCGGTAGCGGTGCCGCTCATCATAGATGACACCCGAACGGATCAGAAACGGCTCGCCCCGATCGCTGGCGCGGATGCGCAGAGAGGGCTGGCTAGCCGCAATCACGGCCTTGATGTAGGCTGGCGAATCGAAGCCGAGTGACCGGTAAATATTAGACCACTCCAGCGGCTGGCCTTCGACGTCGGCTAAAAGATATACCCGCCGCAAACGCTCTACGGTATAGTTCTCGTCCGGATCGTTATGGTCGAAAAACCAATCACGGCCATTCCTGTCGATGCGTAGGTAGCCCTTGACAGCGCCCCATTCTTCGTTAAGGACGCCCGTTGCTTGCGCCTCCAGATTATTTTTGAGCACCTCACGGAAAACCACACCGAGACTGATCAGGAGCACCGCGAAAAAGACTACGTAGCTGAGTGCCAGGCGGAAGCGCAGGCTGCGCAGGAAACGCAAGGCTCTGCCGAGTGGCATAACTTCAGACGGACTTTTCGGACGGCTTCTCAGGCGCGTCGAGCATATAGCCGATACCGCGCACGGTATGGATCATCTTGGCCGGCCACTTATCGTCGATCTTACTGCGCAGGTGGCGAATATAGACATCCACGATATTGGTGAGACCGTCGTAGTCCATGTCCCAGACGTGTTCGACGATCATCGTCCGGCTGAGGGGCCGGCCGCGGTTGCGCATCATGTACTCGAGGATGCTGAACTCTTTGGGAGCCAGCTCGATGTTCTCGTTTTCCCGGGTGACTTTGCGGCGTATGCAATCGAGCGCGAGCTCGCCTACCTGGAGCCGCTCGGGCGTGGGCTGGCCGCGCCGGAGCAGGGCCCGGACGCGGGCGAGCAGCTCGACAAAGGCGAAGGGCTTGGTGAGATAGTCGTCGGCGCCCAGCTCGAGTCCTTTCACACGATCGTCGACGGCGTCGCGCGCGCTCAGTATCAATACAGGAGGACTCACTTTCCGGTTGCGGATCTTTTGCAGAACGCTCAGCCCGTCCATGTCGGGCAGCATCAGGTCGAGAATCACCAGATCGTATTCGGTCCGGTGGACGAGCTCGATGCCGGTGTTTCCATCGGGCGCGACGTCCACGGCATACCCGGCGCTCTCCAAACCTCGCGCGAGAAAATCCTGGATGCGTTTTTCGTCCTCGACGACAAGGATTCTCATAGGTTTCCGACTGCCAGTTTATCACCGTGAAGGCTTGAACCGGATTAGCGCGGGGTCCGCTCCCTCGCGGTCGCGGCTCCGTAAGCATCGAGGAATCAGTTGCCACCGGAACTGAGCCGCGACTGCCAGGGAGCGGTTCTCCAAAACGGTTAAACACCCATTAGCGCGGTTCGTGACAGAGATTGCAGTCCGTACTGGCCCGATTTTCGCGATGACAGGCGACGCAGCCGCCCATGCTGATGTTGCCCTCGCGCCAGAGCGCATCGCGCTGGGCGACGGGTCCGTGGCAGGGCTCGCAGCCGGCGCCGGCTTCCAGGTGCGTTCGATGGCTGAACGCGACATAGCTAGGGATCTGATACACGCGAACCCAGGGAATGGGCTGCCTGGACGTGGCGAGCTGCTGGAGGGTTTGGATGGCTGGCTTGTCTTTCGCAATCTCGACATGGCAGGCCATGCATTTGGAGGCGGCCGGGAATCCCATCATTTCGCCGGGGTCGGCGTTCTGGTGGCACTCCTTGCATTTGAGTCCGGTGGCGGCGTGCTGTTTATGGCTAAAAGGGAGGGGCTGCCTGGGCGGAGCGGGTTGGGCAAGGAGTGTGGCGGCGAGGATTGGAAACAAGATCGGGAGACGGTGCGCCGCGAGGGAACAGGGCATTCTGCTGCCATGATAGCGAAACGAGGACTTTGCGAGCCGGCGTTTGGTATTGTCATGAGAGGATTCGCGGAAAACTGCCGATGCGACAGAGAAGAGCCTTGAAGCTTCCATGAAACAGCGGCGTACGGCCCAGAATACTGTCCTTTTCCCCGAGTTATCCGAGAATCCCTGGATTAACGCGAGGCGGCCGGAGAGCGATAGCCGGGTCAAACTGCCAGCGGCTGGTTTGACCACAGTTGAGGTGTGCGCCGGCGCAGGCGGGCAAGCCCTTGGGTTGGAGCTCGCTGGACTCGATCATGCGGCGTTGGTGGAACTGGATAAGAACGCCTGCGGTACGCTCCGGTTAAACAGGCCTGGCTGGAACGTCATTGAGCAAGATCTGAACGCCTTCGATGGCTCGGCTTTTAAAGGAGCGGACATTATCTCGGGGGGGCTGCCGTGTCCACCGTTCTCGGTCGCGGGAAAGCAGTTGGGAACAAATGATGAGCGGAACCTTTTCCCCGCAATGATCAGGCTGGTGGATGAGATCCGGCCGCGAGGCGTGATGATCGAGAACGTTCGCGGAATTCTGGATGCTGTGTTTGAGGATTACCGCCAGTACGTTGCCGGGCAGCTTAAAAAACTCGGTTATCAACCTGGCTGGAAGCTGATGAACGCTTCCGATTTCGGCGTGCCTCAGTTGCGGCCACGCGTGGTCTTTGTCGCGGTGCGGAAGGAATACGCTGAACGTTTCTCTTGGCCCGAGCCATCGCAACGGCGGGCTTTGACCGTCGGCGAAGTTCTGTTCGATCTGATGGCGGCAAGCGGTTGGGCGGGGGCGAAACTATGGCGGGAAAAAGCTAATGAAATCGCGCCAACCATCGTGGGCGGATCTCATAAACACGGTGGTCCCGACCTTGGTCCAACGCGAGCGAGAAAGGCGTGGGCGGCGCTGGGAGTGGACGGAATCGGCGTCGCGGACCGGGCTCCCAGTCAGGATTTCGAGGGCATGCCGCGACTGACGGTCCGGATGGTGGCCCGGCTCCAAGGGTTCCCGGACGGATGGCAGTTCCACGGCAAAAAAACGGCTGCTTACAGGCAAGTGGGCAATGCGTTTCCGCCGCCGTTCGCTAAGGCGGTTGGCGAGAGTCTCAAGGCTTGCCTGACCGCTTCGCGGCTAGTGAGAGTTGCGGGTTGAGCGAAGCATCGCTTTTCAGTGCCGCCCGGCTCGCTTTTCATGCCGCGCTTCTGGAAGGCGGGCTATTATGCATAACGGCTCGAAAAAAGCCAAAGAAGACTCTTCCGGCCGAATTCCCCTCGAACGCGGATGGTGACAGCGCCACCAGTATCGCGATAGCGCAGGCGATATTCGATCAGATTCAATCTGAAGCGGTGGTAAGCGGCCGTCTCGCGGGCCAAATCTCCGGCAGCAAGTTTGAGCAGGTAACGCGGTCGTTTGTCCAACAGACGTTTAGCGCTCTCAAAATGATCCGGCCGGGCAAATGGGATTTCGCGCCGCAGAAGCGAGCCATCCTCAGGTTCGAGCAATATCACCACTTGGCAGAGTTGTCTGATTTGGCCGATAAGAACCCGCAACTTGCAGTCTTGCTGGGAAGCGACTATGTAATCGCACCGGACGTCCTCATCGTCAGGGAACCCGAATCCGATGAAGTTATCAACGCCGAACAGTACGTTGTTGACCATACCGTTGCGCTACGGTCGTCCATGCGGCGGCGCAATAACGAATTACCGATACTTCACGCAAGTATTTCCTGCAAGTGGACGCTACGAAGCGATCGGGCACAAAACGCCCGGTCCGAAGCACTGAAACTGATTCGAAATCGCAAAGGAAAATTGCCGCACATCGCCGTAGTTACCGGTGAGCCAATACCAAGCCGGCTGGCTTCTCTGGCTCTCGGGACAGGAGATATCGACTGCGTGTATCATTTCGCGTTGCCCGAACTGATCGCCAGCGTAGGAGCGCTTGGTATTGAGGACTCTGCACATCTTGTGAGGATCATGGTGAACGGCAAAAGATTGAAGGACATCAGCGATCTCCCTCTCGACCTGGCGCTGTGACAGACGTCTTAACACCAGAACGGCGTAGCGAAAACATGAGCCGCATCCGCAGCAAGGATACGTCTCCGGAAATGAAAGTGCGCCGGCTGGTGCACAGCATGGGTTACAGGTACCGGCTGCACGTTGCGAAGCTCCCTGGCAGGCCCGACCTTGTATTTTCGCGGCTTAGAAAAATCATTGAGGTGCGTGGCTGTTTTTGGCATCGGCACGTTCATTGCATCGATTCGCACATTCCAAAATCGCGCATCGAATACTGGCGTCCGAAACTGGCGCGGAACCAACGGCGGGACCGGCAGAATGAGAAAAAACTTCGGGCAGATGGATGGGATGTACTGATCGTCTGGGCATGCGAATTGGAGGACGTGCGAGCCGTGGCCCGCAATATTTCCAAGTTTTTGAAAGGACGATCTGGGAAACGGTGAGCACTTATACTGAAGGCGGATCTTGAACAAGTATGATGAACAGGTTTGCAGCCATCGCGTCACTTGCGATAGTGCCGGTTTGTTTCGGAGAAGCGCGGCTGGCGATGCGGAAGACGGCGAATGCGGCGTCTACTACTGTGGCCCGGGCCAGGGCGGCAGCGTGGAGGCGAACCTCGATCGCTGGATCAATCAGTTCCAGCAGGCTGACGGGAAGCCATCGAAGCAAGCGGCGCATGTGAAGAAGCGGACGATCCGTGGGATTGGGGTGACGACCGTGGACGTTTCAGGAGCTTATTCCGGAACCGCTTAGGGCTTGTTAGGAAATAACATTTCCATATTGGAATGTTTTGCGCTACCTTGAAGGCAGTGGAGAGCATTGATGGAGTCAAGCAGCGCTTCGCAGCCATAGCGGCTCTGCTGGATGAGCGGT